>JBDHYH010000004.1:0-68011 GCA_039811325.1 Chitinophagaceae bacterium | reverse complement strand
TTTTTACAGGAAAGATTCCGTTTGTATTCCTGACTAATATGCCAAGCAACTCAGGTGTCTATCAAAATGGTGTTGTCGTAACAGATAAGACATCACTCCAGAGCTTTACATTTAATCCTGACCCGGATGGCTACAGAAACAAATTTCCGAATGATGTAACAGCGGCAATTCCAAGCGCATTTGTGGTAATTGACCCGAATTTCAAATTTCCACAAATCTTAAGGACCAATTTGGGTGTTGATAAGCAATTAGGAAACGGTTTTACAGCAACGATTGATCTGCTTTATACCAAATCAATAAACGGTGTAAAAATGCGCAACCTGAACTTATCTGATCCTACCGGAGTACTTAGTGGCTTAGATAATCGCCCTTATTACCCAACCGGAACGTCAAATAGGGTATTCCCGGCAATAGGCAGAGAGGAAATCGTTTTGGAAAACACTAAGAAAGGTTATGCATTTTCTGCAACAGGTCAGATATCTAAGAGTATGAGAAAAGGATTCTATGGATCTCTGGCATACACTTATTCACTAAGTACTGAAATCAGCCCTAACCCAGGATCAAGAGCTACATCTGCGTGGGAATCTATTGCAAACAGGGGTACACCAAATGATGAAGAACTGTATTATTCTTCTTATGCAATACCTCACCGTATTATCGGCAATATTTCCTACCGCCTGGAATATGAAAACCACTTTGCTACTACACTTACATTGTTCTATGAAGGGGCTAATATTTCTAACTACTCTTATTTAGTAGGAGGTGATATCAATAAAGACGGAAACAATACTTCTGACCTAATGTTTATTTATGCTAAAGGCTCAGATGTACCTTTCGCATCCACTTCAAGGTGGACAGTGCAACAACAACAGGAAGCATACGATAAATTTGTAGAAAGTTCACCTTACCTGAGAAGGCATAAGGGCCAATACGCTGAAAGAAACTCTGCATTGACTCCATGGTTCAACAGGGTTGACGCACGTTTGTTACAGGATTTCTTTGTAAAGGCAGGCAATGTTCGACATAACCTTCAGTTCATCGTGGATGTTATTAATCTTCCAAATCTTCTGAATAGGGATTGGGGTATCCGCCAGCAGTACACTGTCAATAATCCTTTGACGCTGAAAGCTGTTGATAATACCGGGCACCCAACCTTCACATTGTCAGAAAAGAAGGTAGGTAACGATTATTTCTTAAGAACAGATGCTTTTGAAAAAGTACAGTCTTTCTCTACAACATGGGGAATGCAGCTTGGTCTGAAGTACTTCTTTTAAACACATTTTTTTTATTTCAATGCCGCTCTTCCCGGGCGGCATTTTTTGTTTGAGGTATCCCTGGACGATGGTTCCCTCATTCTTAAAAATATCCCCAACGTAATTCAGGAGTTGCCTTGCTTCACCTATTTCGAATTATTCATTTAATCACACCGCAATTGTAATTTTGCGCTCCTGATGAAAAAAGCATTCTTACAATTACATGCTGCTATTATCCTGGCCGGATTCACCGGCATATTGGGAAAATTAATAGAACTCCAGGAAGGATGTGGCTTGTACTATACAGTATGGCGCGTTGAGTGAAATGATTCCTCTGGTCGGATTTTCGGGACTGTTTAACTCAATTTCCCTGAAGCCTGCACTTTAATCGTGGTGCCACTTTTGAAAAAACTTTTCATGCAGTTATCGGAAAGCCGATTGTAACTGGCTATGTTACCCGTTAAGCTCAAAAATTATTTTAAGCCTCTTATTAAGTTCTGCTAATTCTGATTGACTCAGACTTCCCAAAAGCCCTTTTGATAATCTCTTGTCAATCGTAGCAATCTTTCTCACTCTTATCAAAGAGTCTTTTTTAAGTCCATTGTTTGAACTGGCAACGAGTTCTAAATCTGTCTGCTCTTGCCATTTTATCTGGGTAGTAATAAAGCAGACCGTTACATCATCCCCCGTTTCAGCCAAAAGGACAGCGGGCCTCAACTTACTTCCTGAGAAATCAGTAAATGGGAATGAAATCAGAACAATATCACCTTTAGGCATTGTAAACCTCTTTCAAATCTTCAATAGAATAAAGGTCTTCTTCTTCCTTCAAGAACTCAAATGTTTTACTTTCTTCTGTTAGTCTTTGAATACCCTGATTTAGTTGTTGCTCTTCACATTGTTTAAGTATAAAGGAAATGAAATTAGATACTTCCTGAAGTTTGTCATCAGGCAATTTTTCAATCGAGAGAATGGTACTTTTTATGGTTGCTTCTCTTGTCATACTAATTGTTTAACTCAAATTTACAGTAAGTTCTCCATTTATGGAAACCTGGCCTCTCCATAGCCTGCAACATTTGGGTTTACCTTCTCCTTAGTAAGGTTTGTATTTAATGAGACTTATCTCTCCCGGAAACTTGCCCTTGAAAAATAACCAATCCGTCTTTCATTGAGAATATCCCATTTTCTGAAGGTAATTTCCAAACCATATCTTCAGGCATCACCCTTTTTGACAAGTTGTTCACACGTATGTTTGTCAGTACTATTGCTTCACAATTGCAAGACAAATCCCATTCTCGTTGTACTTTTGCACCCTTTATGAAAAAGGCATTCTTACAATTACATGCTGCTATTATCCTGGCCGGATTCACCGGCATATTGGGTAAATTAATAGAACTCCACGAGGGATGGCTCGTGCTCTACAGAATGGCCTTCAGCGCATTGATTCTTCTTGTTATTTTAATATTGACCCAACGATTTTACATTCCGGCCCGGCGAAGCCTTTGGCAATTGTTAGGTATCGGAGCCATTATCAGCCTGCATTGGGTTACCTTTTACGGCAGTATCAAATACAGTAATGTATCCGTATCTGTTACTTGCCTTTCATCCATTGGCTTTTTCACTTCACTCTTTGATCCTATTATCAATAAGAGACGCATTGATCTCGGAGAGGTAGCGCTCGGCCTCCTGGCAATATGCGGCGTCTATCTCATCTTTAATTTCTATCCGGAGTTTAAGAAAGGAATCATTTTCGGAATGATCTCTGCCATGCTTGCATCTATATTTCCAATACTTAATAAAAAGCTGGTCGATATTTATAAGCCTTCACTTTTGAATTTTTATGAAATGTCGGGAGGTGTTATCGCCTTGTTCATACTTCTTCCGGTTTATCTCCATTTTTTCCCTGCGCCCCATTTCATTCCTACCCTACCTGATTTTCTATGGTTACTGGTACTTGCAGGTATTTGTACGGTGTTTGCCTTCAACCTGAGTCTCCAGGCACTTCAAAAGTTGTCTGCTTTCACAGTCAATCTCTCATTTAATTTCGAACCGGTGTATTCGGTGATCATGGCATTCATCATCTTCAAAGAAAATCAATTCCTCGGTGTGGGATTTTACATGGGTTTTGCACTCATCATCATTGCAGTTTCTCTGCAAATGCTGAGGGTAAGAAGGTGGCAACGGAAGGAAGGCGAAACAATTGTTGTTCCCTGAGCTTGTCCGACGAAGCAAATGCTTGTCGGACTCAGACCGCAGCGTCTGAGCCAAATCACTTCCGTTTCCTGAGCTTGTCAGACGAAGCGATTGCTTGTCTGACTCAGACCGAAGCGTCTGAGCTGAAGGGAACTCATTAGAAATCAAAATAGCACTTATCAGAACTCCGGTGCACAAATATTTCGTTTCTGCATTGGCGTTATAATCTTGTAGAATTAGTGCTTGAATTACATCAACCGGGCATTGCACCGGAGACTCCGCTTCCGCTTTCACACATCCCCTTTTTAGTCAAACTGCTCCTGCAATAAAAACTCAAAGAGATTACCTTCCTTTGCCAGGCCCAATTTTTTTCTCAACCGATAACGGGTGGTTTCCACTCCTCTGACAGAAATATTGAGCAGGCGTGCTATTTCTTTGCTCGAAAGATTCAGCCTGACATAGGCACAGAGTTTCAGTTCTCCCGCGGTAAGTGCCGGGTATTTTTGTTTGATCTTCACAATGAAGTCAGTGTGTACCTTATCAAAGTGCATTTCAAAATGATTCCAGCTATCATCAAGTTTATTGTCTTCACCTAATGCTTTGAGCAGGTTCTTGCCTTTCTTAACGGTTTCTTCATTGTCAATGTTCCTCAACATACCATTTAGATCATCTCTTAATTTATCCATCATCTCTTTTTTCTGCAGCAGGTGCATAGCAGAAGTAGCCAGTTCAAAATTTTTATGTTCGATCTCAGTTTCCAGTTTTTCATTCTTCAGTTTTACGATCTCTTTTTCATTTTTATCATTTTCTAACTGGTGCAGGTAGGTGAGATGCTTCTGACTTTCCTCATATTTCTTTTGCTGGGCAAGGAACTTTCTTTTTTGAAGTTGAACCAGCAGGTAAGTTCCGATGACCACCAGTAAGAAATAGATCACTTTGGCGGCTAAAGAAAGATACCAGGGCGGATCTATCACAAAGGAATAACTGCTGATCGCGGACTCATTACCCAGGTTGGTTCTTGCCTTAACTTTGAATTCGTAATCTCCCGGAGGTAAATTGGTATAATCTTTCTCAGGCTTGGATGACCATGCAGACCAATTATTATCAAAGCCTTTCAGGTAATAACTGTATTCGATATTGGCCTGCTGCCCGTAAAAGATAGCTGAGAATTCCAGGCGCAGGGAATTTCGTCTGTAGGGTAATGTTATGATCCCGGGTTTGCCATATCCTGCAAATAAGAGACTGTCATTTCCTGATATAGTCGCGGCTTCGCGTATTTGAATGTCGAGCGTCTTTTTTGTTTGCTTGTATTTTTCAAAGTCCACGTGATAAAACCCTTTCTCGCTCCCAATGAGAATATTGTTTTTATCGATCGGATAAATGTTTTCGAATCCATTCACCATTCTGCTATTGAGTTCAGGAAAGTCAATGACGCGGCTGGAATCATCAGAAATATCCAGAACAGATACCTGCTTGCCATGTACAAACCAGATATTACCATCGGGGTCTTCCTTTAGATAAGAAATATTTCTCGCTTTGATCTTACCATTTAAAAACTGCGAAGGCACAAATCGGTCATTGGATTTATCATACTCAAACATGCCATCCTGGGTGGCTAACACGATCTTATTCCTGATCCTGAATATATAGTTGTTATTCAAAGTAGGCAACCCTTCGTTTTTCAATATCGTTTTTACAGTAGTACTCCCATCTGCATTGATGTGTATTCTGAAAATGCCTTTGTAAGGATGTGCTACCCAGATCGTATGATCATTCTCGATAACCACAAAGCGGGCAGATTCGAACTTCAGAAATATTCCTTTATTCAAAAACCTGTCTCCTTCCCTTTTATAAAATGCGAGCCCCAGGTAGTTACCGGCAATCATGGTATCAGCAGGGCTTTGCTGGGAAAGAGGTTGAAACGTCCAGAAGCCGATGGTATTATCAAACAAGATCGCTTTGTCACCATCTATCGTATAGGCTCCTGTATGATGTCCCATAAAAAGTTGCCCGTTTACAATGGAAAGATTCCAGGCTTCTCCTTCAGAATGAAGCACTTTTTCAATTTCATTTTTGTCAAAACTGATATCCCTGGAATCGTCCATTCTGAAGCGGTACAGCCCATTCGAAGTGGCCAGGTATATATAATTCTTGTATGTGATAGCAGAGTAACCAGAACCCATATTGAGCACTCCCGGATAGATATGCTTGATAGCATTGTCATAAGCGACAAAGTCGATTCCATTCTCTAATCCCAGCCAGAGGTTCTTATCCTTGTCCTGGAAAATACTTCGGAGGTTGTTATTCTGAAGCCCTTCGGCAAGGGTCAGTTTCTGGATGATATTTCCATGGGGGCTTAGGATAAAGCATCCCCCCATACTGGTAGCGATGGCAATATTTCCATCATTCAGCTTTATGGCCTTATATATATTGAACGCAGATAAGTAGCTGATATCCGGAGTAGCCATACACGTCAGGTTCATCTCTTTATCACACAGAAAAAAACCATTGCGGATCGTCGTGATAAGTAAATGATCATTATCCAGGGAAATGATGGATGAAATCAACGCGTGATAAGGCAGCAAAGAATTTCTGAAAACCTGGACCCAATTACCATCCTGAAATAAAAGTGTGCCATGTTCCCGGTCTTCGGCAAACAACTTTCCATTGCAGATAGTAATGTATCGCCATTCGGACTTGGTAGGATACACCGTAATCTTTTCATTGGTGAGCTGAAAGATCATCCCGTTAGAACGAAAAAAAAGAGAGCCTTTGTAGTAGCACACATTCCACACATCATCAAAGGCCCTGTATTTTTCGGGGATAAGGCTCACTAACGAATGGTACTCAAGATTTCCTCCTTTTCCCGGGAAAAAATATCCAAATTCGTTCTGGCCGCCAACGTATATTTTGTTATCAGGCGCTATCTCGATAGATCTTACTATGGTCTTGTTAGGTAATGGATAGTTCTTCCAGAAGGTACCATCAAAACTCAGTAACCCTTCATTGTTTCCAAAATAGATCAAACCGTTTGGCCCCTGCCTGATTTCCCAGTTTTGCGACCCCGCATTATATATCTGCTTTGAATAGTTAATCACCTCCGGAAGTCCGATGGTATTTTGACCTTTGGTAGTGAAGAAGCAGCAGCAAAACAAAATGCATAGTAGATTCCTCATAAACCCGCCATTTTTGGGAATGTGAATTTAACAATTTCCAGGTGAAGTACAATTGACGTAGCAAAATTTTCCAATAAATAGATACTGAGATAATATGAAGTATGCATGTAGTACCTCTTTTTTTGATAAGCGAGTACTCCCTCTCTTAATTTTATAACATCGACTTAACATTCATTTTTCACAAAAAATAACACTGCGTATGAAATTAAAAATTACCGCGTTGTTTGTAACCTCCATTCTCCTGCTTGCAGGGTTCAAATCTGAAGGTCAGAACCGGGAAATACAGGGAACTGTTACAAGTAGTTCGCTGGGTGTTCCCCTTCCTTCCGCTACAATCACTGTAAAAGGAACAACCATCGCGACACAAACGGACATCAATGGAAACTTTACGTTGTCCGTACCTTCTCATGCCAAAGAGTTGGTAATAAGTTATACTGATTATATAACACAGGAGGTAGCGCTTACGTCCAGTAATCTTACATATAATATATCACTGGTACCTACTAATAAGTCGCTAAGCGAAGTGGTGGTGGTAGGATATGGTACGCAGAAGAAGTCAAATGTGACTGGTGCTATATCCTCTATAAAAGCATCTGACCTGGAAGATGTCCCAAATGGAAGAATAGAACAGGCCTTGCAAGGGCGTGTATCAGGAGTAACCATTATGCAGAATTCCGGTCAGCCAGGTTCGCCATCCACGATTCGTATCCGGGGTATCACCACCTTCAACGATAACGATCCATTGTATGTAGTGGATGGTGTCGTTATTGACCCTGGTGGTATCGGGTATCTCAATCAATCAGATATTGCCTCCATAGAAGTACTGAAAGATGCTGCTTCGGCAGCCATCTATGGTACCAGGGCAGCAGGGGGCGTCATTCTGATCACAACCAAGAAAGGAAAGGCTGGCCATATGCGTGTGAATTATAATGGTTATTATGGTATTTCTCAACCTGAGCGAATCCTGAAATTATTGAATGCAACAGAATATGCAGTGTTGAGAAATGAAAGTTCTGTAGCTGCGGGAAATGGAATTCTCTTTCCCAACGTGAGTAACCTGGGCAAGGGTACCGACTGGCAGAAGGCTATCTTCAACTTCTCTGCGCCACGATATTCTAATGAAGTAAGCCTTAGCGGTGGAAATGAAAAATCTACTTTCTATTTTTCCGCAGGAATGCAATCGCAAGATGGTATCGTAACTACTGATATCTCAAATTATAATAAACTGAACCTGCGGTTGAATTCAACACACAAGATTTCAAAATTTTTCACTTTCGGCCAAACCCTTGGATATACTCATCAAAAGTCAACCGGTTTGGGAAATACCAACAGTGAATTCGGAGGGCCTTTGAGTTCGGCAATCAACCTGGATCCTCTGACACCATTGGTCGTAACCGATATTGCTTCTCAGCCCAATGCAGTCATTTATAACAACCCAAATATTATCCGTGATAAAAAAGGGGACCCTTACGGTATATCCAGTTATGTAGGCCAGGAAATGACAAACCCTATAGCGTATATCCAAACCAGGCTCGGACAATACAACTGGTCTGATGACTTTGTTGGCAATGCCTTCCTGGAAGCGAAGCCTATATCCACACTGACTTTACGATCAACCATTGGTGTCAAAAAAGCATTTTGGGGAAATATCGGGTTCACACCGGAATATTTCCTGAGCAATACGGTACAGACCAATAAGAACAGCTATGGTAAAGGAGAAAACAAAGCCTATAGCTGGAATATTGAAAACACCATCACTTACAGCAATACATTTGGCAACCATGACCTGACCGTGCTGGTAGGCCAGGGCGCTTATGTTGAAAACATTGGCGGTTATGTTGGAATGACCTTTTACAATCTACCCATCAATAGTTATAAAGATGCTTCCTTCGGTTTCGATGTAGGCCTTGCTAACAGGGATGGCTATTCGGGAGACTTCATAGAGCATAAGATATCATCTTTATTCGGAAGATTGAATTATTCCTTCAAAGACAAGTATTTGCTGACCGGGATTGTCAGAAGAGATGGATCTACCAAATTCGGTAGCAATAAAAAGTATGGGGTATTCCCTTCCTTCTCTGCAGGATGGAATGTACATCGGGAAGAGTTCTTTAAGAATATTTCAGCCATCAATACTCTTAAGATACGTGGTGGATACGGTGTAGTAGGTAATGATGCTATGGACGATTTCAGATACCTCTCGCTTGTTGTTGGTGGATTCAATTATTCACTGGGAAACAGCGGTGCTGTTACTACCGGATATGCTCCCGAAACACTTGACAATCCAAACCTGCATTGGGAAGAGACCAAATCTGCAGATGTAGGTTTTGACGCTACCTTTCTGAATAATTTCAACATCAGCTTTGATTGGTTCAATAAAAAAACATCAGGCATCCTCAGGCCAGTTTCTATACCTGGATATGTGGGTGTATCATCCTCACCATGGGGTAATGTGGCCGACATGAAGAATACCGGTGTTGAATTGGAATTAGGATACAGAAAGAGTTTTGGCGATTTCAATTTATCCGTAAATGCCAATGGTTCTTACCTGAAAAATACAGTTACTTATGTATCGGCTGATACCAACTTCATCGGAGGTGGAGCCAGCTTCCAATCCATGAGCACTGTAACACGCATACAAGTAGGACAATCATACAACAGTTTCTTTGGATACAAGACACTCGGAATTTTCCAAAACGAACAGGAAATACAGAGCTATACAAACAAGGCCGGTGGCCTGATACAGCCTGATGCACGCCCCGGTGATTTTAAATGGGCTGACCTGGACGGCGATGGTAAAATAACCAGTGGCGACCTTGATAAAACTTTTCTTGGAAGCAACCTTCCTAAATACACCTTCGGTTTTACGATCAACCTGGACTACAAAGGATTTGACCTGATGGTATTCGGACAAGGTGCGGCGGGCAATAAGATCTTCCAGGGATTGCGCAGGCTCGATATCCTTACTGCCAATTACAGCACTAAGGCAATGAGTCGCTGGCATGGTGAAGGAACATCAAACACATTTCCACGGCTGACCGACTCAGATCCGAATGGCAACTTTACAAGGATGTCTGATTTCTACCTCGAGGATGGAGACTACCTAAGATTGAAACTGCTGCAAATAGGATACACTATTCCAAATCATTTAATAAGCAGAACAGGTATCAGCAGGCTGCGAGTTTACGTAACTGCCGAAAACCTTGTAACGCTGACAAAATACACCGGATACGATCCTGAAGTGGGTGGTGGTGTTTTTGGAATTGACAAAGGACAGTATCCCCAGGCAAGATCATTTATGGGTGGTATTCAACTTTCATTTTAAAAATCCATTAAAACGAATTATATGAAACGAATTCAGATAAAAGTTGCACTGCCGGTGATCCTGCTCTTTACGATGCTGGCTTCCTGCAACAAAGATTTTATAACACTGGAGCCGAAAGGCCAGTTCCTGAGTGGGAACTATTATGCGAATCGCGACCAGGCCTATGCAGGTTTGGTAGCTGTGTATGATGTATTAAGAAAGAATGCCGGTGGTTTTGAAAACATGATCACCATGATGAATGCAGGTTCAGATGATAACTATGCAGGTGGTGGCAGTTCATCAGATGGTGCGGGCATCCAGGGTTTCTCAAATTATACACTGAACCCCAACATCATGCCCGGAAGTTTTTGGAGCGATCATTACCAGGGTGTTTTCAGAGCTAATATATTGTTGAAAAAACTTCCTGATGTACCTATGGACGCATCAGAAAAAGCGAGATTTACGGCAGAGACCAAAGCACTTCGGGCCATTTATTATTTCAACCTGGTGAGAATGTTTAAAAACGTTCCATTGATTATTGAGCCATTGAGCACTACTGATATTTACAATGTAACACAGGTGCCATCTACAGAGGTTTACACACAAATCGAAAAGGATTTGTCAGAAGCAATTCCTGACCTGCCTCCTACTGTGAACTTAGCTACAGAGGCCGGACGCCTTACCAAAGGTGCAGCACAGGCAATGCTGGGAAAAGTTTATTTGTATGATAATAAAAAATCAGAAGCAGCTGCAATGCTTGCGGAAGTAAACGGCCCAACGCCAGGACAACCTAATCAATATGGCAATTACCTGCTGCCTAAGTTTTCTGATCTGTGGGTGTTTACGAATAAGTTCAATCCTGAATCTGTATTAGAATGTGTACACACTGATCAATCCAATGCAGACTGGGGATTCTGGGGCAGCAGTGCTGATGAAGGAAATTCTGTAAATATCATGGTAGCCCCGAGAAGTTATCAGAAAAAAGGGCCCAATGCTCCTGACATTGTATCAGGATGGAGTTTCAATGTATGGACACAGGATTTCTATGACCTCATCAAAAATGACCCACGATTTTCTGCCACCGTTCTCGACATGAATGCACTGGTAGCGTCCGGGCAGGCAGACTACATAGCAGGATACAAAAACACAGGTTATTTCCTGAATAAATTTATGCCTCATGCTTCTGACGTGCGTACGGGCGGTGGAGCTGTGGAACTGAACTTCAAACAAGATGATTATATCATCAGGCTTGCTGACTGCTACCTGATGGAAGCTGAGGCACTTGGTGGCACCGGCTCTCGTGCACAAGCTTTGCTCAACGCAGTGAGGGCCAGGGTAGGATTACCTTCTGTACCCGTATCAATGGATGCCATTAAAACTGAAAGGAGACTGGAACTGGCTGGAGAAGGGCATCGCTTCTTTGATTTGGTTCGCTGGGGTGATGCTGCAACAAAACTTGCAAGTCGCGGATTCGTAGCTGGCAAGAATGAAATATTTCCTATTCCATCTGGTGAATTGCAAGGCACCAAACTGGTTCAAAATCCAAACTATTAAAAAAGTAAGCAAATGAAACGAATTCCTATATTTCTCATGTTCTTGCTTGCAGCCACATTTATTGGTTGTGAGAAGGATGGGATCGACGATGATACATCATTCCTGAGTTCTGCCAAGGTAAACAACCCAGACAAACTATTTCAAATCACCAATGACAACAGTGGAAAGGTTACCATCACCCCTACTGCCGAAGGCGCAGCTTCATTTGTGGTAAAGTTTGGTCATGGTGCCGGAGCAGACGCAGAAGCAGATGTAATGCCCGGATACAATGCAGTACATTATTACCCGGAAGGAAAATATACAGTCACTATTATTTCCAAAAGCCTTTCCGGCGAGGAAGTTACTTCTACCTATCCACTCGATGTTGTGTATCGTGCCCCTGAAAACCTGGAAGTAACAACAAACGTGGATGTGCACAATTTGACGGTATCAGCAGATGCGCTCTATGCAGCTTCATTCACAGTATTTTTTGGTGATGTGCCCAATGAGACAGGAACACCTCTTGCAAAAGATGCAGAAGTGAGCCACACCTATACCACAGCCGGAAATTATAATGTAAAGGTGGTAGCTCAAAGCGGTGGCGTTGCTGTTACAACCAAAACAGTATCTGTAAAAATAGTGGACCCCTTTGGATTGCCTATAACATTCGACAATCCTAATATCAATTATTTCTTTGGAACCTTTGGAGACAACCAACAATTTTCCATTGTCGCCAATCCCTCTGCCACCGGCCTGAACATCTCTGCAAAAGTCGGAAAGTTTGTGAGAGGTAGCCAGGGATGGAGTGGTACCTACAGCCCGCTTGACAATCCAATAGACATGGCCAATGGAAAAAAAATCAAAGTGCTGGTGTATAATCCTGATCCAAGCCTCATAGGAGCCAAACTCAATGTAGAACTTGAATCAGGATCCAGCCTCTCTAATGGTGTTGCTGTATTGAAAGTACCTCTTACAAAATCCGGCCAGTGGGAAGAACTCACTTTCGACTACGGAACTATAGGAGCTATTCCTGCCAATGAAAAATTTGGCCAGTTGGTATTGCGCTTTAACGATGCTGTAGATGGTGCAGGAGCTATTATCTACGTTGACAACTTCACCCAAACCAATTAAAATTTTTGACATGAAAATATTTAGAAATTATGCAGTACTGTTTTTTCTTGCCATCCTGTTTTTTGGCAGTTGTAAGAAAACAGAGTACCAGATGGGCGCACTTACAGCACCATCAGAAGTAACGATTATAGCTCAGATAGCCGGCCAGGATGCCAATCATCCTAATGGTGATGGATCTGGTGATGTACAATTTACGCTCAGTGGCAAGAATGTACTATCCTATATGATAGACTATAATGCTGCAGATGGTATCAACCTACAACACCTGGACAAACCGGTAGCAACAAAAAAATATACAAACTTAGGCCTGAATAAATACACTGTAACTGTGGTGGCATACGGGCCCGGAGCTACCTCTACAGTGGTAACAACAGAGATAGAAGTAAGAAGTGATTTCACCCCTGATGCACAGATCGTAGCAGACCTCACCGGTTCCGGTTCCAAAACCTGGAAAGTAAACAAAGACGTAGCTGGTCACTTCGGTGTAGGTCCGTGGAGCGCTACATCTGTAACTCCGGAATGGTGGTCTGCAGCAATAAATGAAAAAGTAAATTGCTGTAACTGTTTTTATACAGCCAGTTTCACGTTTACAAAAACACCGAACGGCTACACTCTGACTACAGCAACTCCGGATGGTGCATTTACAAAAACGGGATCATTAGCGGGTGGGTTACCGGGAATTCCATCTTCTGGAAGTGAAGCTTGTTACAGCTATTCAGGAGGATCTTCTGCATTTTCGTTTGTACCTTCCAGTTCCGGTGTTGCAGCCTCTGCACCATCCACACAAACGGCAATTCTGCTTTCAGGAAATACGACATTTATCGGCTACGGCGCTTTGCTGAAGGAGTATGAAATCATGACGATTACTCCGACTGATATGTACTTGAGAGTGCAAGGTACTGAAACAGGAAATGCCTGGTATCTGAAGTTGAAAGCACAGTAAGGGGAGGATGGTTGAGGAAGGTTGAGGTGATCGAAAAAGCGGAGTTTTGGATGGGTGTATCAACCTTATACGTCATAAATTTAGAATGGCAAAAAATTAATGGGATGGAGAAGTACTTACCTCTGAAATTGTTGTGTTTAAATATTTTCTTTTTGGGATTTGCGACTTTGTTTTTGTCGTGTAGCAAAAAGAAAGATGTTCCACCGGCAGTAGTGCCATCAATTAAAATAGAAGATGCTTCACAGGCACGAGGCACTTCCCCAACAGTGATGCATTTCAGGGTAACACTCGACAGAACTACCTCTGTCAGCGTTTCCGTTGATTATGCATTGAAAGATGGAACTGCTAAGGCTGGTACCAACTTCACCGCTGCAACAGGTACTGTTACCTTTGCCCCCAATCAATCCAATGCTGAGATCACGGTTCAGATAGCAGGAGACCCGACGGATACCAGAGAGAACAACCTTGAGTTTTCCGTTCAGTTGAGTAATTCTAAAAATGGAACAATTGGAGATGGTACTGCCACAGGCACCATCATCACAGAAAACGGAACCAACTTCGTAACAGACAATACCGGCTTTACGACTCCCGACAATTATCCCGGCTACACTCTTACATGGAGTGATGAATTCACTGGAAATACTTTGAACACCGATGACTGGAATTATGAAATTGGAAATGGCGCTTCCGGATGGGGAAATAACGAACTGGAATATTACACGAACAATTCAAAGAATGTCCTGGTATCGAATGGCAACCTCATCATAGAAGCAAGAAAAGAAAGTGTAAGCGGATTCAACTATACTTCTGCAAGATTGACCACTCAAAACAAAAAGCAATTTCAATTTGGCAGAATAGATATCCGCGCTAAGTTGCCAAAGGGCAAAGGCATCTGGCCTGCATTGTGGATGCTGGGAAGTAATATTGCAACAAAGCCCTGGCCGGGATGCGGAGAAATCGACATCATGGAATTGCTGGGGCATGAACCATCAAAAATGTACAGCACATTGCATTATGGCTCTGTAACGCATGGTTCAAAGGGAAATTCTTACTCCCTCAGCAGCGGATCATTCTACGATCAGTTTCATGTATTCTCTATGGTGTGGAAAGAAGATAAAGTGCAAGTGTTCGTGGATGACGTAATGTTACTTGAAGTCAACAAATCAGATGTAGGAAGCGATTATCCTTTCAATGCGCCTTTCTTCTTTATAATGAATGTGGCTGTAGGTGGCAATTGGCCGGGAAACCCTGATGCAACTACCACTTTTCCCCAGAGAATGATCGTGGATTATGTGCGTGTATTTCAATAAAACCCATAAATATTTTTCCGTAAAAAATTATGACCTAAAATGATAAAAATTACATACCTGCTTTTCGTTGCAATACTAATGGGGCTGCTACCGCACTCTGCAGGAAAGCATCAATATCTGAATGATACACCTGTCAGAATTTTTACAACAGCAAAAGGTACCTCACTCCGGCTGACAGAACAAAAGGGGAGCAAATTTGGCGAATCTGCGCCTATGGCTGAAAAAAATATTTATATTTTCCTGGACGACAGCCATACCTTCCAGACTATGGTTGGCATAGGAGGCGCTATCACTGATGCCTCAGCAGAAGTATTTGCAAGACTTACTCCCAAACTACAGGAGGAATTTTTAAAGGCCTACTACGATTCTACTAACGGTATCGGGTACACGCTTGCGCGAACAAACATTCAAAGCTGTGATTTCTCAAGCGGCTCATATTCCTACGTTCAAAAGAATGACAAAGAACTGAAAACATTTTCTGTAGCACACGATGAGAGATACAAGATTCCCTTGATCAAAAAGGCTATGAACGAAGCAGGGAAACTGACACTCTTTGCAAGTCCCTGGTCGCCGCCGGCCTGGATGAAAGACAACAATGATATGTTGCATGGAGGCAAACTACTGCCGGAATTCAGGCAGGCATGGGCAAACATGTATGTCAAATTCATCGAGGCTTATGAACAAAGAGGCATACCTGTTTGGGGATTGTCGGTACAGAACGAACCAATGGCTGTACAAAAATGGGAGTCCTGCATCTACACTGCAGCAGAAGAAAGGGACTTTATTAAAAATTATTTAGGCCCTACCCTTTTCAACAATGGTATGCAGGATAAAAAATTAATTGCATGGGATCATAACAGAGATCTGATCTTTCATCGTGCCTCAACAATTCTTAACGATCCTGATGCGGCCAGGTATGTCTGGGGCATTGGCTATCACTGGTACGAGACCTGGACCGGAGGAGATATGCAATTCAATAATGAGAGAATGGTGCAAGAAACATTTCCTGACAAGCATTTGATTTTTACCGAAGGTTGTGCCGATGCATTCAATAAAGACAGCATGAACAACTGGAGGTTAGGCGAAATTTATGGAAAGTCTATGATCAATGATTTCAATAGCGGCACTGTTGCATGGACAGACTGGAACATCTTGCTGGATGAAAAAGGAGGGCCCAACCATGTGGCGAATTATTGCTTCGCTCCCGTTCATTCCATAAGAGGTAATAAACTTTTCTTTGCCAACTCCTATTATTACATCGGTCACTTTTCAAAGTATATCAGGCCGGGCGCCAGGCGAATCAATGCATCAAGCAACAGAACCAATCTGCTCACTACCGCTTTTAAAAATCCTGATGGTACCATTGCTGTGGTGGTAATGAATAATAGTAACTCGACACTTCACTACAACCTGATGATGGATGAACAATCGGCACCCGCGATCAGTCTTCCTCATTCAATCTCTACCTTAGTATTCAAAAAATAAACAGGATGGCACAATGAAACCATTGCCACGATTCATATTATCTCTCATCATCTGCAGCGCATTGCTTGTCTTTGGATTTGCCAAATGCGAAAAAGGAGGTTCAAACCAGGGAGGAGGTGAAGTACCTGATACTCCGGTAGTAAAAGGAACTCCGGTTACCTTTTACCTGACGAAAACGGATCAAACTGTCTTATTCCAAAAGCAACCGGCTACCCTTGAATTCAAGAGTGGAACCAATGGCTATCCGGATATCACAGTTGACACCACAACGACTTATCAAACTGTAGATGGATTTGGATTTACGTTGACTGACGGAAGTGCACAATTAATAGATGACCTGCCACCGGCGATGCAAACAGCACTACTCAAAGAATTATTTGGCAAAGATGAAACAGATATTGGCATCAGCTACCTGCGACTCAGTATTGGCGCTTCTGACCTGAGTGAATCTGTCTATACCTATGATGACATGCCTGCGGGGCAAACGGATACCAATCTCGATCAATTCGATTTGAGAAAAGATAAGAGCAAAGTAATTCCTGTATTAAAAAAAATTCTTGCGATCAGTCCGGGTATTAAATTATTAGGTTCACCCTGGACACCTCCCGTTTGGATGAAGAGTAATGAGAATTCTATCGGAGGTAGTTTGCTACCACAGTTTTACAGCGTGTATGCGCAATACTTTGTAAAATATGTGCAGGCGATGAAGGCTGAAGGAATTACGATAGATGCGATCACACCACAAAACGAACCGCTCTATGGCGGCAATAATCCAAGCATGCTGATGTCCGCGACAGAGCAGGCAGACTTTATCAAAAATCATTTAGGGCCGGCATTTGAGAATTCCGGGATCAAGACAAAAATTATTATTTATGATCACAATGCAGACAGACCGGACTATCCATTGACTATTTTGGATGATGCTGACGCAAGAAAATATGTTGACGGTTCAGCATTCCATTTGTATGGTGGCGATATCAGTGCACTTTCGGATGTACACAATTATTATCCGCAGAAAAACATCTACTTCACTGAACAATACACTCCATCCAATGGCAACTTTGCAGGAGATTTAAGGTGGCATCTCAAGAATGTGATTATCGGCTCCATGCGCAACTGGAGCCGCAATGCACTGGAGTGGAACCTGGCCAGTGATCCAAACTTTTCAATTCATACCTCCGGAGGATGCACTACCTGCAAAGGCGGCATTACTATCATTTCCGGATACACGAGAAATGTAGGGTATTACATAGTGGCACACGCTTCTAAATTTGTAGTCCCCGGTTCGGTAAGAGTGGCCAGCAACAATGGCGGCGGTATCTATAATGCAGCATTCATAAGGCCGGATGGGAAGAAGGTTTTAGTAGTAATCAATGATAATGACAATCAACAGTCATTTAATATTGTGTTTAAAGGACAGAGAGCAACAGTGACGTTGCCGGGAGGCGCGGCAGGTACTTTTGTTTGGTGAGGAAAACGTATCATTAGCATACGGTCAAGGGTGTCACGCTGAAGTATTCCCTTTGGAAGTTTATGTCCTATAAAGGATTGCTTTCCGCCGTTGGTCGGAGCCAAACGGCGGTTATATAGTGTAAGAATTTATATCCAATGGCATTGCGATTGCCTTCAAATCTCAAAAAATTGGATTTAATATTTTTTAGGATTCATTTTGGTATGCCGTATTCTTATTACCCGAATTTCAGTTGGCTGGATATGGTATGTTATTCTGTAACTAAACATCTCATAAGCCCTGTAAGACCCATCATTTTTGCTTCGGTATTTATCTGGAGGATATTTTTCCGGATTGTGTATTATGGATTTGATTGATTGCAATATTCCTTTGCGAACTTTTTCTGCATTTTGCAATGAATCGTTCTTAATATATTCATAGGCCTGTTTCAAGGTCGACTTTGCTTCATCATCTATAACGATTTTCAACTTCGTCACCATTCCTTCATTTCTTTTTCCAGTTCTTCTAAAGTCACAAATTCTCCCCTGTCTATCCGTGCCATAGCCTTATCCAACTCCTGGTTATATTCTTCAATCGTGACGTGATGTGCATTTTTAGGATTTTTCAGAAAAGCCTTCATCATAGCGAGCAAAGACTTCTTTTGAGGTTCACTGAGTCTAACAAAATAGTTGATCAATTCTTTATCTAATACGCTTGCCATATTGTGAGTGTTTACTCAAATTTAGGTCTAAAATTTAAGAGCCTGAAACTTTCTGACAAAAAGTAAATACCACACACTTTGTTAGAAATCCATCATTAGAACCCGATTTATCATTGACGCCTGTTGGGCAGAAGATATCTTTATTGGTGGATACAAATCCTGTTTGCCGGCCCAGTTCTGTTCAAACGAAAAATAATCTGGCTCCGCTCCAGGCTTGCCCTGGAGTATCGCTTTACAATCTTTCACAAACATTTCCCATCGTGGCAAATAAAAATTTTTCATCAATCCATTCCACTCCTTATTTGCATATTCGTGCAGATCAGTAGCCCGGTTATCTGGCCCCCAGTAAGTGATTTGCATCTTCGCATTTTTCAACGCCAGTTTTTTCTCAGAAGGTGTATTACCAAAATCTTCAGCTTGCTGAAGCCAGGTATGCAATTGAAAATGTTTGTTGCCATTCAATAACGAATCCTGCATTCGAATCAGGGATAAGAACAAATCGGATTGTTTTGTAAACAAATCAAGATCTCTCTTCCAAAAGGCTGCAACCATTTCTTTAGATACCTGCTCACCTTCATTTGCCAGTACCTGTCTTACAAAATCAATTTTATCAATCTGGTAGGTAGCACTGCTCTTCATCCCGGACGCGGCCGAAACAAAAAGTTTCACACCTTCCTTAAACTTACCAACATCATAGTTTCTTGCCCGTGTGCCCCAACTCGAAACACTCTTCACATCTAACGAAGGCCTCGCACAAAAAACAGATTCGCCCGGCCCCTCCTGGTTTTTATCGAAACTGCTGTAAATAGTTTGCAGGAAAATCTGCCATGCTTCTTCTACCTTTTTATTCTCCACTCCATACCGCGCTTCTACATAAGATTTGATCCATTCTTTTGCTTCCACCTTTTTCTGATGCCATGCCAGGTCTAAAATAAAATCATACACCACCGGATTGTTGTCAATCCCTTCGGGCATGATGCCTACACCTTTCATCAATGATGCATACTCACTGTTATTGGCACGATACACTTCATTGGCAAAGCGCTGCAGTTTACCATACAGTCCGCTATTTCCGCCAAAATTGGTAACACTGCACCATACAAATGGAGTGCCTTCATATCCTTTTCTTCTGTACCAGTTATCAGTGTTCTCTCCAAATAATTCCAGAACCAGCACTTTCGATTTATCAAGCCGGGAAAGTAACTGAGTAGAAGGATTATTCTGCCATCCCTGCAAGACCCATGTACTTCCGGGGAAATATTGTTGCATTTCCAACTGAATCAAATTGCCATAATCCGCAACATGTACACCTCCCGAATTGGCACCCTCGTGAAATGGATCACCGCCAAAATATTTCAGATCGCTTCCATAGATTTTTTTCAACTCCTCATAATAGATCCCGGTTAATCTTTTAAAGTCATCCCCGGGTCTGACAAATGCGGGACGCTGAAATCCGCCAGCCCACCTGCCCTGTTCCAGCAGGTTAAATCCTTTTTCTTTTAATGTAGTGGGCACCATTCCATAAAATCCCTGCATCACCGGTTGCATACCCAACGACTTCATTCTTGCTAAAATTTTCTTTTGCAAATGCATTTGCTGATCGATGATACCTTGTGTATCAGGGCCGCCCCACCCTTCTAAGTTTCCCATCAGCCACCATGCAGTGTAAGCCGGGCCTGCAATAAATTGAAGAATTTCTTTTTCAGAAAATCCTAATTTTCGCAGCGTGTTCTGCCAAACAATTTCTACCCCTACCGGCGCCAGCACCAGGTTCACACCATTCAATGCCATCCAATCCAGTTCATGCTCCCACTCTTTCCATTTATAAAAGGCCATTGTATAACTAATAGTACAATAGTTCAACGCATAGCGTATGTCGGCATTGGCAACTACTTTGACAGGTTTTTCTATTACGGGAAGCACCGAAACAGGAGCAAGATTGTCGCCCATATTCGACATAGAGCGTTGGCAATAGTTTTTCAGGAAAAAACCTAAAGCCTTCGCAGCACTGTTCACATCAGATGCAGCAATCTCAATCCTTTTATTTTTTGTTTGAATAACAAAAACGTCTTTGCCATTTTCATTTGGAATGGAAGAAAATGAAATACTATTAACCAACCAGGGAACACGCCTTGCAACAAGGTCTTTAACAGCAGAAAATTCCTGGGCGTTTGACGTAGTACAAACCAGGAACAGAAACAAGGTCGCAATATTTTTTTTGCACTTCATGACGGTACCTGTTTTTCATTTGCAAAAACGTGAACAAAGAAAAGGAAAAATGCGAACTGACTATTAGTTTAAATACTGCATTCAAAATAGTAATATGAATTTTCGGAAAACTACTGTTTGATTTGACAGTAAAATTATTATGATGCTTACACCAGGCATCATAAGTACATACATTTATCCTGCTACGAAGTATCAATCAAATATTAACGGCGAAAAAGCCTCTGTCAGGTATTGCGCTTTTCTTCAAGTTCCAAACTGATCTCCTTAACCTTCTCTTCTGACAGGGGATACAGTGCCATTCCAAAAACGGCAAGAACGCAACAAAGTGCCGGCAAAATGCTAATCATAAGGCGTTCTCCAAAGATGGTATCAGTGCTTTGCTGAATTAAATCTTTATTATAATTGAACACAAACAATATCCATCCTGTCAATGCAGAGCCCAGCGCCCATCCCAGCTTTTGAGACATGGATGATGATGAGAAAATCAAACCTGATACCCTGCGCCCTGTCCTTAACTCATGATAGTCCACAATATCCGCAAACATGCTCCAGAGCAATGGCAATACGTATCCTGCGCACATGGATATGATCGTTTGCATGATCATGATCCAGCCAATATGATTGGGAATAACAAAAAATACAAAACTGAAAATGCCGGCAATAGCCATTGAAATCATATAGGTTCTTTTTTTGCCGTATCTAAGCGAAAGTTTCGGTGCCATCATAACTCCAATTAAATTCGCTGCCTGGCCTACTAAAAAATAGATCGTGGTAATGTCCCAGCCTGTTACCGGCATGATGTAATCGAACTTTACATAATCTCTGAAATAATAAATAGCCACACCATCCCTGACTGCATTAAATAATAAAGCCGCAAGGCCCGTAGCCACAAGAATCCACCACGGTGAATTTTTCATCAAAGCGCCGAGGTCTTTCTTTATCATTCCTTTCTCTTCGTTACCGTTGGTGACTGCGGGTTTTACTCTTTCTTTAGTCCATCTAAAACAAAAGAAAAATAATATCGTGCACAAAAGCCCAATAGAGGCTACTGCAAGTGTCCATCCAATAGGTGCAGTACTGATACCTGATGCTGCCTTTGAGGCATCTGCCATAGTATTGACACTGCTTTTATCAAATGCTTTCGCAAATCCATCCACCAATGGCTGCAACAGCATGAACGTAACAAAGCTTCCGATAAATGCAAATGACATTCTGTAAGAAGAAAGAACATTTCGCTCTTGAGAATCTGATGAAATCACACCCAACAAAGAAGCATAAGGCACATTGATCAGTGAATAAACGATCATCATCAGCGAGTATGTCAGGTATGCATACACGAGTTTTCCTGTGGTTCCGAAATCCGGTACAAAAAACGTGAAGGCGCCCATCACAGCAAATGGAACGGCAAACCATAACAGGTATGGCCTGTAACTGCCCCACTTCGTTTTAGTGCGGTCAGTAATGATACCTACACCAATATCAAAAAAAGAATCCCAAACCCGTGCGATGAGAAACATGGTGCCGGCAGCAGCGGCAGTAATGCCCAGCACATCTGTATAAAAGAAAAGAGCATACATCCCGAATATCTTCCAAAACATGGAAGATGCTGCATCACCCAGACCGTATCCAATCTTTTCCCGTAATTTAATTTCATTCATAAATGCAGTTTAAAGATTCAGGCATAGGCTCAAAGCTATGGTTCCGCTATTTTTTCACCTCTACCTGAGCACTATTTTTATGTAATGATAAATGTTTATTGTTTTTCGAAATGATTTCTGTCAAAGTATTTACAGAACTCTCTGACCGCAATCCGTCGGGTTTTGTATGCAGGCAGTAATCCAATAATCTTTCGATAGTGGATGTAGCTACATGCATGCGTGTATCTGACGAAGCATAATAAATGAATACTTTTCCATCATCATCGGCGATCCAACCGTTTGAAAATAAAACATTGGGCACATCGCCTACACGCTCATCACCCTCAGGAGCCATGAAATACCCGGCAGGGCTGGCAATTACTTTTTGAGGCTCATGCAGGTCTGATAAAAACAGGTATAGTACATAGCGGAGTCCGGCAGCACAGTGCCTGACTCCGTGAGCCAGATGCAGCCACCCTTTGGATGTCTTAATGGGTGCAGGGCCTTCGCCATTCTTCGCTTCTTTAATCGTATGATATTGCCGGCCATCTACCAGTTGTTCTTTCCTGATCACTGCATTTGTAATGTCATCGATCAAAGCCCATGATATGCCTCCACCCTGCCCGGCCTCAATGAAACCGTCTTGCGGCCTGGTGTATAATGCATATTTATTATCTACAAATTCAGGATGCAGTACTACATTTCGCTGGTGGCTTCTTGCTTTCAGATTTGGGAAACGTTCCCAATGAATAAAATCTTTAGTACGAACAATCCCTGTGGAAGCAATGGCATTCGATGGATCTTCTGCAGAAATTTTTTCATTCTTTCTTTCAGAACAGAAGAGGCCGTATATCCATCCGTCTTCATGTGCTGTAAGGCGCATGTCATACACATTCGTTTCTCTTTCATCGATATCCGGAAGCTGAACCGGGTATTCCCAGAATTTGAAATGATCGATCCCGTTTGCACTTTCTGCAATAGCAAAAAAAGATTTCCTGTCATATCCCTCAACCCGCGCTACGATCAAATATTTTCCATTCCATTTAATAGCCCCTGAATTGAAAATTGAATTGATCCCAAACCTTTCTATCAAATACGGGTTGGAATCTATATTCATATCATACCGCCAAAACAAGGGAGTATGTGCCGGAGTGAGAATGGGGTTTTTAAATCTTTGCACAAATCCATTGTAAGGCCCCACTGGAACATTATTAACATGCAGCAGGTACTCCTGCTCAGAGATCATCTTCTGCAATTGTTGCTCGAATTTTGTATCCATAAGTTTTATTGTGGATAGATGATTTTGTGGTAATTAATTTTTTAAAGACTGTCCGGATATAAGGACATACGTGTTACCCTATGAAAAGCTGTATTGCTTGAAGTAGATATCTCCATTTCAAATACGACCTCCTTTGTCAGGGGATCAATTTCAATCACCCTGCCGCCGGCTCCTTTTTGAGTAGGCACACCCATTCCCGGGCAAAACAGGATATTTCCTGTATTCGGCAATAACTCTACACCAGAAAGTGCCTGCGAAAAACACTGTGGCCCTCTTTCTTTTCCATAAGACCAAACCTGCTGTACGGTCATTTTAACCCGGTCTATTTTGTATTCAACAACCCGGCTGTAATTATTATTAACGGTGAGCGCATTAGGCTTCCAGCTTCGGTTATACCCGTTATCAAAAACTAAAATCCTGTCATTCGACAATGTTACGGGATCATGCGGCCCCCACGACCAGTCAAAAGCATCTGTGGAAGCATCGCCATTGATGACATCACTGTCTGTGATCAAGTTCCCGTTTTCATCCACCGGGCTCAACAGGTAAGGTTTGTATTTTTCACTCCAATATTTATGAGGCGATATGATCCATTGCAATGCACCACTATGCGAGAAACTGATAATTCCCTGGTAGCGCATGCTGGCTAACAGGTCATTCCCAATTTCGGAAACGGCATTATTATGCGCCCAATTATTAGGTGATTGTGAAAACGCAGGTGGCGTAATCCCGTCTGGTTTCAAGTAGCGTGAGCTATCAACAATATTAGCCAAATCCCATTCTTTCACAAGAGAGCCACTTGCAGTATCCAGTTCAATAATGTGATCCATAACCCGAGGTTGACCATTGCTGAGCTTAGCGCCAGGTTTGGTTACCGTGATCAGAAAATTACCATTGGCAGCTATACTGATATCGTGATGAAATGTATAACCTAAATGTTGTAAGTCCCACTGACGTAACAAATTTCCAAACATGTCAAATTCTACGATTCGCTGCAATTGCTGATCTCCGGCAATCAGTGTTCCTTTTGGAGTACGAAACAAGCCTGTCGAAATAGAAACTTTGCCCAGGTCGGGTGATGCCTTCAGAAGCAATATCCAACGAACTTCACCTTCATCATCTACCATGTATGGCATTGACACGTCCACCATACTTGCTCCCGGATAATTTACAAAATTGATTCCCGGTTCCATCCTGTCATACAAAGCCTTTGTAACCTGTATCTCTGGTAAGTCCTGCACCACCAATGGGCCTGTGCGAATCGTAATCTGTGTAGTACCACGCTCACGGCCATCCTTATCCGTAAATGCCAGATCAACTTTATTTTCATAATCTGCATACAATCCAAACACGGGAACGCTCTGATGAGGAGTCTGGCTCGAACACAAATGAGTAATGGTTCCTACCGTTCCATTCTTTCCATGTACTGTCACCTTCACCCTTCCAAATGTTGGTAATTCCACTTCCACAAGTGCAGCAAGCGGATTGTAACCAGATGGATTCAATGTAACATCTTTGATGATAAAACTCAGAGAACCGCCTTTGGACGGAATCGACATTGCTGAGCCATCCGAAAAAGTTATTGTGGTCTTCCATATTTCTGATACAGGTACAATATTTTTTATCTCAGACTTGGATATTTCCACATCTCCGTTTTCGAAATGAAAAATGTAATCGCCTCCCTTTTCCGAAATTGAATTCAACAAAACTCCATTATCAACAATATTTTGTAACGACTGTTTCGTCTGATCACTAACGTGAAAATCTTTCTTCGTACAAGCTGACATTAAAACTATCAGGCCCAGGAAAAGGCCTGATAGTTTAAAAGAAGGAAGGTTCAAATAGGACATCATCATTGCCAAAGCGGGTTTTGTTTCAAAGCGGTATTCGCGTCTATTTCTGACTGTGGAATCGGAAGAACATAATTTCTTGGTTGGAAACCATCTGCCCCCTGCTTCCCGTTATCCACAAGAATTTGTTTCATCTGAGCATAAGGATACCAACGTGCCAGGTCAAAAAATCGGTGGCCTTCAAAGAAGAATTCCAATTCATTTTGATGAACTACTTCCTTTATCATGTCATCTGCGGTGTTCCATGTCTTATTAGCAAGGCCGGCGCGGTCCCTGATCCTCTTCAAGTCCTGTGCTGCAGGGGTCAACTGACCATTTTTAATGCATGCCTCTGCATGAAGCAGCAATACTTCTGCAAAACGCATCAGGCGTAGATTCTGGCTTTGGTTGGATTGATCATACATACTGTTTGCATCCGGTACATTCTTGTAGAAGTTGGTGAATTTCTTGACTAGAAAACGGCCGGTATTTCCATTAATAACAGGGTAAACAGGTTCGCCGCGCTGACGTTTACCAGAAGCATTCGTCCACATCACATCGAAACTTTGATTACCAAACCAGCTACCATCGGGAACACCACTTTCATAATCAGAATATTTCCAGTAGAAATTGGTGTACATTCTCTTATCGAAGCGAGTGCTGGATCCCAATGGGCGCTCTTCTGCAATGAAGTCCCTGATAATAGAGGCACTTGGCATAAATTTAAACCAACCACCAGTACCTGCTGATCCAACAAAGTTTGGAATAACAAATCCTTGAGTACTTGTAGAACCCTCAGACCCCCATGAACCTGATCCATAGTTACCATTATAGTTGATTTCAAATATGGATTCCTTGTTGAATTCTGTATTCTCATTCAAGTTATCATCAGGATTTGTTACCAGGTCATAAGTATAAGGGGCGGTAAGCAGTTGCCCTAATTCCTGCTGAGCCTCTGCATATTGTTGTGTATATACGAGTGATTTTCCAAGGTAAGCAATAGCAGCACCTTTTGTAGCTCTTCCGGTTTCAGTAGCAGGCCTTGTTACAGGAAGGTTTTGCTCTCCAACCTTGAAGTCTGCGATCACCTGCTTCCACACATCAGCCGCAGGAGAAGATGCTTTCATGACACCACCCGGATCGTCACCTGCAGGTACCAGCCTGATTGGAACATCTCCATAATTGGTGACCAGGAGGAAATAATAGAGGCCACGGAGAAATGTAACTTCACCGATCCATTCATTCTTTTTATTAGCATCCATTTTCACATTCGGAATGTTTTTTAGAAATACATTGGCACGGTTGATTCCGGTATACAAACTTCCAAAATCACTGCTGCTGGTATTAGGCGTGTTACTATAAGTACCATATTGCCAGTTGAATACTTCTTCACCAAGAATAAACCAAATATCGTCGGCACGATTCATGGTTTGGAATCCGGTGTACGCGCCATAATAGCCATACATCTGTCCACGCAGTGGTGAATAAATAGTTGGAATTGCCGATTCTGCATTTGCAGCAGAAGTCCAGAATGTTTGTTCTACCGGCTGGTTCCGGTTGATCTTGTCCAGGAAATCCTTGCGGCAGCCTGTAAATAATATGGCTGCAATAGCAAGAGTAAATATTGTTTTTATCAAAGTTTTCATTTTCATCATTTTTTTAAATGGAAGAAATTTTTATGCGGGGTTGCCTGTTTTATAATCTTACCTGCAAACCAACGGTGATTGTTTTAGCAAGCGGGAAACGTCCGTGATCTGTGCCTGCAGTCATGGTACCGGAGCCGCCTCCGTTTTGTCCATTGTTTGCACCCAGGTCAGGAGTATAACCTTTGTATTTTGTAATTGTGAACAGGTTTTGCCCGGATACAAATACTCTTCCTGAATTGATACCAGCTTTTCCCAGGATATTTCCAGGAAGTGCATACCCAAGTTCTATTGTTCTCAGCCTCAGGAATGAACCGCTTTCAATCCATCGGTCAGTATCGCGACGCCAGTTTTTATTTGGATCCTGTTGCGTAAAGCGGGGAATACTTGTTTTTGTATTTGTAGGAGTCCATGCGTCTAACAGCGTTGTAGAGAAGTTAATGATCTCATTGGTTGATTCCATTCTTGCCCTGGTATAGTTGTAAATCTTGTTACCATACATTCCATCAAAGAAGAAAGAGAAGTCAAATGATTGGTAAGAAAGACTTCCGTTGATACCATAAGCCAGCTTAGGGAATGGGCTTCCTACATATTGCTTATCATCACTTGATATTGCACCATCATCATTCGCATCTTCAAATATGACATCACCGGCTTTTGCGTTTGGTTGAATTACTACACCGTGAGAATTTGTATGAGCCTGTACTTCTGCATCACTTTGGAAAATACCATCGGTTTTGATTACCCAAAAACCTCCGATAGGATACCCTACCTTGGCCCAAGTAACGGTACCTTCATTCTGTGGATTGTACCCTGGGAATTCCTGTTTGTTACCTACAGTAACAGCTTTCACTTTATTCGTTACAGTAGAAGCATTGAATCCAACAGAGTAATGAACTTTGCCTGCAACATCTTTATAATTTACCATGAACTCAAAGCCCTTATTTTCAATTGTGCCTGCATTCATTGTGGGTGAACCACCAAGACCTGCTGAGGAAGGCATGTTGATACTTAAAAGGATATTCTTTGTTTCACGCTGATAATAGTCAGCGCTGAAAGTAAGTTTGCTATTCAGGAATGAAGCGTCCAAACCGATATTGCTGGTACTCGTTTCTTCCCAGGTCAGGTCTTTTGGAGATACCCAATTAATGCCTGTGCTTGCACCCTGCCACCAGCTTATGTTGCTGCCACTTCCTTCCAGGTAATTGATACCGGTTGTAACAGTGCTTTGCGTTGGATAATTTCCAATTTCCTGGTTACCTAATTTACCATAGCTCAGTCTAAGTTTTAATTCATTGATTTTATCTGTCATCGGTTCAAAGAATTTTTCATTGGCTATATTCCAACCCACAGCTACCGATGGAAATATTCCGTAACGATGCCCTTCTGCGAAGCGTGATGAACCATCACGACGAACAGAGGCTGTAAACAAATACCTGGAATCATAACTATACATGATCCTGCCAAATTGTGAAACCAGGGAGTTTTCCTGCAAGCTTCCGGAAGTGTTTTGCTCGGTTGGAGACGCAGCACCTATCGCATCAGTTCCTAATGGAATGTTCTTTCTGTTTGCTCCAAATCCACGATTGGAATTTTCCTGTGCGGAATATCCGGCCAATAATGAAATGGTGTGCTTATCAAAAGTATTGTCGTAATGAATGGTATTCTCCACCAGCCATTGATTGTTGAAGAATGCATTTTCTCCGATGTAAGACTTCACCAATCCTGAACCAAAATTATAAGCACTATTATATGCGTAATTGCGTCCGTTATTACGGTTGATTCCAAGGTTGAATTTGTATTTCAATCCTTTGATACCAAGATCCACTTCCGCAAATGCATTCAGAAGGATGTTAGTCTGGTAGGTATGCCAATTGTGCAACTTGAGATAACCTACAGGGTTGTCGATATTTTTCATCCAGGGTGCAAAAGGTGCGTACCCACCCAATTGGTTCGTATCATAAATTGCTACCATCGGATTTTGCCGCAAGGCATCAGTGATCGTAAAATCTGAAGTCCTTTGATCGCCTGATTGTATCAGTAATGTATTGCCAATCCTTACATGATTATTGATAAATCCAAAAGTATTTTTTGCTCTAATATTGAATGCCTTATAACCTGTAGTCATCAGTATTCCGGCCTGATCGATATATCCTGCGGAGAGATCATAGGTAGAAGCCTTTCCACCTCCCGAAATATTTACATTGATTTTGCTCAAAGGTGCAGTCTGGTAGATTTCATCCTGCCAATTAGTACCAGGCCCCTGGAAGTTAAGTGCCGCTGGTGGCAAGTATCCGGTTGATTGCATGGTTTGTTTCCATTGCTGTGCATTCATCACATCCAATTTCCTGGTGATCTTTTGCCAGCCGGTATATGCATTCACTGTAACGGTTGCAGATGTATTCCGGTGGCCGCCCTTTGTAGTTACAAGCACCACACCATTGGCTGCACGTGAACCATAGATAGCAGCAGCAGAAGCGTCTTTTAAAACCTGGATTGAAGCAATGTCGGAAGGATCTACCAGGTTGATATCGCCATACACTCCGTCTATCACGTACAATGGAGAATTTGACCCCAATGAACTCAACCCACGTATATTAATACTCATTCCTGCCCCGGGCTGTCCGCCCGCATTACTAACAGTAACACCCGCTATGCGCCCCTGAAGAGCTCCTGCAGTACTGCGCGCCAGGTTGGCCTGGATATCAGCACCACTTACTGAAGCTACAGCTCCTGTAAGGTCTTTCTCTTTTACAGTACCATAACCGATTATCACCACTTCATCCAATTTGGAGGTGGTAGTCTGCAATGCAATGTTCAGTTCTTCATTTCCTCTGACAAGGACTTCCTGAGTTTGCATTCCTACAAAGGAGATCACGAGCGTTTGACCCTTAGCTGCCTGAATCTCAAATTGGCCGCCCTGGTTCGTAACTGTCGCCGAATTGGTGCCCTTAATAGCCACATTCGCACCTGCTAAAGGGTTGCTGTTGGCATCCCTCACAGTACCCTTAATTTGTAATACTTGCTGTGCCCATGCAAGTTGGAAAAATGATCCAAGCAGCATGATGAGTATTAGTTTCTTCATACGTTTTGTCTGGTTTGTTAATAAAATTTAGAACAAACCTAAACCTACCTTTTTTCAATTTTTTCTACTTTGGGTTCAATTATTTTGAAATTATAGCTCAAATTTATTCAAGGACGGATGGAATAAAAGTTAACTTAAACGCACCTTATTATCAATGTTTTAAGCCTTTTTAATCGTCATTGACTTTAACAAATTAATAAATCAGAGTATGGAATTTTTACCAAAATTGAATTATTAGCTCACTATTGCTGCACTATTAGCTCACAAAAATTAATATTTTTTTAGCTAAATGATAAGTTGTTGCTTCTTGCAATTGTTTCGGAACTCTGTAGGATTGATTCCTTTTGCTTTCTTAAAAATGCGGTAAAAGTAGGAGATGCTGTTGAATCCACACTCTTCTGCTACATCTATATTCGACATGCCCGCTTTCAACTTAATAACGGCCATTGTGATTCTGCGATCGAGCAAATAATCTGTAAAATTCATCTGCAATTGTGTTTCCAAAAAGCGGGCAAATGTGCTCCGGCTCATATTCAATTCGGCGGCAACATCAGAAATGCGAATCTGTTTGCTGATATGGTTTGTAGTGTACTCATGCAGGCGGCTCAGCATTTCACCATTCCGGCTTCCTGCCTGGATTTCTTCATTAGACAACAATCTGTAATCATTGCATTTTGACAATTCATAGAGCAACGACAACAAGCGCATCACTGCATAAAATCCATCCTTCTCCATTGGTATCAGTTGAAGAATTGGCTCAACTTTTTCGATAGCAGCAGTACCAAAGCATACACCTCTTGACGCATTGGTAAACATCTTTTTGATAGACTGAAATTGATTCTTATTAAGATACTGCTCTACTAATTGCGGAAGGAACTGAATCGTAATCTCATGAATATTATTCGATCTGCATTTGCCATCCATCCAGGCATGACGCAGATTAGGGTTGGCTATGAATACCAGGTCCCTTTCTTCAATATTTTCCTGCGAATCGCCAATAATACGAAGTGCCCCGGATGCTCCCGACACAAAGTTGATTTCATATTCCGGATGAATGTGAACGGGAAATGAAAAGCTTGTCTTCCTCCTTTCAAATACAACAAAACAATCTTTCTCTGAGAGTGGTGTTTGTTCTTTATATACTTCTTGCACATTCATAGTAGTATTGCTTTTATATCAACAGTTCTAAAAATAGTTATTTTTAATAAAGACAGACAATGACGAACGTGCTGCTGCAAGTTGTAGATAAATTATTTTCTACGTGATAAATAAAATTTGCAAAGTTTAGGCTGTTCCTTCTGATTATATCCAGCTTTTCTATTTATCATCAATACATCCGATCGCAACCTGCGATAATACTTTCCGCGTTGAAAAACCTTCGACTCACAGAAATATTCCTGATTTAATATGAACTCATGCCTCGTGGAGATAATCTGCTCCAGATATTTTATGCAATAAAAAAAGCTTCAGCATTTCCGCTGAAGCCTTGTGATCCGGCTGGGACTCGAACCCAGGACCCATACATTAAAAGTGTATTGCTCTACCAACTGAGCTACCGAATCAATCAATATAACACTGCCACCTTTTTTCAAAGGAGTGCAAAAATAAGGCAAAAAGGCTTTGCTCCAAACTATTAAATATTTTTTTTTGACACCTATTATTCATAATATCCAAGCCCGGGTTTTTATTAAGAAATCATTATTTCCACACCATGTTTTTAGCTCAAAGTTTTTTAATATCTCTAAACTACTTTTGCAAAAAAAAATTCATGTTCCAGGATAAAATAGTGGCAATTACGGGTGGTACTGATGGAATCGGAAAGGCAATGGTAGAACAGTTTCTCCGGAATCAGGCTTTAGTGGCTACCTGTGGCAGAAATATTGAAAAGTTAATTCAATTGAAGACCGAAATAAATCACCCCAATCTTTTCACAATGCAATGCGATGTAAGCGATGAGGACTCTGCAAAGAATTTCATCGAAGGAGTTATCAATCGTTTTGGAAAGATAGATGTACTTGTCAACAATGCCGGCATATCCATGCGTTCCTTATTTAAAGATGTATCTCTGGAAGCCATGAAAAAAGTAATGGATGTAAATTTTTGGGGATCGGTACATTGCACCAAATATGCTCTTGAATCTATAACACGACAAAAAGGAATTATTGTTGGTATTTCAAGCATTGCCGGATACAGGGGTCTTCCCGGACGGGGCGGGTACAGCGCCAGTAAGTTTGCATTGAACGGATGGCTAGAAGCATTAAGGACAGAATTGCTTGATGACGGAGTGCATGTAATGTGGGTGGCTCCCGGTTTTACACAATCCAATGTCAGGAAGGTTGCATTGACAAAAGATGGAAAAGAACAGGGAGATTCTCCTCTCAATGAAAGCAAACTTATGACTGCGGATGAATGTGCAACACATATCATCAAGGCTATAGCCGCGAGAAAGAGAAACTTAATAATTACTTTCAAAGGAAAGCAAACTGTTTTTATGAACAAATATTTTCCCGGCCTCACTGATAAACTTACACGAAAATTCTTTTTCAAGGAAGGCTCGCTTGTAAAATAGTTTCGTAGTTACGAATACCATAGATTTGTAGCTATCCGTCTTATTTATTTCAATTTCCAATGATTCAATGGCCATCATAACGCTCACTTCTGACATAGGTAACCAGGACTTCCTTACAGGGGCCATCAAAGGTCAATTGCTGCAACTAGACCAGGGATGCAGGATTGTTGACATAACCCATCAACTCACTCCCTTTAATTATCCACAGGCAGCATATATGTGTAGTAACACAATTAATAATTTCCCTGAAGGGACATTACATTTAATATACATCAATCTATTTCCAAAGAAGATCAATCATATCCTTTTGGTTCGGCATAATGGTCAGTATATTGGTATAGCTGATAATGGCCTTATCAGGATGATACTCCAGGAAACCCCATTTGAAAAAACAGCTTTGGATTTAGCAGGTGCCGGTTCTAAAAACATTCTCACATTTACTAAGATTTGGGCGACGGCCTATTTTGATATTCTCAATGGAAAACCTCTTTCAGAAATTGGAAATCCTGACATTAATATAGAAGAGAATAATCCTCTGCGCCCCATGCATTCTTCTCAATACATTGAAGGGCAAATCATCTTCATCGATAATTTTGAAAATGTCATCATCAATATTACCCGTGAAGACTTTGAGCAGCATCGGAAAGGCAGAAGTTTTAAAATATATTTTACCCGGGGTGAGATCATAGACAGGATCAGTGAAACTTATGCCGATGTACCTGAGAGTGAAAAATTAGCATTATTCAACGCTTCAGGTTATTTAGAAATCGCAATTAACAAAGGGAATGCTGCAGGGCTTTTCGGACTTGAAGGTTTTGTAGATCCCAAATCTCAATACCTGCAAAATCGTTTGCTGTACCAAACTGTGAAGATCATCTTCGAATAAAGGTTTATTCCTTATTTTTAAACTTCAAACATTCAAAAATGAAAAAAATCAATCTTACATTATTATTATCCTTGGTTGCCTTGTCACTTTCTGCACAGGTAAAGATGCCGGCACCATCTCCAACACAATATATAAAGCAAGATTTTGGGCTTGGTACTATTGAGTTGACTTATTCTCGCCCGGGAGTCAAGGGGCGCCAAATGATTGGCAACATTGAACCATGGGGAAGTGTATGGCGAACAGGTGCAAATGCAGCTACGAAAATTCGCTTTTCCGATGAAGTAGAAATAGGAGGAAAGAAAATCGATTCAGGATCTTATGCACTTTATACAATCCCTGAAAAAAATGGTGAATGGACTTTCATTCTCAATAAAGACGTAAATAACTGGGGCGCTGATGGGTACAAAGAAAGTGATGATGTAGTAAGAACAAAAATAAAAGCCGGAAAGAATATGCATAAAGTGGAAACACTCACTATGCAATTTTCTGACATTAAACCGGAGAGTTGTATTCTCAATATTAAATGGGAAGACTTCTCGCTTCAGGTTCCAATCCAAACAAATGTAAAAGACAGAATAAGAACAGCTTTGGAAAATGCATTGAAAGGTGATAAGAAACCATACTGGCAGGCGGCATCATTCTACTATGAATGGGACAAGAATTATCCAAAGGCACTGGAGATGGCAAATGCTGCCATAGCACAACAGAAAGAGCCACCTTATTATATGGTCTTTTACAAAGCAAGGATTCAGAAAGACATGGGGGATAAGAAAGGTGCATTAGAAACAGCCCGCCAGGCAAATACATTGGCTAAGGCTGCTAGGAACGAAAATTATATCATCATGAGCGACCAGATGATAAATGAATTAAAATAATAACAGGATCATAATTCTATCAAACTATGTTAGTTTTACAAAAAAGTACTATGAAAAATAATTTTTTACTGGCATTATCATTGATTTTTTCTATGACTGCCTTTGCACAACGGCAAGGGATAACCAAGATAGGTATTGGACCAACTATTGGATGGGCCACCAGCAATCCGTTTCACAATTTAGAAGGGAATAAAGGATGGGGCCTGGGAGCTGGAGGTGTGGCAACTGTGGAACATTTTTTCAAAAAAAATATTAGCGGCATTGCACAAGCGGGCATTATCGCATTTGCAGGAAGATCAAACGGGAGTGATTCAAAAAATAAAGGATATACGACGATCCCAATCCGGGCAGGCGCAAACGCTTATACCGGCAATTTACATTTTGGTGCACAAATCGGAGTTGGTCTCAATAGTTTTGCAGGATCAAGTAAGACTGCGTTTGCATATTCCCCTCAAATCGGTTATAACTTTAGCCGCAACGACCTGCCACTTGACTTCACTGTCTCTTATGATGGATACGCAGGCAATGGAGGATTTTCTGCACTATTGTTCAGGCTTTCTTTATTTTTTTAAGAAGGAATGAATCATTATACCATTAAAAAATTACTTTTGTAAAAAGCCGTAAACAACTAACACAATGAAAATTCTAAAATTCTCTTTTTTCCTATTCCTTATTGCAGCTCTTGCATCCTGTGAAAACCACATGGACATTAATGATATTGAAAAAGGAACTCCCACGAAGGCAGATTCCGTTCTTCCGGCTCAAAAACATCATATATGGCCTGCCGAAGAACTTGAAGCTTATAGAGAATCCCTCCCCAGAGTTTATCATAGATAATTTCATCTAAATACTATTAAAACCTTCAATTAACCCCTGAAGGTTTTTTTATTCGAACCCGGTAATGTGAATAATCTGAATAATCTAAAAGAAGCCTGAAATACGGAATAATTTCTTCATTTCAGAAACCTACCAAATGTTGTTGTTTGTTTCTCAAGGCACTCAGGCTTGATTTTTGATTGGATACAAAAAAATTCATAGGATATGAAAAAGATTGTTTTAGCCGGAGCGGTTGTTGTATTCCTTTTATCATGCAATTCCAATCCCAGCGCTACCGGAGATTCTAAAATCATGGAACAGGAAAAGAAAGAAAATGCACTGGAATGGCAAAAGACTCCGCCGGACACTATTCTACAAAACGCTGCTGGGCCAATGGATACTGCAACAGTCAAAGGCCCCCTTCCTAAATGATGATGATCTTCGAAAGGCCAGATCCTTTTACCGACTTACAGGCAGAAATAAAATAACCCTTCGGATAACATCCGAAGGGTTAATGATTGATAATCTCAATTTCTTATCCGAGATATGCTTTCAGTGCACTGCTGTAGCGTGCTTTCTGAAGGCGTTTGATTGCTCTTTCTTTGATCTGGCGAATGCGTTCTTTTGTCAAATCATACTTCTGGCCGATCTGTTCGATAGTAACACCATTTTCACCATCAAGCCCGAAGTAAGCATTCACTATCTCAGCCTCACGTGGACTCAATGACTTCAAAACGCGACGGATTTCATTCTTCAATGAATCATGCATTACATCTTCATCAGTTTCTCCAGAGCCTTTCAAAAGATCGCCCATTGCCACATCTTCAGCTTCGTGTACCGGGGCATCCAATGAAGTATGTCGCGTGTTACTTTGGAAAATGTTGTTGATTTCTGTTTCGCTCATCTCCAGCATTTCAGAAAGCTCTTCTGTAGAAGGTTCTCTTTCATGCTCCTGTTCAAAAGCCATATAAGCCTTGTTCGCCTTGTTGTAAGTTCCAATCTTGTTTTGAGGAAGGCGGACTAATCTGCCCTGCTCTGCCAACGCCTGAAGGATAGATTGGCGAATCCACCATACAGCGTAAGAAATAAATTTAAAACCTTTCGTTTCATCAAAGCGTTGTGCTGCTTTGATCAACCCGAGGTTCCCCTCATTGATCAGATCGCTCAATGACAGACCCTGATGCTGGTATTGCTTAGCAACCGAAACCACAAAACGCAAGTTGGCTGTAGTAAGCCTTTCGAGAGCTCTCTGGTCTCCCATTTTAATTTTTTGCGCAAGAATAGTTTCTTCCTCAGGAGTGATCATTCCGATCTTCGAGATTTCCTGCAGATACTTTTCAACTGCCTGCGAATCCCGATTCGTAATCTGTGTAGCAATTTTAAGTTGCCTCATATAAGTGTGCTGTTATTAATTTCTATTGTACAATAAAGGATAAAAATGGATGGGATATTGTTGCAAAAGATTTGCTAAATCGCAGTATTCTTTCAAACATTTGCAAAGGTAATGTGTAAGGATAACATTTCATAGCTTTTTAGCAACAAATTAGCTAATAATTCGCAAGAGCACCCTGGCTCCTCCGCCAAAAATTCCCGATCAAAGTGTTTTCATTAATTGGGAAATACAGGACTGCTGTGGTTTTCATGCTCAATCCGTAGCCATCAAACTTTAAAGGAAGAAAAGAAGATACAGGTAAAGCATTCAAAAAAATTATCTTTAACCCATGATAGATTTCAGATCAGATACCGTAACCCGGCCGGGACAGGCCATGTTAAATGCCATGACGAGCGCCCCAGTCGGTGATGATGTTTTTGGCGAAGACCCCACTGTCAATGAACTGGAAGCCTCGGCGGCTGACATGTTCGGAACAGAAGCAGCACTCTTTTGCGCCAGCGGCACCATGACCAACCAAATTGCCATCAAAGTACACACCAGACCTGGCGATGAGATTATTTGCGATGTGAATAGTCATGTATATGTGTATGAAGGGGCAGGGATTGCTTTTAATTCCGGATGCCAGGTAAGGCCACTCTCAGGAGATAGAGGCAGGATAACAGCAGACCAGGTTGCAACGGCCATTAATCCCGATGATGTACATCGCGGCAGGTCGCGGCTGGTAAGCCTGGAAAACACTTCTAATCGTGGTGGAGGCAGTTGCTATGATTGGGAACAGATCACTTACATCCGGGAACTTTGCAATCAAAATCGATTGAGTCTTCATCTCGATGGAGCACGACTCTTTAATGCCCTGGTTGAAAAAAATGAGAGCCCTAAAGATTATGGAGACATATTTGACAGCATCAGTATTTGTCTAAGCAAAGGATTGGGTGCACCAGTGGGAAGCCTGCTATTGGGTTCTAATGAATTCATCCGTGAGGCAAGAAGAGTACGTAAAGTGTTTGGTGGTGGAATGCGACAGGCAGGCATTATAGCTGCCGGAGGATTGTATGCCCTTCGAAATAATGTAGCCAGGCTCAAAGAGGATCATTCTAATGCAAAGAAGATTGCTGATGAATTGCTGAAAAAACCATTTACCGGAAAGATGCTTCCCGTAGAAACCAACATCATCATCTTTGAAGTGAAGGAAAACTACACAGCGGAATCCCTAACTTCAGAATTGAAAAAAAGAGGTATATTGGTAATCCCAATCTCCAGTTCGCAAATACGATTGGTGCTCCATCTCGACATTTCAGACGAAATGGTGCATCAAACCATCGATGCTCTGCATCAACTGTAATACAAAACAGAATAGTAGTTGTAAATTTGATAACACTTAAGATATAGCAATAATTATGTTTCCAAAAATCAACCCAACAAAAACATCAGCATGGAAAAAGCTCTCTGAACATCAAAGAGTAATAAAATCAGCAAAAATCAAAGACCTTTTCAAAGAGGACTCGCAGAGGTTTAAGAAATACTGTGTCTCGATGCCTGATATCACTTGTGATTTTTCAAAAAATATAATTACTGACAGTACACTAAAATTACTATTTGAACTTGCTGATGAATGTGAATTACAAACAGCCATCAAAGCAATGTTTTCCGGCGAAATGATTAACCAGACAGAAGGCAGGTCTGTATTGCACACCGCACTGAGAAATTTTTCAGGCAAACCGGTTTATTCTGAAGGCAAGAATGTGATGCCTGGGGTGATGAAGGAGTGGTCACACATGAAATCATTTTGTGAAAAAATTCATTCCGGCAAGTGGAAAGGTTATACCGGAAAAAAAATAAGATACATCGTAAATATTGGAATTGGTGGCAGCGACCTCGGTCCTAAGATGGTCACTGAAGCTCTAAGACCTTATTGGAAGAAGGACATTCAACCCTTCTTTGTAAGTAATGTGGACGGAACAGACATTGCCGAGGCACTCAAAAAAGTTAATGCAGAAGAAACGCTCTTCCTCATCGCATCCAAAACATTTACTACCCAGGAAACCATGACCAATGCGCACACGGCAAGAAATTGGTTTCTAAAATATTCTAAAGACAAAAAGACTATTGCTAAACATTTTGTAGCACTTAGTACTAATGAAAGAGGTGTAGAAGATTTTGGAATCGACAAAGAAAATATGTTTGTTTTCTGGGATTGGGTGGGCGGCCGATATAGTTTGTGGAGTGCTATCGGCCTTTCGATTGCACTCACTATCGGATACAATAATTTCGAAGAATTGCTAAAGGGTGCGCATGAAACAGATAATCATTTTCGCAAAACAAAGTTCGAAAAAAACATTCCTGTGTTGTTGGCGCTGATCAGTACATGGTATATTAATTTTTTCGGTGCTCAGTCTGAAGCCATCTTGCCTTATGATCAATATCTGCACAGATTCCCGGCTTACTTTCAACAAGGCAATATGGAGAGCAACGGAAAACATGTTGACAGAAACGGAAAGAGGGTTACCTACAGCACCGGACCTGTGATTTGGGGCGAGCCGGGCACCAATGGACAGCATGCTTTCTATCAATTGATCCACCAGGGAACAGAACTGATTCCCTGCGATTTTATCGCTCCCATTTTCAGCCACAATCCTATCGGTGATCATCACAAAATATTATTGAGCAATTTCTTTGCTCAGACAGAAGCATTGATGAATGGAAAATCAAAAGAAGAATTGAAGGAAGAAAACGTACCGGACGAATTAATTCCTTTCAAAGAATTTGAAGGCAACAAACCAACGAACTCAATTCTTCTTACCAGGATTACACCATTCACTTTAGGATCATTGATCGCACTGTATGAACATAAAATTTTCGTACAGGGTGTCATCTGGAATATTTACAGTTTCGATCAGTTTGGTGTGGAGTTAGGAAAAGTGCTTGCAAAGAAAATTTTGCCTGAATTAGAAAATAAGACTCCGGTATCCAATCATGATTCTTCCACCAATGGATTGATCAACATGTACAAGAAGACGGTATTCAATAAATAGATTAGGCGATTTTTTTTGGCACCTAAATATATCGCGACATTTCATAAGGCTGCAAAGTTTTGCGACATCGGACAATAATCGGATTTGAATTCAGCTCATTTTATTTCAAGTAAATGAGTCCGAATTTATTTCTGTAAATTGGATTACAAAATCATGTATTATGAAAAAATATTACTTTCTGATTTTGAGTATCGCTTTCTCCTCTGCCCTATTTGCTCAACAGAAGCCAACTTTCTTTAAAGGGACAATCAAATCATTTCAATTGCCACCAGTGTACATACAACCAGATAATCCGCTTCCGTTTCTGAATTCACAACCTCGTTCTCCGCTTACCATCAATCCAAATCCTAAAATTGATAAGATCATCATTTTACCACTTGACAATATGCCTTGTGTCGCTTCCACAATCACAGCCAATATGCCTGTTGTGAGTGGTCTTGATTTTTCACATTACAAACCTGTGCCTATTCCAAATGGCTTGCGGGAGCCGATAATCAGGAAGCTATCCACGGATTAAAAAAACAAAACCTCTGAAATACATCCAGAGGTTTCGTTCCATTTACTTTATTAAGATCACCACTTATCTACGTGTTCATCTTTGTGTGATGAATCAATATTACTTTCAGTAGGAGCAACATCATTTGCCGATTCCTTCTCACCCTCCTTCTCGGTATATACCTCTGGTGATTCCTCTGCAGCAATGCTCGCAGGAGGGTCTGATTCGTTATTAGATTTTTCAACACGAGGTTGGTAATCGTCATTTTCATGACTGAATACATCAAAATCAAAATCAGGCATTAATTCTGTCTTCACATAATCAATGGCCTCAGTAATCCCTTTCAAAAATTTATTAAAATCTTCCTTGTACAAAAATATTTTGTGACGATCATAACCATCCTCATTAAATTTTTTGCGGCTCTCCGTAATAGTGAGGTAATAATCATTGCCTCTGGTCTCACGCACATCAAAAAAATAAGTTCTTCTTTTTCCTGCACGCACCCGCTGGCTATAAACACTGTCCGCTTTCTTGTCGTTGTTTTCGTACGCCACTGTTTTTTGTTTTTTGTTTATTAGAATATTTTTTTTGCTATGGACAAAGATAAAACTGTTTTTGGATTGACAAAATATTTGAAAGTATTGATCTGCCAAGATTTTCAAGGCACCAATTGGAGGCCAGGCCTATCCCATTATCCAGATGAATGTGACAATTGTAAGACAATTATTAGCCCGCTCACTTTGATGGAAGTCGGCAGGTAAAAAGCGACTACAAACTTATCCTATTGAATGTTCAGAAATTTCAGAAACGTTGCACCTTAACGAAAGATACATTGACAAGTTACTGTCTGCAACTGAAGTCAGAGATTACTTAATATCATTTTGTTCGCGCTCCTCCTGCTGTTGTTGCCTGAACATATGGGCATACAATCCATTTTCTTCCATTAGACTTTGGTGAGTTCCCACTTCGGCAATATGGCCGTCCCTGAGAACAACTATCTTATCAAAATTGAAAAGAGAAAAAATTCGGTGAGTGATAATAATTGCCGTTTTGTCTTCAAGGTAGTTGTAAAGATTTCCAATCACTTCATTTTCTGTCCTGGCATCTACTGCACTTAAACAATCATCAAAAACAACCACCTGGTGTTCACCAATGAGAGCTCTCGCTATCGAAATCCTTTGCTTCTGACCACCACTCAAGGTCACACCCCGCTCTCCTACCATCGTGTCATACTTATGGGAAAAACTCACAATCTCATTGTGAATTGCTGCATGTTTAGCCGCTCGCCTGACCAATTCCGGTTCCGCATGTGACATTCCAAATGAAATATTATTGCTCACACTATCGCTGAAAAGAAAAACATCCTGAGGTACATATCCGATCTGTGACCGTAAATTTTCAATTTCAAATTCCCTTGCAGGGATTCCGTCAAACAAAACTTCTCCATTTTGAGAATCGTACATGCGCAACATCAATTGAGCAATCGTCGATTTCCCTGATCCCGTCTTCCCAATAATTGCAATTTTTTCACCGGCCTTCACATCAAGATTGAAATTTTTCAATGCGTGGATGCCTGTATGCGGATAGACAAAATCGATATTTTTAAACGAAATATTCCCTTCCAGTTTCCATCTCTTTGCTCCATCTTGATTATGAATCGGAGGCTCATAGTTAAGGAATTCATTGATGCGCCTCTGAGATGTTGCTGCACGCTGAATCATACTGGCCGTCCACCCTATAGCGCTAACCGGAAACGTCAATATCAAAATGTACATTACAAATTCACCAATCACTCCTACATTGATACTTCCATTGATAACATAAAAACCGCCAATCATGATGGACAACAAAGTACTGATGCCTATCAATAAGCCCATCGATGGAAAATAAATTGCTTCAGTCTTTGCCAGGCTTACCGCATTTTCCCTATAATCTTCGCTATTCTTTTTAAAAAATCCCAACATCGCCTTTTCCTGTACATAAGATTTGATGACACGAATACCGCTATAAGATTCCTGCGCATTGGTAGTGAGGTCAGAGAGCAGCCTCTGAATCTTATCTGCTTTCCTGTTGATGATCATGTTGACATAGTAAATGGTGATCGCCAGCAAGGGAAGCGGGGCAAGGACATACAATGTGAGCGACTTGTTTTCATTGAACATATAGGTGAGTGAAAACCCAATCGTTGCGGCAAGGTTTGCCATATACATCATGGCGGGCCCAACATACATGCGTACACGACTTACATCTTCAGATATCCTGTTCATCAGGTCGCCTGTGTTGTGCGTCTTATAAAACTGGCTGTCTAACTTTTGGTAATGCCTGAAGATTTCATTCTTCTGATCAAATTCTATATGCCGGCTCATAACAATAATGGTTTGCCGCATCAGAAATAAAAATAATCCGCTGATGACGGCAAGAGAAAGCAGGATGACACCACAATACAATACCCTGGTACTATATGATGCATTGTCAACATTCAGAATGCTGATGAATTTTCTGATTAAAGGATCATAGTGCGTAGCTGAATGTGCCGCGGGGTTAATACTACCAAGACTCTGTTCAACAATGTTCAGCACATACTTTGTAACCTGTGGTGCCAGTATCTTAAAGTAGTTAGAGGCTATTGTAAAAATAAAGCCCCAGAAAAGCAGCCATTTGTATTTCCAGAAATATTTATTGAGTGATCGCAGCGGACGCATTTGGCAAAGGTAAAGGGGATTGCTTCAAATCACTTTCCAAATTGTATTAGCCGGGAAACTATCGACGTCTGCACACAGTGTTTTCACCCAGTTGTGTGATTTCAAAATTGTACTTCGAAATTGTTTCATTGAATACCGGAGAAATAGTAGGATCAAAAAAATCATGCAATTCTACTGCAATGACTTTAGCTTTCGTAATCCAGTTTTCATAGTGATGCTGAAACAATTCCTTCTCAGCACCTTCAATATCGATTTTGAGAAAATCAATATCCGGAATTGAATGCTGTTCCATTATCTGATCAATCGTAATCCCTTCAACGCTGTGATCACTTACTTCCACTTCCTTCGTCTGGTATCCCCAATTGCCTCTCCCCGGATCCACTACCTCCATTAAAGTTGGCCTGGACCAAATTGCCTTTTGCAGGCAATGCACATTCGGGTAAGGGCTTACATTTTTCCTGAGGTAGGAAAAATTTTGACTGTCAGGTTCTACAGCAATAATTTTTGCACCGGGATACTTGTTCGCAAAATACACTGATGCGAGGCCAATATTTGCTCCACAATCGATGATATATTTAGGTTCAGCATCTAAATTTATATCATACTCTTTCCCATAAAAAATTTGCAGCATGGTATATACATCCACCAATAAATTACTGAGTGTAACCGGATGAGGGATTCCCTTCAGCTTGATTTCATGATTCTTATTCCCGGTGAGTTTCCTCCATGTCAGAAAGGCAATTGCCTTCCATCCATAACGTCTTTGCAGTTTGCTGTAATGCCTCCACTTATCGGCGATGAACATTGCTTTGGTTGTTTTAAGCCGATAAAATTAGCTCTTTCAATTTATAATCAAAAGATGAGTATTAAAATTGGGCGCAGCCTAAATCCAATAACAATCGGATTTCGCTTCTAGCAAAATTACAGGTAGGTGGGGACACCAACCTGAAGTACCTGCTACAGGCGGGTGTCTCCACCCACTTGGGAAAATCCGGAAGGCAACCTTGAAAATTATAAGTGTGATCAGTCATTATTCATTCTTAATACTCCTTACAGGATTCACCATCGCTGCCTTAATAGATTGATAACTCACTGTCAATAATGCAATGATGATCGCGATCAAAGCAGACAATGCAAACACTTTCCAACTGATGCTCACACGGTAGGCAAAATTTTCGAGCCAGGAGTTCATAGCCCACCAGGCAACAGGAAATGCAATGACACATGAAATGGCAACCAACTTCAAAAAGTCTGAAGAAAGCAAAGCTACCAACCGTGCCACTCCTGCACCCAGCACCTTCCTAATGCCGATCTCTCTGGTCCTTCTTTCTGCTGTATAAGCCGAAAGTCCAAATAATCCCAGGCAGGAAATAACAATCGCAAGACCGGCAAATAATGCTGCAAGTTTTCCGATCAACGTTTCCATTTTGAAGAGTCTATCGAATTCTGCATCTACAAATTTGTAATCGACCGGGTATTCGGGTGCTTGACTTTTGACCACAGCGACCATTGAAGCTACTGCTTTTTGCAAGTCTGATTGAGGTCTAAACCTGACCGCCAGGTAATGAACCTGTGCCGTGTCATTAAAAAATATGATTGGAGATGGGCTTGTATATACGCTATTGTAGATAAAATCATCTACAACCCCCACTACTGTATAAGCCTCATTATCCCCACCTGTAATCACCGAACCCACCGGATGTGCTGTGTTCAGCATTTTTGCAAGAGTCTGGTTGATAATGATGCTTGTACTGTCAGAATTTTTATCCGGGTAAAAATTTCTGCCACTCGCCATCTTATAACCCACGGTCGGAATAAATTCCGGAGTTACTGATTCTATTGTTATCAGAATTTGCTTGGAAGGATCTTTACCCGGCCATGTAAAATCACCGGTATTACTTCCATAGTTCAATATGGCATCCTGGCTCATAGATACATTTTCAATATTATTAGTGGCAATGAGTTCATTCTTTATCGTTGAAAAATTCCTTTTCATATTTCCATGAAGGGGAATTACTACAAGGTTATCTTTTTTATACCCCAGGTCTCTGTTCTTCGCGTGGTTGATTTGTTGGTATATAATGATTGTGGAAATAATAAGGATGATTGAAATTGCAAACTGAAGTATGACAAGACCCTTGCGAACCAATGAAGCGCCATCATTGCCTATTGACCTGCTCACTTTCAGCACTTTTACAGGCTTAAAAGAAGAAAGATACAATGCCGGATAACTACCGGCTATGAAGCCACAAACCAGGATAATGCCAAGAAGCCCCATCCAGGTAAAACTGTCGCTTAAATTCAGGACGAGAGCTTTATCCACCAAAGTATTGAATGCGGGTAGCAAAACAAAAATGAGCAGGACTGCAATTGCTGTTGAAATGAAAGCCATCAAAAATGATTCGGTCATAAATTGACCAATGAGTTCCCACCGGCCCGAACCCAATACTTTCCTTACTCCCACCTCGCGCGATCTTCTTTCTGATTGTGCTGTTGCGAGGTTCATAAAATTGATGCAAGCTATCACCAGTATGATCCACGCAATTATTGTAAACAACCTGACGAATTTCATCCTGCCTTCTACTTCCTTACCATTTTCAAACTGATCGTAAAGATGCCAGCGGCTCATGGGATAAATAGAAAATTTCGCAATGAGATGTTCTCCTTTTGTTTTCAAAAAATCATAAAGCTGATGATTGATTGCCTGAATATTGGCTCCCGGCAATGTTTCTACAAAAGTGATAACACCATTATTGCCCCATGCAGTCAACCATGAATTCTGATTTTCAAAATTTTTGAAAGGAGCCAGCCACTCAAACTTTAGCGTTACGTTCTGCGGCAGGTCAGCTACTACTCCGGAAATCATAAATGGTTCATCGTTACCCATCCGAATCGTCTTTCCAACTACGTGTGCATTGCCAAAAAGTTTTTCGGCCAATTCTTTCGTTACAACGACACTCTTCAATTCCCTGAATGCAGTTTGAGCATTTCCTTCCAGGAATTTCAGCTGAAACATTTTCAGGAAGGAAGGATCAACATAAAATCCTCTTTCCATGATTTCTTTTTCTGATACCATGAATGGAAGGTCAATAGGCCAACTACACCTGGTAGTGTTCTTTACTCCGGGTACTTCTTCCTTTATAGCTTCAGCAAGCGGACCGGGTGAGGAGTCAAATGTAAATGTCTGCCCATCGTAAGTCTGATAATCCTTGATCTTGTAGAGGTTTGCTTTGTTGGAGAAATAATCATCAAATGTCATTTCATCCTTCACCCATAAAAAGATCAACCCGGCACAGGCAATACCTATGGCAAGGCCGGTAATATTCAGGATGCTGAATGTAATTTTCTTTCGAATGTTTCTAAATGTAGTCTGTAAATAATTTCTGAACACCTGTAATAATATTTTGAAAAAGTAGAATAATTATTCTTACCAGAAACCACTACACGAGAATATTCTCAGTCACAGTTTGTCCATCCAGCATGCGGATGATCCGATGACTGTATTTAGCATCGTGTTCACTGTGTGTAACCATAATGATGGTAGTTCCCTGCTCGTTTAGATCAGTCAATAATTCCATCACTTCATTACCATTGCTGGAGTCCAGGTTTCCTGTAGGTTCATCCGCGAGAATGAGCTTTGGTTTATTCACTACTGCTCGCGCTACCGCTACTCGTTGTTGCTGTCCGCCTGATAGCTGCTGGGGATAATGATTCCTCCTGTGCATGATCTGCATCTTTTTCAGCACTTCTTCTACCCTTTCTTTTCTTTCGGCAGATTTTACACCAAGATAAATCAGTGGAAGTTCTACGTTCTCAAATACCGTTAGTTCATCGATCAGATTAAAACTCTGGAACACAAACCCGATATTTTTCTTTCTAAGATCGGCCCGCTGCCTTTCTTTGAAGTGTGCTACCTCCTGGCCGTTAAATAGAAAACTACCACCATCCGGTTCATCTAACAATCCGAGGATATTCAGCAAAGTAGATTTACCACATCCTGAAGGGCCCATCACAGCCACAAATTCCCCTGTGTTCACTGAAAAACTCAATTTGTTCAATGCTACGGTTTCCACATCTTCCGTTCTGTAAACTTTTTCCAGGTCGTTGATCTTTATCATTTTTGTTGTTTTAGTATTTGGTTTTCAAAAAATATTTTTCGTCTAAATATTACTAAAGAATGGAAGATACCGCATACCCACATTCTTTTCCTGCTTAGCAATCTTGCAACAGTTTCCAGAATTGTATGCCAGTGTTGTCCCCAAAAATTGAACCATCACCGCGGTTATTGCTATCACAATCATTATTCTTTTCATAAACAATTTTTAATCATTTTTAAGTATCAATTCTTGCATGTCGCCGAAGTTTTCATAGCTGCTCGTGATCACTTTATCACCAGGCTTTAACCCTTCCAGCACTTCATAATAATCAGGATTCTGCCTGCCTAACTGAATGTCCACTTTATAGGCAGTCTTTCCATCCTTACTCAATTTGAATATCCAGTTACCTCCCGTCTGTTGATAGAATCCACCCTTAGGTACCAGTAATGCTGTGGTCTCATCACTCAAGGCCAATCTTATCTGCAATGACTGACCACGACGGATTCCCTGTGGTACATCACTTGAAAATTCCATATCCACCTGGAACTTTCCATTGGCCACCTGGCTATACACTTTTTTTATTTTGAGTTGGTAAGTTTTATTGTTGAAATCGAATTCTCCGGTGAGTCCGGGAAAAATTCTTGAAATGTAATGTTCATCTATATCCACTCTCACTTTATATCCATCCAAAACATCTATTTGTCCCAGCCTTTCTCCTTTATTTTTTGACTGACCTACTTCCGCATCCAACGATGTCAACTGTCCATCTATTGGCGCACGCACAATGAGGTCCTGCACTTTTTGCTGCATTACTTTCAATGCATTCTGGCTACCTTCAAACAATTGCCTTGCCTGTTGCAACTGTTGCTCTGTACTTGATGAGTCTTGTGAAAGAATCTGTCCACTCAGCTTTTTCTTTTTGAGCAAGTACTCATAATTGTTTTTTGCTTTTTCGAATTCCTGTGAGCCGATCACCTTCTGCCCAAATAGCTGCTTATCTAAATTATATACACGCTCTGCTTCTTTGAATTCACTTTCTACATCAGCTACCTGGTTGAGTTTTGAAACTGTGTTCTGCTGTGCAGCATTTTTTGAAATCTGCATTTGAGTAAGCAGGTTGTAAACGTTTGTCTGTTGGGTTACCAATCCCAATTGAAGATCTGTGTTAGAGAGCCTTAATATTGGCTGTCCCTTTTTCATAATAGCCCCATCCTCGACATACTTTTCTTCTACACGTCCGCCTTCTACTGCATCAAGATAGATGGTTGTTTTAGGAAGTACAATTCCGTTTACAGGAATGAATTCCTTAAAGTTTCCATTTTTCACTTCCCCAATGGATATTCTTTCCAAATCCACATTTAGTTTGCTTTTTCCGGAAGTCAAAAAATAACTGGCCAGTATCAACCCGACTATTGCTACCACACCTGCAATCGTCAGTATCCGCTTCCTGCTCCACTTCTTTTTTTCAATTATTCTGTCCATTGAATCTTACTTTATTATCTGTTGCACAAATTAAGAATTAAACTGTATGCCACTTTCCAACTGATTGATTTACGCACCTTTATGCCAAAGACACAAAATAAAAGTGTTCGCTTTTGATACAATCTGGTACGCAAATGATACATTCCCATTTCATACTAACAGGCCCCTGTGAGCAGCAAATACCCGCCTGCTTCTTTGGATATTCAACATTTCAGCATACGTAAAAGAAGTACTTTTCTTTTTTTGTGAATCAAGGGTTTCCTTTGTAACAGTTGTCAGATTTTTTAAGTCTTCATTGCTTAAAGTTTGCAATAACATTGTTTGAGTTTTCATGATTGATAATTTTTTAGTGGTGAAAGAAATTTGAATTAAATAAACCTGCGCACCCGAAAATTTCTTTTCTGGCTGTGTATCTTCCAAAGATCAGCAGCGCTCATTCCGGATTTTTTGTTTTCTGATAATAACACATCAGGAGTTTCATCTACGATCCTGGTAAGGCGGGCTACACTTGCTTTAGAAAGCAAAGGCAACAAAGTGTTTGATTGAAGTTTCATGACTTTTGTTTTTAATGGTTGTAAATACGTTTTTCTATTTGTTTTTGTTACAGGACTTATTTAATTGCCCTGTGCCAAATACAATAACAATTCGGTGCCAAGGTGTGAATTATTGAAAATCATGCATTTAGAAAATCGCTGTTCATGCATGGTGTACGCTTTTGGAATATGAACTGTCCGCTTTTGAAACAGATGGTACTACCTGCAAGCAGAAAGGATTCTAAAAACATCTCGAGAATGATTTCAAGATGCTAAGGAGTAATCAATGGAAAATCTATCAGTCATAACAACCACTAATAAAATAATTTTCAATAATAAAAATCACCAACTATTTTTTTCTTAATCTTGTGTACAAGTAAATTGAATATTAATGGTACTTAAGAATGCCAGTATATTGGTGGTGGATGATGACCCGGATATCCTGACTGCCGTCAGGTTGCTCTTAAAAACTGAAGCACACGCAGTGGTTACCGAAAAAAACCCGGAAAATATCCGTACACTTCTTTCACAAAACAACTTTGATATCATTCTGCTTGATATGAATTTCAAGAGTTCGATCAACACAGGAAATGAAGGAATTTACTGGCTGAAAAAGATAAAGGAATTTGGTTCGCAGGCTTGTGTCATTATGATTACTGCTTATGGCGATATAGACCTTGCAGTACGTGCGCTCAAAGAAGGGGCATGCGATTTCATCGTAAAACCCTGGCACAATGAAAGACTCATCAATACCATCAAAGACCTGCTTAAGGATCGTGCAGCAGGATTGCAAAAACCAAGGACCTCTGAAGAGTCAAACGCATTTAATGAAATAGCAGGAGCATCTGAAGTGATGGAAGAACTCTTTTATAAAATAAAAAAAATCGCACCGACTGATGCCAATATTTTGATATTAGGCGAAAACGGTACCGGCAAAGACCTGATAGCAAGAGCCATTCACAACCTGTCGATGCGCTCAAAAAAGCCTTACATCAAAGTTGACGTAGGCGCATTGACGGAGTCGCTCTTTGAAAGTGAATTATTTGGCCATAAGAAAGGATCCTTCACAGGTGCGAATGATGATCGCGAGGGCCGCTTTGAAGCAGCAAATGGCGGTACTCTTTTTCTTGATGAAATCGGAAACATCACATTGCAACAACAAGCCAAGCTACTTAGTGTATTACAAAACAGGCAGGTAACGAGGTTGGGTAGTAACACGCCGATGAATATAGACATACGACTGATATGTGCCACCAATATTCCAATGAGCGAACTGGCAGATGAAAGCCGGTTCAGAAAAGACCTCGTTTACAGAATCAATACCGTGGAGATCGTGGTACCTCCGTTGAGAAAACGTAATGGCGATATTGTGTTACTTGCCAATAAATTCCTTGAAGTGTATGCACAGAAATACTTAAAAACAAAACCGGAATTGGACTCAAAAGCAGTTGAAAAATTATACCGCTACCATTTCCCCGGCAATGTAAGAGAACTTCAATATGCCATGGAACGGGCATTGATCATGTGTGATAAGGATATATTGACAGCCGAAGAAATTATTTTTTCACCACTGGAAAAGGCGCCGGATCCAGCAACAGAACATCAAAGTATTCCGCTCAATCTTCAATCTGTTGAAAAAAATACCATTCTTAAAGTTATCGAGAAACACAATGGTAATATCAGCCGTGCTGCAAAAGAATTAGGGCTTACCCGCACTGCATTGTACAGAAGGCTAAACAAATATGACATTTAATCAAGCATTCAATTTCTCTATTTATGCTGAGAAAAATTGAGATTAAAATACTGGTTGGGATCATAATACTGTTTGCGACCCTGATAGCTACTGCATTCTGCATATTGCAAAAGCGATTTGAATTTCTAATCCTGTTGTTGCCACTCACTTTGTTTCAACTGATTTATATATACCGCTCGCAAAAAAAAGCATATTCAGAGCTCGACGATTTTCTTGAGTCGGTTAAGTATAAAGACTTTTCACGGCACTTTAATGTAAAAAAAGCGCCTGTAGAATTGAAAGCGCTACGGCTTGGTTTCAACGAAATCAATGACACCTTCCGAACTGTAAGCAAGGACAAGGAAACTCAATACCAATACCTCCAAAAGATACTTGAGATGGTGGATACAGGTATCCTGTCTTACAATGTGGATTCTCATGAGGTACTCTGGATCAATGAATCGCTTAAACAAATGTTGCAACTGCCCTACCTTAAATCACTGGAAAGCCTTGAGAAAAGGCATCCTGAGTTATTTCGTGACATCATACACCTAAAGCCGGGAGAAAGTAAAATCGCCAGCACCTATCTGGGGTTGCAGGAAATGAAATTATTGCTTACTTCCACCGCCTTTCAGACTGGTGATAAAAAATATGTATTAGTTGGGTTTCAAAACATCAGCACTGCTGTCGAAGAAACCGAGAGTGAAGCATGGAAAAAGTTATTGAGCGTGATGACACACGAAATCATGAACAGTGTGGCACCTATCTCCTCACTTGCAGCTACGCTTCAACAGCGGCTTGCATATTCAAAGGCTGACACGCCTGATAAACCCATCAATTTAGAAGATGTAACCACCGGGATAGATACTATCAAAAGAAGAAGTGAGAGCCTGTTGAAGTTTGCAGAAACTTACCGAAGCCTGAATAAAATAGCAGCACCGGATGTGAAAACTTTTTATGTATGTGATCTCTTTGAAAATATTTTCAACCTGATGGGGCCCACACTCGAATCAAAGGGAATTGAAATGGAGATTTTACTGAAAGACCCGCAGCTTCAACTCGACGCTGACAATACGCTGATAGAGCAGGTGCTCATTAACCTTGTAGTAAATGCGATAGAAGCCGTGAAAGACAAGAATGAAAAAATCATCACTCTATCCGGTGATAGTGTTCAGAATAAAACAGTACTCAAAGTTTGTGATAACGGAATCGGAATGACGAAGGAAGTGCTTGAAAAAATATTTATCCCATTTTTTACTACACGAAAAAACGGAAGCGGTATCGGTTTAAGCCTGTGCAGGCAAATCATGAGAGCACACCATGGCAATTTACTCGTAGCAAGTGAAGAAGGCAAGGGAACGGTATTTACATTGCAGTTTTAGTAATACCTCAGCCAGGCTTTATTTCTGACTATCTTTCACCATTGTTGCCCTCTTCAATACCTCAGGAATTGCGGGTACCATCGATTTGTAAACGACATCAAGAATTCCTCCTCTTATATTGTATTCATAGAGTTTATTACTCCTCGAAGGATTTACCCGGTTGCTGAGAAATACATATACCAAATTGTATTTCGGATCTACCCACACATTGGTACCGGTATAACCAGTGTGTCCGAAAGTGAGTGGTGAAGCAAATCTTGAAGGATATGGATGTGGATCGGTAGTAGTAAAATTATCCTTCTGAGGTTTGTCAAACCCGATTCCCCGCCTGCTAATGCTGCTGTTATATGCAGAAAACAAAGTCAACGTTTCAGGTTTAATATATTGTTTGCCATTTAGTGAACCTCCATTCAAAAACATTTGTAATACAGCAGCAATATCTTCAGCATCACTGAACAAACCCGCATGTCCGGCAACACCACCAAACATGGCGCTTCCTTCATCATGTACATCTCCTCTCAAATGCTGATGCCTGAAATAGGTATCCATTTCTGTAGGAGCAATCAGGTTAGTATCAAACCGGTTGCGTGGATTAAATCCGATAGAAGTCAATCCCATCGGTTTGTAAAAATATTTATCAGCATATTGATCTATTCTCAAACCTGAAATAGCTTCTACAATATCACCCATAAAAATAAAGTCGTTATCACTGTAAACATATTTGTTGGGAGCAAGCAGTTTACTATCTACAATACTTTGATTCATGGTTTTCCAATAATCACTTCGCAAATACAAGTGTGCTGCTACCCGAACACCAAATGCAGCAGATGAGTCGTGCCGGAAATATTCTGTAGAAGGCAATTTCGTTACTGAATCGATGGTTTTTTTATAAAACACAACATCAGGCACGAGCCTTGCTTCATGAAGCAAAATTTTCTCAATATTCAAATCTGCTTTATCACTATTCCTAACCCAGGGCAAATAGCTACCAAGAGATTTGTCAAGACGCAGCTTTCCTTCATCCACTAATTTCATTACACTTAATGTGGTAGCACAAATTTTGGTAACTGAAGCCATATCAAAAATCGTTTTGATTGTTACAGGCTCCGGTGTATCATAGTTATACGTGCCATAAGCCTTCTCGAAAACAATCTTTCCATTTCTCATCACCAGAACGACACAACCCGGATAGGCTCTCTTTTCAATGCCGAGTTGAGCAATGGAATCTATTTCCTTCGTTATTTGAGCTCCATTCAAACCCTGTGATTCAGGAGTGGCAACAGGCAATACCCTGTTTGGGGCTATGCCGGTGTCCAGATTGTTGATGCGAATTTCAGATTCAAAATTTGTACTCTTAATTGAGTGGGGTACCTCTGTACCCATTGCCTTTACTTTTTGAAATATTGAATATTCGTTCATAGAAATGCGATTTTGGACTTTCTCTGATTGTGCAGAAAGCTTTAACGTCATCAGGAGAAACAGAGGAAATAGCAGTTTCATTCTTGTCATTAATATTTAAAAATGTAAAGCAGTAAAATTAATGGAATATCAAAAACTTGCATGCAGGATGGCAAATCCTCCCTCAAAAGAAAAGAGGCTGTCTATCAGGACAACCTCTATAATTTCTAAAAGATAAGATGATTAATAATTCGTCAACTTCATTTCTACACGACGGTTCTTGGCACGTCCTGCTGCAGTTTTATTGTCAGCAATCGGATCATTGATACCATGACCTGTAGAGGTGATACGGCTTTCATCGATTCCGTTTTTCACTAAATATTCTTTTACAGAATTAGCGCGGTTTTCAGAAAGCGTCTGATTCTTGTCAGCATTTCCTGTATTGTCTGTGTACCCGTCAATAGCTATCTTATAGGTGGGATTTTCTTTCATTACCTGAACTACTTCATTCAAAGATTTGAAAGATTTAGCTAATAATTTGTAGCTAGCAGTGCTGAAGAAAATATTCTGCGCTGCCTTATTTACCTTTTCCACAATCTTCACGTCAATCACAGGGCAACCAAAGTTGGAGGCAGGGCCTGCTTCATGAGGGCATTTATCTTCTTCATCATTCACACCATCACCATCTGAATCGGGAACAGGGCAGCCCTGATAACGAGCTACACCCGGAACATTGGGGCATTTATCTTCTTCATCATTGATACCATCTTTATCAGTATCCGGAATCGGGCAACCCTGGTATTTTGCGAGACCTGGCACATCAGGGCATTTATCATCAGCATCAGCGATGCCATCTCCATCTCTGTCCGGGCATCCGTTGAGCGCTGCTACTCCTGGTACATCCGGGCATTTATCCAAAGAATCAACTACACCATCATGATCCCTGTCCAAAACTACCGGTTTGGGGATTTCAACTACTTTCGGAGCTACTTCTTTCTTTTGCGAAATGGTTCCTGCAATCCCAATGCTGTGATAGAAATGGTAACTGGCTCTTTCTGTAACAGGAATTCTGTATTGTGAGTTGATAGTCAGGTAAGCCGCATCCAGAAAATTCACCTGGATACCCACGCCTGTAGGAATAAAGGCGGCATAGTTACTCAGGTATTTGCTGGCTCCTACTCCAAGGTCTATATAAGGGGTAACCCAATAGTAATCGCTGAGCAATTTCAAATTGACCTGGCCTGTAGCTTCAAGGTAGAAATTGTCTGCATTGAAGGCAGGCATGTTATTAATGGGATAATCAAGAAAACTACCCCCGAGGCTTGCTGCAAAATCAATATGTTTTGACAGGCCCTGGTAGTAATTTACCGCAATACCCGGATTCATATTATTGGTGTTGAAGAAGTTTTTATTCTTAAACAATTCAACAACCCCGTTTGTACGAAGAACAGAAGCAGCCTTAAAATCATTCAGGAAAAAGCTAAGCCCTAATGCTTTTCCTTTCTTGTAATCATTTGACTGGCTGAATGCCCCAATTGAAAGGACGGCCAGGAGCATGAACAAGGAAAATTTTTTCATAAACATTTTTTTGAAAGTTTTGCGGCAAAAATAACGGCAATCCTTTAGAGGATAAAATAATTTTATTCCGGGAAGTGGATAAAGTATCACAAACCTGTTATTATTGGCTTTTTGGAGGGATATAGTTCTTCAGAACCTCCACTTTAACCTTGACCAGTCCATGTCCTACCATTTTTAATTCCTTTGCTGCAAAAAGTGAAAGATCAATCAGTCTTTTATTTTTAGGATGCATTCTGTCAGTGATTTTTACGATTACTGAACGATTGTTCCTGACACAGGTTACTTTCACCCATTTGTTTAATGGCAGAATGTTACAGGCTGCAGTTGGCTTTTTTTGAGAAAACACCCGTCCGTTAGCCATTTTGCGGCCTTCAAATTTGTCATGATAATAACTTGCAATGCCATGCAGCGCCTTTCCGGTGATCAGGGAATCTGTTTGGTTCGAAATGTTAGTAATGGTGCTATCAGCCTGTGCAAAGGTGAATGCAGGAATAAATAACAATAAAATACAAATTTTCACTAATTTGATACACGTCATTTATTTGCCTTTAAAGTATTTCTCAGCCAATTGTCTGTCGTATCCATATATATCGTCATAAAACTCCAATTTATTGCCTTCGGCAGCGCATGTAAAATAGACGATATATAATGATAACTTATTTTTGACCATGATACTTTTTCTTACCTGTTTTTTAATCCAGACCTGAATGCTGTCTTTTGAATAATTCAAAGAACCTGGCCTTTGCATAGCGCTGTCCCTGTCCACAATAAAATCCGCCAGTTGCTGCCATTTCTGTACCCGCACACATCCATGACTAAGAGCACGGTTAGTATTTGCAAACAAATATCGTTGATTGGTATCATGCAGGTAAACGCTGTAGGGGTTGCTGAAGTTAAATTTAAAAATACCTAAAGCATTGTCATCTCCGCTTCCTTGTATTACCCTCCACGGAATACCATTCTTATACCTTGACCAGTTAACAGTGTAAGGATTCACTATTGTACCCGAATCCGTAAACAGATTGTACCCTTTACTTGCAAGATAACCGGGATCCTTTTTCAATTCCGGCAATATATCCTTCTTAATGATACTTTCAGGGATAGTCCAGGTAGGAAATAGGACGAGATTGTTGATACGCGATGACAATTCAGGAGTCGGTGTCTGCGGTTTCCCCACAATCACCTTAGACTTCAGTATCACAGTATCATTGTCCCACAATTCGAGCTTAAAAGAAGGAATATTTACCCACAAATAGGTTTGAGGCAATGAATCCATTCCTTTATACTTATCCAGTGAAATGGCTGCACTGATAAATTTATTGCGATCTGTATTGTTCATTGACCTGACTGTGGCAGGGCCTATCTTCCCGTCAGCTTCGAGGTTATGCTTCTTTTGATAGCTTTTGATGGCTGTGGCCAATTGGATGGAATCCGGATCCTGAATACCCTCCTGGCCAATGCCTTCCTGTAACATCCTGGCATATACGTTTTTTCTAAATTCCAGGGTATCCGTGTATGGGAAGGTGATGTTTTGATAGGTACCGGTATCCATGCTATCAACAAAATCTTTCAGGCTGTACCTGATCGAATCATACTGCAATAAATGGGGCTCTGCCCTATCGAGAATAGCAGTGATCTGCACTTTATCAAATACTTCCTTCAGATTATTGATAAAGAAGCTGTCGATCCAGTTCTTTCTTTTCAAAATTGAAATGCTGTCGTCTACTAACCTACCTTGCTTCAGATCTTTGAGCAACATGAAAAATGCATCTGTTGACAGCAAATCTAATTGTGTCCATACCATTGCATTTCTTGCCGCCATTGAATCTGCCTGAAGTTGCTGATGAATCTTTTGCAATTCCTCCTGATGGTAATCTGATGGAAACAATCCATAATAGCGCGACTGGCTTATGAATGCTACCAGAGAATCAGCCAGGGGCTTTACTACTTCATTACTACTCCAAATGCTCTTAAAATTATTTGAAGTATAAAATGCTGATACAACATTCACAGCAGATAATGTACTGCTGTCATTGATTTTCCCATTATTTGATTGGGCATAATCCAATACATCCTGAATCTTTCCCGAAACGGCATCATCCATCTTTTCGGGAGCCGATATAATAACAGGTTTATCTTTTGGATGGTTGTCATGACACGAAATTCCTAAAAAGCAACTGATGAGAAATATATAAAAACTGTACTTGCACATTATTAGTTGGTCGTAGTTCGTCCGCTGCGGCGGATCATTTTTCATTATTTGTTTTCTTTTTCCACCGGGCTGAGTTGTACGTTGTTCCCGCCCGGAAGGAAATGTTGTTTTTAAATATTCAGTCCGTTCATAGAAGAGCGATTCGGAATTCGATGCCCGATCGCTGCACCTGGAAAAGTCTATTTTAATCCGGCTTATCAAATGCAACCTGCAAGATTACAACCACCATTCTTCCTATGCTCAATAATCTTCTCAAAGTTATCACTAATGACAATTCGGGTACAGCAACTCCAGTTCAGATCAAAAAAATCTTTTCCCACGTTAGATGTAGCATAATTACAAATCCTTCCCCTGTTCACCTGGCAGCAAAAGCATAAACCAGAATCATCCTTCTTTTTTCATAAGAGATTGCAACTTCTCGATCATTGCATAAGTAGCCGGGCAATATTCAATATTCTGTTTGTGAATATAAAAATAATCCCTGAAAGGTCTTTTCATTAGATGTGGAAAACCCGCACAGTCTGCAGGCCTCACCTCATAGATATTGCATTTGTTAGTCTTCAGATCGAGAAACTGGCACGGCTGTGATACATTCATCCAGTCTTTCTCTTTCTTGTCATAATACAACCATTTTTTCTTAAACTCTGCCGTGGTCATATTTAGATGAGCTGCTATTCTTTTGATATCTTCCCTGTTATAGGTAGGGCTCATCGTCTTACAGCAATTGGCACAAGAAAGGCAATCCACTTTTTTCCATGCCTGCCGCTCCGCTTCTTCTACCATGTTCAAATCCTTATTAGTAAGTTTTTGCTCCTGTCGGGTAATAAAGTTTCGAAATTTTCTTCTATTGAGTTTAAAATCCTTGTCTAATTTTTTAAGGATCGCAGGTTTCATAAGCGCAACAAATATTTATACTTTTGGATGTAAATGTAAGTGTTCCCGAAAGAAAGGCGGAAATATTTTCACAAAATTCATTTCATTCATGTGGCAAGAATACAAAAAAGGTTTTTATGATTATCTGAATCTGGAAAAATCTTTGTCAGTTCATTCTGTTGCTGCCTATCTCCACGATATTGAATTACTGACCACTTATCTTAAAGACCAAAAAATTGAAGCTACTCCGGAAACGATCAGTTATCTTCAACTCGAAGGATTCATTTCCAATATTCATGCACTTGGGTTATCTACCGCTTCTCAATCGAGGATCATTTCGGGAATCAGGAGTTTTTTTAAATATTGCCTGGCAGAAGAAATAATTGAAAGTGACCCCTCAATATTATTGGAGCCTCCCAAACAAAAAAGAAAACTTCCTGACTTCTTAACAGTGCAGGAGATACAAATGATATTAGACGCTATAGACCTGAGCACTCCTGAAGGTCAGCGCAATAAGGCAATCATAGAAACAATGTACAGTTGTGGCCTCCGCGTAAGCGAAGTAACGGGACTGCTTATTTCCAACATATTTGCGGACGCAGAATTTATAAGAGTTATAGGAAAGGGAAGTAAAGAAAGACTGATTCCTATTGGCTCAGAAGCCCTAAAGTACATCCGGATTTATTTGGAGGAAGTAAGGGTACATCAACCCCGTATCAGAGGATTCGAAGACATCCTCTTTCTAAACCGTAGAGGAAAATCCCTGACCCGCGTCATGATATTTATTATCATTAAAGAACTCGCACATAAAGCAGGGATCACCAAAAATATATCACCACACACATTCAGACATTCATTCGCTACACACCTCATCGAAGGCGGTGCCGATCTTCGTGCGGTTCAACAAATGCTGGGGCATGAAAGTATTACCACCACCGAAATCTATACTCACCTGGACAGGGAATACCTGAGAGAAACCGTTTACAGGTTCCATCCCGCATTCCACCATTGAGCCCACCGGGGTTATTATAAAAACTCTTAGCTTTATTGCATGATCGAAATGGTTATTGACTCCCGCAAAGCTGCGATAGCGCCTGGTATGGAAGTAAACCGAATTCTTCCATTCCGCCTCCGGCGAATGGTAGGCCCGTTTATTTTCATGGACCATGCAGGCCCTGTAAGTATTCCTGTTGCCGATGCGCACAAATTTGATGTGTTGCCGCATCCGCATATCGGGTTGTCCACAGTCAGTTATCTCTTGGGTGGCAGCGTCACTCATCGGGATAGCCTGGGAGTAGAACAGGAGATTAAACCGGGGGAAGTAAACTGGATGACTGCGGGAAAAGGAATTGCCCATAGTGAGAGATTTGAAAACCCCGGTGTACTTGCCGAAGGCCAATTGGAAATGATTCAGACATGGGTGGCATTGCCCGAAAAAGATGAAGAAACAAATCCATCTTTCAAAAATTACAAACCGGATGTACTGCCGGTTTTCACAGACACTGGTGTGTGGATGCGCTTAATCGCAGGAAATGCTTATGGATTGCAAAGCCATGTAAAAACACACTCGTCTATGTTTTACCTGCATGTGCTATTGAAAAAAGATGCACGGTTCGGCTTGCCACAGGATCACAGCGAGAGAGGAGTTTATATTGCCAGGGGAAGCATAGAAGTGAATGGCAATAAATATCACAAAGGACAGTTACTCGTATTTACCAAATCATCCGATCCATTGATCATAGCAAATGAGGAATCCACCATCATGCTGCTTGGAGGTGAACCTTTAGGGCCAAGGTATATCTGGTGGAATTTTGTATCGAGCCGTGCTGAAAGAATAGAGCAGGCAAAGGAAGACTGGAAGCAGGGGAGAATCATATTGCCGCCCAACGATCACGACACCTTTATTCCTTTGCCCGAAGACAAATCGCGACCAACACCACCGCCTCCGGAGGTGCTGTCCTAATCTCTTACCAAATACTATTAAGAATGGTGCCTCAAATATAACTTTCAAAAACAGGCGCTTTCCGAAACTATTCCATAAATTTACAGGCCGCCATTTTTCTTTAACTACAAAGCTTATACGAAAATTAAGACCAATCTCAACAATTGTTTATGAAAAAACTGATTTTATTTTCAATGATCTTGTCTATGTGTGCAACACGTGTTTCATCTCAAAATAAAAACACTACTTCCGGTGCAGTTCCCGACACACTGCCAGTAAGAGGGCTAAGCATTGCAGCGCCTACCCCTGCAGGTGTTGATGCATTTCTTGAATTTATAAAAAATGAATTAGCACCCCGCCAGATCAACACGCTGATCCTGCGTGTGGACTACAACTATCAATGGGATAGCCATCCTGAATTGAGAGATACAGTGGCACTATCTAAATCAGAAATAAAAAAAATAGCTGCTGCATGCAAAAAAGCCAATATCCGGATAGTTCCACAGATCAATCTGTTTGTCCATCAGTCATGGACGAGTACGCTTGGAAAATTACTTGCCGTTTATCCACAATTTGATGAAACACCTTCGGTAAAAATTCCTGAAAAATATGTATGGCCCAATGCGGACGGATTATATTGCAAAAGCTACTGTCCATTGCATCCTGACCTGCACAAAGTAGTTTTTGCGCTTATGGATGAAATCTGCGATGTATTCGAAGCAGATGCATTCCATGCCGGCATGGATGAGGTCTTTTATATTGCCGACAGCAAATGCCCACGATGCTCAGGGCACGATCCTGCTGAGATATATGCAGGTGAGGTATCAAAACTCAGAAACCATCTCGCGGAAAAAGGAAGGCAGTTGTGGATTTGGGGCGACAGGCTCATTGATGGCAAGACTACAGGAATGGGAATGTGGGAAGCAAGCATGAATAATACGCACCGGGCAATTGACCTGATACCAAAAGATGTTGTGATTTGCGACTGGCATTATGAGCGTCCTGATCAGACAGCAGTTTACTTTGCTGCAAAAGGCCTGAATGTAATTACATGCCCCTGGCGGAAACCCGATGTAGCCATGCAGCAGATGGCGGATATGTACCAGTTCAGAAAAAATTCTACACCAGAAATGAAATCAAGATTTCAGGGAATCATAGAAACCACCTGGGCACCTGCCGAATTTGTAATAGAAGAATTTTACAGGAAAGATTCAAAAAAAGACCCTAAAGGATTTTCCGTGCCCGACACCTTCAAAGGATTGTTTCCAAAACAATAAGGAAATTATAATCAGAGAAGGCACAGAGAGCTGCTGATAAAAACCACTGTGCACCTCAGTGGTACTTTTTGTAAATAAAAAAAATTATTACACAGAGAAGTAAGGTAGAGAAGACACAAAGAACCACTAAGAAAATCCTCTGTGCACCTCTGTGGTACTTTGTGTAAATAAAAAACTATTACACAGAGAAGTAAGCCAGAGAAGACACAGAGAACCACTGAGAAGATCCTCTGTGCACCTCTGTGGTACTCCGTGGTACTCTGTGTAAATAAAAGCATGGCCATTTTTCACTACAATAAAATATCTTTCCGTCTTCAAAAATTTCAACTTGTGAAAAAAAGTATTACCATCGTATTTACACTCTTCTTGTTTGGAACTGTATTCTCCCAATCTCAGAAAAGTGCAGAGCCGGTTCCGACTCCATCACAATTGGTTTGGCAGGATATGGAATATTATTTCTTCGCTCATTTCGGCCCAAATACTTTTACGGGATTGGAATGGGGACATGGCAATGAAAAAGCGGAAGTCTTTGATCCCAAAGACCTGGATTGTGAACAATGGTGCCGCATCGCAAAGGCTGCGGGAGCAAAAGGCATTATCATCACAGCCAAGCACCATGACGGTTTCTGCCTCTGGCCAAGTAAATATTCCACACACACTGTGAGAGAAAGTGATTGGAAAAATGGAAAAGGTGATGTACTGAAAGACCTATCAATGGCCTGCAAAAAATATGGATTGAAATTCGGTGTGTATCTCTCGCCATGGGACAGAAGCCATCCTACTTACGGCACTCCTGCATACAATGATGTATTTATAAACATGCTGAAAGAAATTTTTACCAACTATGGGCCTATCTGGGAACTCTGGTGGGATGGCGCAAATGGAGAAGGCCCCAACGGAAAGAAGCAAGTCTATGACTTTCCCCGTTTCGAAAAAGTCGTGAGAAAACTTTCTCCGAAGACCATCATCTTCAGCGACCTTGGCCCTGACACACGTTGGTGCGGCAACGAAAAAGGGTTTGTCGGCAAAACAAACTGGAACAATCTCAACATAAGAGGTTTCACCATTGGCGCCGGTGCTCCCCCTACTGACACGCTCAACCACGGTAATAAATTTGGTGCAAGATATATACCGGCAGAGTGCGACGTAAGCATCAGGCCGGGTTGGTTCTATCATCAGAAAGAAGACTCATTGGTAAAAAGTCCACAACAATTGTTTGAAATTTATTTAAAGAGTGTGGGCAGAGGTGCCAATCTATTATTGAATGTACCGCCGGACACAAGCGGCCAGATCAATCCCAATGACTCTGCAGCGTTGATGGGTTTTCTGAAATTGCGCAAAGAAAGTTTTGCAAATAATCTGCTCGCAAAGAGTTCATTCTATATTACAAATGGTACATCAAGAATGCGAACTTCAAAAATAAATGACAGAACCAATAAAACATTTGAAACGATTTCAAAACCTGCGACGCAATCTGTTGTTACAAGACTGAACCAACCATCGACAATCAATTGCATTATTCTTGAAGAGAACCTCGTGGCCGGACAGCAGTGTGCTGCCTTCACCATTGAATTGAAAGATCAGAACAATCAACTGATCAAAGAAATAGAAGGCACAACTATCGGACATAAAAGAATACTGACTTTTCCGGATACAGAAGTAAATTCTATTGTATTGAAAATTCAAGACCAGAAAAAATCAACAAGAATTGCAGAAATAGCAGCTTATAGGATTGATGAACGTTTGGTCGAAAAGTGAATGTGGTTGAGGTTTGAGAATTGAGAATTTTAAATCAATGTTGTTTTGTTAAGCACTTTCATCGACGAGTTCTTGCGAATGGCTAAAGTGGAATGAAGTAACCTTAGTGCTCTTAATAGAATGGAGATAGCTTCGTCGTACCTCCTCGCCATGACCTACTCCTTAATTAAACGACATTGAATTGTAAAATGGAGATTGAGAAAGTGAATGGAGCAATTAATTGAGATGTTGCATGCAACGTCTGAAAAGAAGGTAAAATAATACAACAAGAAAGAGGGAATGGGGAGTTTAAATGAGCTACCGCAAAACGACCAGCCAATAACAAAAAAAATGAAAACAAAATATTTTCTCAGTTGCCTTTTCCTGTTATTCAGCCTGATTTCTGGGTGCGCACAGCAACGCCCCAATGTCATCATCATCTACACAGATGATCTGGGCTATGGCGACCTGAGTTGCTATGGCGCTACTGCCATCAACACACCAAACATTGACTGGCTGGCCAATAACGGAATCCGCTTTACAGATGCGCATTGTACTGCGTCCACCTGCACGCCTTCAAGATTTTCATTGATAACCGGCAGATATGCCTGGCGTAAGAAAGGCACCAACATTCTACCGGGCAATGCTAATCTTACAATTCCTACCGACATCACTACCCTACCAAAAGTTTTTCAGAAAGCCGGTTATATCACAGGTGTTGTTGGCAAATGGCACTTAGGTTTAGGAAAAAGTTTTCCAATCGACTGGAATAAAGAAGTCACTCCCGGCCCTCGTGAAGTAGGATTTGATTATTCATTTATTTTTCCTGCTACTGCTGACCGCACCCCGACAGTGTTTATGGAAAACCAGGTGGTTGCAGGATTAGACTCTTCTGATCCAATCGAAGTAAGTTACACTCATCCCTTTCCAAATGAATTGCTGGGCAAAGACCATCCGGAATTGCTGAAGATGAAAAATGATCCGAATCAGGGACACGACCATCACATCACAAATGGTATTGGCCGCATCGGTTATATGCAAGGAGGCAAGACAGCACAATGGACTGACGAAGAATTAGGCATGACGTTCAATTCAAAAGCGATTGCGTTTATCGACAACAGCAGGAAACAAAACAAACCCTTCTTTCTTTATTATGCCATTCATGACATCCATGTGCCGCGCATGCCTGCTACAATGTTCAAGGGAAAAAGCAAATTAGGATTTCGCGGAGATGCCATCCTCGAAATGGATCATGCTGTCGGAGAAATTTTAGATGCTTTAAAAAGAAGAAACTTGCTGCATAATACCATTATCATATTTAGTAGCGACAACGGGCCTGTATTAAATGACGGATACCTTGATAATTCAGCGGAGACTGCTCAGGCACTGGATTACAAGCCGGCAGGCATCTATCGTGGTGGCAAATACAGTGCACTCGAAGGTGGTACGCGCGTTCCTTTCATCGTGTATTGGGCCAAGGAAATAAGACAATCAAGCGTGTCCGATGTTCTGTTTTCTCAGATTGATCTGATGGCATCTTTTGCAGGAATGCTGAATCAGAAATTACCTGAAGGAGAATTTACAGATAGCCATGATCATTTTAAAACACTCACAGGCAAACAACGTAAGAATAGAGAATACATCATAGAGCAACCATTAAACAGCGCATTGTGTATCGTCAAAGATGGATGGAAGTACATCACTCCGAGTAATGGAAATGCCTTGATGACTACTGTCAATATTGAAACAGGTTATGCCAAAGAAGATCAATTGTACAATCTGAAAGAAGATCCGCGCGAGCTGAATAATATTGCGAAGAAGTATCCTGAAAAAGTAGCTGTACTAAAAGCACTGTTGGAAAAAATAAAGGCGGAATATTGAACATTGCCCGCCATTTCCTGATGATGGTCATAAAAAAATAAAAGCCACGACCCGATATCTATCTGGTGCACGAATGAAATGCCGGAACTATTTGCATTAGGCAGCATATTTGACAGATTCCTAACCGGCGCGGCGGATCGAAATGACAGTTACATTTGAAATTTGGTTCATAGATTAAGTTCGATTTTAAACCATCTAAACCCTCTAAACCACCTAAACCCTCTAAACCATCTAAACCATCTAAACCCTCCCATCTCAACTTCCTTCCCCATCTATCCTCCCGTCCCTGATAATCTGATCGATATCTCGCTTGTCATCAATGATACCTTTGGCTTCGAGCATGCGCATTTCTTTGGCATCTTTCAAAAACGCAGAGGCGAAGATGAATTCATTCAGCCTTTCATGTTTGCTGAACACGAGTTCTTTGCTGGAGCCTTGCCAGCCTTTTTCTCCATTGTCCAGATAAAGGATATTTTCACCGATCTCCATCACACTGTTCATGTCGTGCGTGTTGATGATGGTGGTGATGTTGTTCTCTTTTGTGATTTCATGGATCAGTTTGTCTATGAGCATGGAAGTGCGCGGATCCAGGCCGGAGTTAGGCTCATCACAAAAAAGAAATTTCGGTTTCAGTACGATAGCACGGGCGATTCCCACTCTCTTTTTCATACCACCGCTGATCTCATCAGGAAGTTTCTTATTGGTGCCTGCAAGGTTTACTCTTTCCAAAACAAAATTGACACGATCCAGTTTCTCCTTCCTGCTCCAGTTCGTAAACATATCGAGCGGAAACATTACGTTCTGCTCTACATTCATGCTATCGAAGAGTGCCGATCCCTGGAAGAGCATTCCGATCTGCTGGCGCAATTCTTTCTTCTCTTCCGAACCCATACGATTGAATATTTTATCATCAAAAATGATATTGCCTTCATCTACCTCCAGCAGTCCCACCATACATTTTTGCAAAACAGTTTTGCCACTTCCGCTGGTGCCAATGATGAGGTTAGTCTTACCGGTTTCAAAAACAAAATCAATTCCTTTCAGTACTTCTTTGTCTTCAAATGATTTTCTGATATTTTCTATTTTGACCATGAGCTGAAATTCTAATGAGTGGCGACTGCTACAATAAGAAGTAGGCAATGAGATAATCTGCTATCAATATCATGATACAACTTGCAATTACTGCTGCAGTACTGGCACGGCCGATCTGGAGTGCGCCACCTTTGACATAATAACCAAAATAACCGGCTACACTGCTGATGATAAATGCAAATGAATATGCTTTTGCCAATCCAATCCAAACATTCTTGGCAACAAAACCATCCAGCAAACCTCTGTCGAACTCCTGTGCAGAAATGATTCCGCCAAGTACACCGGCCAGGCGGCCTCCATAAATACCCAACACCATTGCAAGTATAACTAATAAAGGGATGGTAAGCAATGCACCTAAAATCTTGGGGCCAATAAGATAACTTTTCGTGTTAATACCCATGATCTCTAATGCGTCTATCTGTTCACTCACCCGCATATTGCCCAACTCGCTTGCTATTTTACTGCCTACCACTCCGGCGAGTACAATACAGATCAGTGTTGGAGCAAATTCGAGGAGAACGGTATCACGCACGATGAGGGCAATCGTTTCTTTCGAAATTAACGGGCTTACCAATTGATAAGCTGTCTGTACCGCACTGACTGCTCCCATAAATAAAGAGATGATGACCACGATACCTAATGAGCCATAGCCGATCTCTACCGATTGATGCATAAACTCCTTCCAGTACATCTTGAAATTTTCAGGCTTATGAAACATTCCTCTCAGCATGAGAAGGTACTTGCCAAACGATGAGAATATATGCATGTCTTCGGGTTGGGAATATTATTCAGAAGTTTTTTTTCTTTTCCACCGGCTTTTCCTCTGTGGCTCCTCTCCTATGGGTTCTATGCCTTTGCTTCTTGACTGCGCATCGAGCACCGCAATGATCACCATGTTATAAATGCTTCTGACCTGGCTGCCCAATTGCAATACATGCACCGGTTTGTTCAGGCCGATCAATATTGGGCCCACTGCTTCAGCGCCACCTATTTCCTGCAATAAGTTATAGGCTACATTTCCTGCTGCCAGGTTGGGAAATATCAGCACGTTCACATCTTTATTGGCCAATGGGCTGAAGGGATAGTTGTCTTTCAGAATATTTCTGTTGAAAGCTACATTTGCCTGCATCTCTCCATCAATGATCAGTTGAGGGTCTTTTTCCTTTACGATCTGTGTCGCCCTGGCTACCATTCTCGCCTCAGGGGAATTACTGCTGCCGAAATTGGCATAACTCAGCATCGCAACCACCGGGGTGATGCCGAATGAACGTACTTCGCGAGCTACCATCAATGTGATCTCCGCAAGTTCTTCGGCAGTAGGATTGAAGTTTACCGTGGTGTCTGCCAGGAACAGTGGCCCTTTGCGCGACATGATGATGTACATGCCGGCAATTTTATTGACACCGGGTTCCAGCCCTATGGCCTGAATCGCGGGGCGCACCGTATCGGGATAATTTTTTGATAGCCCCGAGATCATGGCATCGGCTTCTCCGTTTTCTACCATCATACACCCGAAATAGTTACGGTCTTTCATTATACGGAATGACTCGTAATGATTAAACCCTTTGCGTTGCCGTTTCTTAAAAAAAATTTCTCCGTATTCTTTTCTCTTTTCCATCATATCATCACCTTTCGGATCTATTACCGGCATACCGGAAAGGTCGATACCATTGGCTTCTGCAATCTGGCTGATCTTTTCAGCGCTTCCTAACAGTATAGGATATGCGATGCCTTCTTCCAAAGCCAATTGTGCAGTACGCAGTATTTTTTGATTTTCCGCTTCCGCAAAAACGATTCTCTTGGGATCCTGCCTTGCCTGTGCGCCGGC
>JBDHYH010000003.1:0-70070 GCA_039811325.1 Chitinophagaceae bacterium | reverse complement strand
CTGGGGTTGAGTTTGATGGCACCATTGTACCTCCTTCTGAGGAAACTTCAACCCAGGTGATAGGAACACCAGTCAATAAAAAGGATTCTGAAGATTCCGTCAGAATTTTTGTTGAAGTGCAGGCTTCCTTTCCGGGCGGAGACGCGGCATGGATCAAATATGTAAGAAAAGCAGTAGAATCTGAGTTGGATGAATTCACGGAAAATGATTTTGGAAAGTGCCTTGTAAGATTTGTTGTGGACAAGGAGGGAAATGTAAGTGAGGTTCACGCCACTACCATGAAGGGCACCAAATTAGCAGAGATTGCCGTAAACGCAATCAGGAAAGGGCCTAGGTGGATACCTGCCCAGCAGAACGGACATTATGTAAGCGCATATCGCATGCAGCCAGTTACGTTACTCAATCCTAATCATTAATTGAAATCATTAAAACAAATTCGCTTTGGCAGCAATAGAAGTTAGAGAAAACAAAGGCAGAAAAAAATCCTTTCGGAAACAACAGAAGAAAATATCTCCCGGTGTCGACTTAACCCCAATGGTAGATTTAGGTTTCTCTGTGTCTTCTCTGCCTTTCTCCTCCATGTAATTTTAGTTGCCACAAAGACACAAAGACACAAAGTAATTTTTCACTTCTTCTTCGTGCCTTCGTGACTTAGTGGCTAATTCTATTTGTTGCTACAAAGACACAAAATTCAATCTGAAAATTCACCTGTTGTACTTTAACCTGGACAGCGAGTTTGGCGGTAATAATAATATTCATTCATTACCACATTCATTCCATCGGATTCTGGATTGTATATTTCATTATTTGGATTTCGCTTATTTTGCGGACTGAAAAAATAATTCATGTTTGAATTTCATGCAGACCGTTTCCGGTACTTTCAAATGCAGACCTGGAATGCAGAGAAGTATGTTATCCCTTTTATAGAAGAAGCCTTCAAGATTCAGCAGGGAATGAATGTTCTCGAAATCGGGGCAGGAGAGGGTGGGGTGTTGAAGGCGTTTGTAGAAAAGGGATGTATCGGCGTGGCAGTGGAATTGGATGCAGATCGGGTGGTGAATGGGAAGAAATATCTGGAAGAGGAAATAAGGGAAAAGAAAATTTCTTTTTTTACATCTGATATTTACAAAGTCGATCCCCGTGAAATATCAGGACCATTTGATATAATCATTTTAAAAGATGTGATAGAACACATCCATGATCAGCAAAAATTAATTCAATGGCTTCACCAATTTCTCAAACCGGGAGGCATTATTTTTTTCGGATTCCCACCATGGCAAATGCCCTATGGGGGCCATCAGCAAATGGGGCATAAGAAATTATCTAGGCTACCCTGGATGCATCTTCTTCCGATGACCATATACAAGGGAGCACTTCAACTTTTTAAAGAACCACAAGACAATATTGCCATGCTGGCTGAAGTCAAGGAAACAGGACTGACTATTGAGAGATTTGAGAAAATCCTGAATACAACAGGATGGAATGTGGCTTTGAAAAAACACTTTCTTATCAATCCGATCTATGAATGGAAATTCGGATGGAAGCCCCGCAAACAATCATCATTCATCAGTGGACTTCCCGTTGTAAGAAATTTTTTCACCACCTGTGTGTATTACGTTGTCCGCGCTGTGTAAGGTTGGTGGAAATCGTTTTGGATCCAGCAACCAGAAACCCTTTTGATTGAGTTATTTTTGCAGTAAAAGAATAAGGAAATAGCCGTGCCTGATATTATTAATTTATTACCTGATAACATAGCCAACCAGATCGCTGCCGGTGAAGTAATTCAACGGCCTGCCAGTGCCGTCAAAGAATTGTTGGAAAATGCAATAGATGCGGGTGCAACAGAAATCCGGCTGTTCGTAAATGATGCCGGAAAATCATTGGTTCAGGTAATAGATAATGGCAAGGGTATGAGTGAAACAGATGCACGCATGTGTTTTGAGCGGCATGCTACCTCCAAGATCAGCAATATTGATGATCTCTTTCATATCAGAACGATGGGCTTCCGTGGAGAAGCGCTTGCGAGTATCGCAGGTGTGGCACAGGTAACACTGAAAACACGAAAGCATGGCGAGGCAATGGGGACAAGTATCGAAATTGAAAACAGCGTGGTAAAGGAGCAAAAGCCTGTGGCTACTGCTGAAGGTACCAGCATCGCGATGAAGAACCTTTTCTTCAATGTACCGGCACGAAGAAATTTTCTGAAAAGCAATACGTCCGAACTCCGCCACATTATTGATGAATTCACAAGAGTAGCACTTGCTTTTCCGGAACTATTCTTTTCGCTCACTACCAATGGCCAGGAACTCTATCATTTAGATCGCGGTTCGCTCAAGCAACGCATCATCAAACTTTTGGGTAGCCAGTACGAGAGCAAACTGGTAAGTGTGAAGGAAGAAACTGACTACATCAATATCATGGGATTTGTCGGCAAACCGGAGACTGCAAGAAAGACAAAAGGCGATCAGTATTTTTTTGTGAACAATCGTTTCATAAGGAGTGCCTATCTGAACCATGCCGTTAACAATGCCTTCTCGGAAATGATACCGAAGGATAGTTTTCCTATGTACGTTTTGTTCATCGATATCGATCCATCAAAAGTTGACATCAATGTACATCCGACAAAACAGGAAATAAAATTCGAAGATGAAAAAGTGATCTATGCATTTGTGAATGCAGCAGTAAGGCATGCACTGGCTCAATTCAGTATCACTCCGGCTCTCGATTTCGAATTGGATTCTGATGTACAGCAGCAGGAAGCCATCAGGAATCCATTCACAGTTGAAAAACAATCTGCTGCCATGAAAGGTTCATTGTATCAGACTTTCACCCAAAGCAATCAGGCGCACTTTATCGAATCCAAAAGCAATCTGCAAGGATTTGATACAATAGATGTAGAGACGGAAAGGGCAAAGGCGCCACGTATTGAGCCAACACCCGCCATCTTGCCTGCTTCACCTGTTCCTGAAAAGCGACCCGTAAATAAGGAATGGGTACAAATCCAGAATTCGTACATACTCGTCGAATTTCCAACAGGCTTTGGCATCATACACCAGCAACATGCTCATGAACGCATCCTATTCGAAAAAATAAATAAGGCGTTGCTGAATCATCCCATTGCAGTGCAAAAAAGTCTTTTCCCTGAAGTAATCGAGTTTTCACAACCCGATGCGTTGTTGCTCAACGATTTACTGCCAGACCTTGCTCTGCTTGGATTTCAGATAGAACCTTTTGGTACCAACTCATTTGTGATCCACGGAAAACCTGCACACATCCTCAAAGGCAATGAGAAAGAATCCATTGAGCATCTTGTAGAAGACTACAAACATTTCAGTTCCAATCCCGGGTATTCTGCAAGAGAAAAATTGGTACGTGCGCTGGTGTTTCAGCAATCCGTCAAAGCAGGAACACCATTGTCAACAGAAGAAATCAATGCACTGGTCAATGACCTTTTTGAATGTGAGATCAGTAATACATCACCCAATGGAAGACCTGTCTATCTGGAATTTAAGAAGGAGGAATTGGACAAGATGTTTGGAAGATGATAGAATAAATATTTAGAGTCTATCTTAAAATCGGTCTATTGTCGTTTGGTAATATTCTTAAATTTCTTTCCGATGGCCGGAGCCCGGACGCAGGAAAATGCTGATATATCAAGCGTAATATTTCAAACAGAGATTTCACAGTTATTCGCGGGCTTTTAAAATGGTAAATTTTATTGACTTCCTTTCGCCGGAATTATCCACAAGTGTAAGTGTGTGTTCTCCCGCTCCGGGATCGATCGCCAACTGGTGGAAGCGTGTGGTGGTACCGATGAATACGCCATCGAGATGCCAGTAGATTTTTTCATTGCTGTTTCTTGTCGCAGCAATACACACAATCTTACCCCGGCTGCCATCCATTTCTAACGGTATGTATAGACTGGAATTGGCAACAGGATAGATAAGGTCAATTTTTTCATTTGAAAAATTATTACATCCCTGCATCACAGGCGGTAATGGCTGGTAATCATGATGTGTCTGCCGGTAATACCATTCCATGGTTGGCGGCAATACAAACCATCTCGTGTGTTTCATTGCTGTAACATTGTAACAACTGCCGTCCACCCGGTATTGCCCTGACGCATCCAAATGAATACGTTGATGGTATGGACACAAAGGAGTTCTGTTTCCTTTGGGTGGCATCATCAGTGTATCCATGACATCACAGTCAGGCCGGGCACGGAAACCGCTTTCCCTGCAAACCGGTAAGAATGTAAATGAAGATTTTGGTTCAGGAAATGGCGCAGCAGCCGGCAACAACCGAAAGATATCGAACATGACCGGTGCAGCAGCTTTCACACCTATCAGTTCAGGCCTTCCCTCGCCACTGGCATTACCGACCCACACACCCACAACATATTTTGATGAAATGCCGATAGCCCAAGCATCGCGAAAGCCAAAGCTGGTACCTGTTTTCCACGCAATCTTTTTTGAATTGGTAAACTGCTCCCATAATCCTTCTTCGCCAGGTCGCATCAGTTCCTGCATTGACTGAAATGTGAACCAGGTACTTGTGGCATCCAATCCATTGACTATTCTATCGCTTGATTTCTTCTTCTTTTCATCAGTAATGTATAAAGGTTGAAAGAAATCTTTTTGCTTTACAAGACCATCATTTCCTGCAGCATGATTCAGGCTACGTGCCATACCTGCATACACGCCTGCGAGGTCCCATAATGTAACCTCACATCCACCCAATATCATCGACAATCCATAATGATCCGGAGGCTGGGATAGTGTGGTGATGCCCATTTGCTGCATGAGTTCATAGAAACGGGCGTATTTATATTGCTGCAAAATTTTCACTGCCGGAATATTGAGACTTTTTGAAAGTGCCAATGATGCAGGTACTGCACCTTCATAATTACGGTCAAAATTTTGTGGTGTATAACCACCAATTTGAGTAGGTACATCCGGTAACAACATATTCGGAAGCAGTTGTCCATCACTCATCGCCGCCGCATAGAGTATTGGCTTCAATGCGCTGCCCGGGCTGCGTGGAGCTTTGATAATATCTACCATGCTCTGGTCATCAGGGTCAGAGGAATGGATGTTGCCGATATAGGCAAGCACCTTGCCTGTTTCTACTTCGATCACGATAGCACAGGCATTCCTGATAGCATTGCCTTTTAAAATATCATGATGCCGATTTACAATTTCATCCACTTGCCTTTGTAATTCCTGGTCAATGGTGGAATGGCATATTGAGTTTAGATTGCCCTGATTCTCTGATTTGAATCGTTGGAGCAGGTGAGGAGCTAATTGTGGCAATTGCAATGGCTTGCCTGGCAGCGGTTCTGATTTTGCAAGTACAAAAGTGTTGGAATCGATAACAGACTTTTGAAATAATTTTTTCAGAAGACTATTTCTTTTTTCAAGAAGCACGCCTCTGTTTTTTCCGGGATAAACTAATGAAGGTGCGTTAGGAAGAATAGCCAGCGCTGCCGTTTCGCCCCAACTAAGGTGATTGGCGCTTCGCCCGTAATACCGCCATGCCGCAGCTTCCAGGCCTACCACATTACCTCCGAAAGGTGCATTGCCTGCATACAAAGCGAGTATTTCCTTTTTGGAATAAGTACATTCCAACCTGACGGCCTGTACACATTCAATGAATTTCTGCAGGAAACTTCTTTTATCAGACTCCCGGCTCATGCGCATTACCTGCATAGAAAGTGTGCTTCCTCCCTGGACGATTTGACCGGCTTTGATATCTACCACAACAGACCTTGCCAGAGCGATAGGATCAATACCCGGATGATAGAAAAAGCGTTTGTCCTCATACGTTGTAATACATTTTACAAATTTCTCAGGAACATCAGTATTGGCAGGAAATCGCCATTGCCCGTCTGATGCAATGGTAGCACCCAGCAATTGTCCATCCTTGTCTTCCAATACATAGCTGTATGGTTTTTTAAACAACCTGGAAGGAAACGTAAACCACCACACAACCAGTAGCAGAAAGATAATGGACAAGAGAATCCATTTCCGTTTGCTGATCTTTTTCATTTACTGATCCTTTTCCTTAGGCTCATACACTGTGACCCATCTTCCATTTTCTGAAGCCTGGATTTCTTTGTCATACATTTCATTGCAGATGATGGCCGGCAGGTAATACCGTCCCGCATAAGCTGCTGTAATATTGAGATAAAATACTTTTGTTTCTCCGGGATTCAAATCAAAGTAAGTATAAACTCTGTCGTCTCTGATATCCCGGTATTGCATCGGAGATGAATTCATTCCACCCGCGTCAAATAACCTTGTATTCAGTATTTCCCAACCGGATGGCACGATCTGAGTCAACGCCATCCGACGATACAAACCCCTGTTGCCGGGATTGGTTACACTCACCTTAATGATAAAGTCAGAACCTTGCATCAATCTGGAAATATCAACCGGCTTTTTATTTTGAGTGATATATTCCACCTTCATCCTTAGCAGAGATGGATTGGAGGCAAGTTGTACGGATTCCCCGGTAAGTGGTTGCCCCTTTGTAATGGCCTTTACAAATAATACTCCGCTGCCTTTGTTGATTACTGATAGACTACCGGAGTTGGATTGTACCGGAACTGTTACGAGGTATTTATCTGAAGTTACCGGAGTTTCTTTTCCATTAATGCGAACAGAAGCCTGGATCTTATTACCGGAATTATTTCTTCCCACAAACTCTGAGATGGCCAATAATGCATAAGCAGTGGTTTGAGTGCTATACCAACTGTCCTGCGATAATTGTGCTGCTACTTTATTCAGTAGATTTTCTGCCATACTTCGTTTGTCCATGATTGTTAGTGTTTCCAGTACCATTGCTTCATCTCTGAGTGAAGAGCCATAGGTATAGTTCAGCTTTTGTGTTTTTGTGAAATTGAAGTCCAATCCACTGATCAGCGCATTGGCTGCATTGGACTGCCCTGCCAGTTGGTAGGCTGCAGCGAGTCGCCATTTGGCTTCAGGAGCAATGTATTTAAATTCGCGAAGCCTGTTCATGGCGCCGATTTCAGGAGATTTAGAGAGCGCCAGTACAAAAAGCCGGTAAGCCTGTATCAGGTCAGCAACATAGAATTGAGTGGTAGATGGCGCCCAACTGTTGGCCTTGCTGCGCTCGAAAGATTTCCATTGCTGTAGCATACCGGTTGGGACAAAGTATCCCGCTTCAGTCGCCTTCAGCAGAAAATGCCCTGCATAGTTGGTAGCCCATTCATCGCTCTGCCTGTCGCCCGGCCAGTAGGCAAATCCTCCATCCGGTGATTGGAAATTTTTCAGCGTGGAAATAGCATCCTTAATATTCTGGTCAACGCTTGCCTTTTGCTTATCAGTCAGGCTGATCAGGTTGCCGAGGAATAATTGAGCGAATGCTTTTGAAGTAATTTGCTCAGCACAACCGTGAGGATAATCAATCAGGTAATCCAAATGCCTTTGCAGGTCTATCGGAGGCGCAGCAGAAATCTCAACCACTGTATTTGAATTGTTACCAATTGGTTTTATATGCAAAGGTTCTGATTGGCCGCTATTGATCGTTGCAGACACTACACTTGTTACATAAGGATTAGCATTACGTATATCCATTTCCGTTTCATAATCGGCTTTTTCGTTTCCGGCAGAGGCAATTAATCTTATTTTACCAATCCCTGTCTGTTCCTTCTCGATTACATTGTAGAAAATTGTTTGCTCACCTGGTTTTTCAAACCTTACAGTTTGTGCGGAGGTACCCTCAATTTCGAAGGAGGGATTGGTTTGCAATTGCACATTTGCAGATTTGATATTGCTTTCTGTGGCGAATACCGTAACAGGAATTTTTGTTTTTTCTCCGGGGCTAAGTACACGCGGCAATGTAGCGAGCATCATCAATGGTTTCTTTACCTGCACCATTTTGTCTGCACTGCCGTAAGCATTTTCACCGGCTGCTACTACCATCACACGAACGGCTCCGGCATATTGAGGTAGTTCGAAACTACGCTTGTCAGTTTTACCTTTCTCTAATTTGAAAGGACCAAGGAATTTCACAACCGGTTTAAAGCGGTTGGCTTGTTTCTGATGTACCGGTCCGGTTCCTTCCTGATCACCACCGATGGTCAGTATCCTCTCTATATTGAAGCCATGAGCTCCGATCACATAATCAAAAATATCCCATGTTTTTACGGACAATGCCTCTCTCGCAAAGAAATAATTGTGCGGATTGGGTATTTTAAAGTTGGTCAGGTCCAGCAGACCTTCATCTACAATGGCAATCGTGTACCACATTTCCTTATGGTTCTTTTCACTAACGGTAATGCTTGTGCGCTGTTCAGGGCGAATTACCGAAGCCATTTCAATAACAGGGGAGAGGATAGTCTCTTTGTTGTCTATTCTGATGGGGATAACGCCATACATACGCATGGGCAGGTCGTTGGTTGTCTGGCCATAAGGTTGCAGCAACGAAACCTGTGCATATATATTAGGCGCCCAGTTTTTTTCTGCTTTGAACTGAACCTGTGTCTGCCCGATTTTTGTTTCAAACCACCATGACTTCAGCACTTTGCTCCCGGATGAAACAGAGATAAGCCCACGGCCACCCTCGCTAGTAGGTACAGTAAGTGTAATATTTTCTCCTGCATTGTATGAAGGTTTGTCAGAAGTGAATGAGAGCATGCTTGCGGCAGTCGGGTCGTCGGTATTATCCCTGCTTTGCCAACCCGGATCGTCAATGTACATTGTGCTACCTGTAGTGTGTCCGCTCTGCTGATCCTTTACCAGCACAAGATAGCGGCCCCATGCATTCCTCGGTACCTTGAAATTCCACTGGCCCTTACCGTTATTCAGCGTTATAATTTCATGACTGATGAGTTTGTTGTACTTGTCTTGTGTGAAGTTGCTAAACTCTTCACTGCTGCGATCCCACCACCATCGCCATTGAATTTTGTAAAAGGAAATTTCCATTGTTTGGTTCCCTTCCAATTGAACACCGTTGGGATTCACGTCCACAATCTGAGCCGTATGCGAAGTGCCGGTGGTCAGGAATCCCCATGTCTTATCTCCTTCGGGCAATCGAATTCCTGCGTATGAAGTATAAGGACTGTAAGGTAAACTCATGGTTTTGATGCTGAACGCACCTCCCGGTTCAAAAACTTTCATCAATAAATTTGCACGCATCATGCCCGGCGCTTCTTCTGCTACAGAAATGCCTGCCTTAATGTTAGCCTTGCCTTCTTCATTCAATTTGCCTTTGAAAACTGTTACAGTTTGGGATGGCACATTAGCAACAGGATTCGTAAATGTAAAACCGGAATATTTAGCGAATGTGGATCTGCCCGCAGACAACGACAAGTCAACGGTTGCATCCAAATTAGAAGCGGGAGCGCCAAAGAGCCAGTCAGCCTTCAACACAGCTTCATTGTTCCTGTTTTTTCCAAGCAGGGTATCTGAGCCAAAATCAAGATTGATGGTAAGGCGGTTGGGCATTACAGTCTCGATCTTAATTGTCTTTTCAAATGTAGCGCCACCCACATGCACTTTTGCCCTCCAGTTTCCCGTAGGTGCATTACTGTTAGTAGCTGTTCTGAATACATTGAAACCACCGGTATTATTTTGCTGTACCATTTTCGTGTATAGCTGACCGGTAGGGCCATAAAGTTCGAATTCAATCGGGTGGCCTTCAGGTAATTTGTTATTCTGATCTTTTTCAATGAAGTTGATAAATAAGGAATCACCCGGCCTCCAAACGCCACGTTCTCCGAAGATAAATCCTTTAATTCCGTTTTGTACTTCTTCACCGGCGATATCAAACCTGCTCAAGGCAAGGCTGCTGCCGTCATCCACCTTCAGGTATCCTTTTTCATTGCCTTTTGCAACGATGACGAGAAATGGCTTGTGGTTTACAGGCAATTTTACAAATCCATCATTATCTGTAGTTCCTTTGCCAACTACCTGCTGCTGATAATCGAGCACTTTCACTTCAGCGCCCTCCATTGGTTTTGCTGTGATCATATCCGTCGCAACTACCGTCAATTCGTTATCACTGCTACGCTGGGCGATGATACCGATATTGCTCGCAATGATATTTCTAAATGCAAACTTTTCTTTATTGTAATACGATTGATGGCAGGGGTTGTCCCGAAGACGCCAGTTGTATCCATAAGGATAATAATTATCATACCTGCTCCAGAAGGCCTCCTGGTCATCAGGTGCCGTTGGGTCTTCGTAATTGTAGGGCGGTTCATCATCTTCTGATTTGCCTCTTGTGGAATCAGAGCAATCGTACAGACTGTATCCCGGACGAAATCCGATCACTACTCTGTAAATGGCTCCCGGCTCTGCTTTCAAGTATTTGTCAATATCAAGTGCAAAGCGTTGCCGCTTATGAAGGTCGAGTGTTTTATCATCATCCAGGCGAATTGTTTGTTGCACAACGGGCGCAGCAACTTGTCTTAAATTATTGTCGCCGCCATAATCATTGTTTTGCAAAAATTGCGGAATGTTATTTTCATAAACCTTGATGATGCTCACATCCACAGCGTTCAGATTGACAGCAGAAAATGGAAGCGTCATTTTTCCTTCATGAGGAAGGATGTTTCCTTTGCCTTCCATTCTTACGGATGGTTTTCTCGTATCAAATGAAATATTCGAGACAAGACTTTGAGAAAGCGAGGCTCCGAAAGTATTCTGAATTCCATTTGCAACATTGACTGTGTAGTCTCCTTCCAATTCCTGCGAAGGAAACAGCTTCACTTCACTGCCATTGATAGCATGTGTTATATTCTCCTGACCGGAAATGGTGATCAGGCCGTCAAGTTCCTGAGTAATACTAATAGGATCGCTGAAGAGAACAGAAACATACTGCCCATCTTCGTTGACAGCACGAACATCCAGCAATGTGAAATTCCCGATGGCAGGAACTTTCACAGATTCACTTCCTTTGATCTTACTATTCATTGGTGCACCATCCCATTGCAATGTCATGGCATCATCATTGGTACCTCTCCTGATATTATCGACGGTAAAATGATGTGTGCGTGAAGCAGTATTGTGTTGCCAGGTTATTTGAAGTTTGTCATCATTGTGTGTGGCTTTGAGTAATTTTTCCACTGTCTTGTCATCTTCGAAATCAGCAGTTTCTATGGTACCGGGGAAAAACATTTTCTCTTTATCACCACTGCTGCGCAATCCTTCATCTTTCACGACAAACGCAGGTGAGATGGTCTCTACATTAAATACGAAATCTTCAAATTTGTCCGGTACATCTGCCACCTTGCCCAGCCGGAATGTGATCGTGTATAATTTCCCTGGTTCCAAATTCTTTTCAGGCCTGAATTCGATAGTTCTCGCATCTGTCCAAAAAATTTTTCCTTTGACAGCAGGGAAGGTTTCAAAAAGTGGAGCACCATTGTATTCTCCGATTACGTGCGGTGATTTTGTATTTACGGCAAGCTGGATTTTGATGGGGGCAGTCTTGGAAATTACACCTGAAGTAAAGCCTGCTATATACTTTGCGATCTCCGGATCAATTGTTACTATTTCTTGCTTTCTGTTGCAGGAGGAAATACTTTGTACCAGTATCAGAACGAGTAATAAACGGGATAGCTTCTGCAGATTGAAATTGGAAAATGACATGGGATTGGTTTTGGAAATGTAATTTCAATAAAAATACAAAAAGATGAATAAGTTACTGTTCAACCAATTCTTCATTTGCCAAAGACAATAAATTACCACATATTTGTGAAGCAACTACTTATAGCTCCTCTTTTTAAACAACTATTAAAACTGCTATGAAACCAGGAAAGCTTCTTTTGCTGATCGTCCTTTTTGCATTCATTTCTTTTGAATCATTCGCACAGATCAGTAATGATCAATATTCCTCAACTAATATTGACAACCAGATTAACCATTATCTGAAAAAGAGTAAGAATCAGAAAAAATTAGCCTGGATATTTTTAGGAGGCGGTTTGGTGGGGAATGTTGTATTCTCGTCAATGGCTAATTCACGCAATTATGAAGATACCAGATCAGGCCCTTCTGTACTTTATGGTATTTCCGGTCTTGCAATGATATCCAGTATTCCATTATTCATGGCATCGTCAAAAAACAAAGACAATGCGCAACTGCTGACTTTTCAGAAGAATATTGCTGCTGCTACGTCAGACAGTATGAAACACATGTATGTTGAACAGGCATTGGATTATTACAAGGGAAAAGAAAAAGGAAATAAAGTAGCTGCTATTGTGCTCACCAGTGCCGGAGCCGCGATGATCTTAGGCGGTCTTTTGACGAATGTAGATCATAATTCAGAAGATGGGATATTTGGTAATTTTTTCGAACAAGGATTCAGAACAGCGATGATCGTCAGTGGAGCCGGGGTTGCAGCATTGAGTATTCCTTTTTATGTCAAAGCTGCCAAGTTTAAGAATTCAGCAAAGATGATCCTGCGCACCGGGAATATCCCGTCGGTTGAAATTGGAAAAGTCTCTCCTTCTATACATTCGGGTCGTTATGTAGCGTTGGGCATAGCAATTCAACTTTGAGGGTAGTGTGTCGGAAGTAGTTAGATGGATTGTTGTGTTGTTAGTTAGCAGGCCACCCTTCAAATCAGAATCTATTGGTCATCACTAATAAGTTCACAACTCATCCTTTTACATCTTTCACTTTTCATTTCAATACTGTTCTTTCTCATTCGGAAAGTCTCTGCTCTTCACATCCTTGATGTATTGCTTCACGGCACCATCCACCTGTTCATGAAGGTTGAGATAAGTGCGCAAAAAACGTGGACGGAATTCAGTATTGATGCCAAGCATGTCGTGCATTACCAACACTTGGCCATCACAACCATTACCAGCACCAATACCTATGGTAGGGATGTGCAGCAATTTCGAAACTTTTTCTGCAAGACCGGCAGGAATTTTTTCCAGGACTACGCCAAAGCAACCTGCATCTTCCAGAATCTTTGAATCACGGATTAATTTTTCAGCTTCTGCTTCTTCTTTTGCCCGCACAGAATAGGTTCCGAATTTATAGATCGATTGTGGTGTCAATCCCAAATGACCCATCACCGGTACACCGGCACTGATAATTCTTTTCACGGATTCAGCCACCTCTTCACCCCCTTCTAATTTTATGGCATGCGCTCCTGTTTCTTTCATGATTCGAATAGAAGACTTCAGCGCTTCTTTGCTGTCTCCCTGGTAGGCCCCAAAAGGGAGGTCAACTACTACCAGCGCACGATGCACACCACGTACTACAGACGCCGCATGATAGATCATCTGATCGAGTGTAATGGGTAAAGTAGTTTCGTGGCCGGCCATTACATTGCTGGCGCTATCACCTACGAGGATTACGTCAACACCTGCACCATCAATGATCTGTGCAAAAGAAAAATCGTAAGCGGTGAGCATTGAAATCTTCTCGCCTGATTCCTTCATCTTTTGCACTGTGTGGGTGGTAATGCGCTTTATTTCTTTGTTGACTGACATAGTTTTTCTTATTGCAGTGTACTTTAATTTAATTGATGCAGTTTGATAGAAATTGTTTTGCTACAAAAGTACTCTATTGTTATCCTATGATCTTTTTAATAGTACCTGTAGTACTGTACCCTTCTTCAAGTGGCACCACCACTACCTTTCCGCCATTGGACTTTACTTCCGATGCCCCGACGATGGTGTCTTCTGTATAATCACCACCTTTTACCAAAACATCGGGCAGTAATTCTTTGATGAGTTGCAATGGCGTGTCCTCTTCAAAAATGATCACTGCATCCACCATCACTAAAGCAGCCATCATCAACGCTCTGTCTTCTTCATTATTGATCGGCCGGGATGCTCCTTTTAGTCTTTTTACAGATGCATCCGAGTTGAGTGCAACAATCAATTTGTCTCCTTGCTTCGCGGCCTCGCTTAGCAAAGCAATATGCCCACGATGCAACATATCAAAAACGCCATTGGTGAAAACAAAAGACTTTGAAATCAATTGCCATTGCTTTGTCAAAGACTTAAGTTCCGGCAGGTTGCAAATCTTCTTCCTGATCGCTTCTGTTTGCTTCATGACTGTTTCTATTTTGATACATTAATAATCCAAAACTAATGAGGCCTGCCAAAATAATAATACCTGTATTGACACCCCAGACCAGCCAGCCAAATGAAAGGTTGTCGACATGATAGATCAGCAATACCTGCTGCACAGCTACCGGAAATGCACCAAGCCCTCCCGGCGTGATGATCATCGCCACAGTCGACAATGTAAGTACACTCATGGCTACAGGTAGCCCAAGCCCCATTGTGTCATCGAGCGTTCTGAAACCGATATAAATCTGCAAAAGGTATAATCCCCAGATGAGAATAGTGTATAGCAGGAAGGCACTGCGTTTTTTCAAATGCAGTATGGTTGAAAGTCCTTCTTTCAGACTATTCCATAAATTGATGATCCGGCCAATAATCTTGTTGTGAGCGTATTTTGTAAATACCCATTTAGCAATGACAAAGCACAAAATCAGAATTGTAACGAGAATGAGTAAGTTTATCCATACAGGCCATCCCGAGCCTGAACCTTCTATTCGAACCAATGCATCTGAAATAAAAGTTTTGACTGTTGGAATCTGGATGATTACTGTCAGAAAAATAAAAAAAGCAAACGTGAGCATATCAAAGATACGCTCCACGATTACGGTTCCCAGGAGTTTGGCAAAGGAAACCTTACCGTACCTGCTCAGCATAGTACAGCGCAGTATTTCACCCGCACGCGGAACAAAAGTGTTTCCGAAATAGCCTGTGAGTGTAGCATAAAACGCATTGGATGCAGAAACCTTCCCAATAGGATCAATAAGTAACTTCCACCGGAGTGCGCGGAAATAGTGGCTTAATAAGCCCAGCACTATGATAGGGATAACGTAGATATACCGTGCATTCTGAAGAGAGGTTGCGAATTGTTGTTTTTCCAATGCTGTCATTTTTGACAGTTGCCACCATATCAGTCCTATTCCAATAGAAAGAAATAAGATGTACTTCAATATTGAAAGTAATTTCTTTTTCAAGTACCGTACTATTTATTCGTCAGAAAATTATAATCCCGCACCAATGTTTTCAGAAATGTAACTGCCTCCATGTCTGTCTGAATATGTAATACAGATTGGATCTTGTAAGATAGCCTTTCGCACATGTCTTTCTTTTTGCTTTTGTGATAATTTCTTAGAATCTTCATTACAGTATTCAAATCCCTGTCTGACAGCTTCAATACTTCAGGAAATTGTGCTTTATAGTTTTCTTCGGCAATATCCACAAAGAGTGTATCATCAACTGATAAATTAGTCGATGTACGCACTACAGCAGTATTAGCCGCCAGGTCGCCCAGCCTTTGGTTCTTGGGTGTGATGGCGATAGCAGTGATCACTCCGATACCTAACATGCCAGTTACAATAATGAATGCCATTAAGTTGACTCCCGAAAAAAACACATAGCCAAAAAAGAAAGGCCATTCAAATGCACGAAACATCCATCTGATAAGATACTGGCTGAAGGAAGGCTCTTTGCCATCTAAAGAAACGACCCTAATGTCCAAAAGTTTTTTACCCAGCGACTGACCATGAAAAGTAACTTCACAAATAAGTGAATACAGCAACAATGGCGTGGAGATCAGGATAATATCTAATCCCATTCTGCTTTGAATAATATCCATATCATTCATTTGCCTGTCTCCATATAACACATATTTCCCAATCATAAAATACAACACCATCAGGGTGAAGTCCACAAGATAGGCTACCAGCCGGCGCGGCAAATCGGCGGCCTCAAACTCTAGTTCAATATTAAAAACAGTAGCAATCCTGATGAGCGGCATAAAAGCAATATTATGTATTCTATATTAATGAAACGCAATTTTTATCGAGAATGATCTGTTAGAAATAAATCGATATTTTCAGAAGATTGTAATTAATAAAGATTAATCACTAAAATTGTAAAATCATTTAGCCAGCTACCAAACACTATTGATGAATGCGTGAAGGAAGGTTTATAAAAAATAATGTCAAAAGATGGAATTCTTATCAGAAAACAAAAGCGAAAAACCCTGATGAGACCGCAGACAGGTTTGTAAATCTCCTGGACGATCTTTCTTACTCACGAACTTTTTATCCTCACAGCAATGTTACCCGATGGATCAATGGACTTGCTGCTTCTATTTATCAAAGCATTTACCAAAACAGGAAACGCTCGTTTAGTGAGCTTGCGAATTTCTGGAAATATGAGTTGCCTTTGCTTTTTTACAGGCACCGTAAAGTGTTGCTATTTAGTTTGCTCTTTTTTGTAGGATGTGTTGGTATTGCAGTTCTGTCTTGTTACATTGATCCTTCTTATGCTAAAGATTATTTTGACAACAAGGTGCAGCGTGGGTATTATGATAAAACAATCGAGCTGATCCGTAGTGGAGATCCGTTTGGCGTATATAAAGATGCCAATCCTTTTTCCATGTTTGTACGGATAGCTTATAATAATATCAGGGTAGCATTCAGTGTGGTTTTGCTGGGAGTTACCTTTGGCGTCGGATCGTTAATGCTCATGTGGAACACAGGGTTCATGCTTGGATGCTTTCAATATATTTTCTTTTCCCAGGGACTCGGCTGGCAATCTGTGCTGGTGATATGGATTCACGGTACGATAGAGATATCTTCTATTGTTATAGCCGGATGTGCGGGATTTATTCTTGGCAAGAGTTTGTTGTTTCCCGGTTCGTACACGCGTTTACAATCATTTCTGAAAGGTTCGAAAGATGCTATGAAGATCGGAGTGGCCCTGGTGCCGTTTTTTTTCCTGGCAGCTTTTTTTGAAAGCTATATTACGCATTTGATGAGTGTAACTTTCCAAACGAATGCTACGGATATTGGCCTTCCGATTCCTGTCAGCATTTTTATCCTCTTAGGATCGCTGGTGTTGATGATCTGGTATTTTGTATGGTATCCGGCAAGGCTGAGACAGAAAGGGTTTATATTGAACAATGGAATTGCGATGAGGAATGGAAATGAATTAAAATGAAGAAAGTCTTTGTCATAATAATATTCAGTTTTTGCAGCATGATGGTTTCTGCGCAGGAGGCCACACCTGCCACGGAATCAGATACTTCATGGATGCATGATCCGGGATTCGCATACATACCCACGTTAGACAGTATGCTGCGCGTAACCAACAACAGGATAGACTCTTTGAATGCTTCTGTCAGGATCAATACTTCAAAAGGTAGTGGGCCATCAGCCTTTGCTGCATTTTTTCAGAACACCGCCGTCCGAATATTTTTCTGGGCTTTGCTTGCTGTTTTTGTTGCCTATATTGTTTATTCCATCTTCTTCCGGTATCCGGCTGTCAAATCGTTGAAAGATGATAATGGCGAGGAGGTCATTGAGGTAGGAAAACTGCTTGATGCAGATAGTTGCCATCAAAAGATAGCAGCAGCAGAAAGGGAAGGCAATTACAGGCTGGCAGTACGGTATTTGTTCATGCAGATACTGGCACAACTGGACTCCAATGGTAAAATTCATTTTGCTCCTGAAAAGACCAATGCAGATTACATTAGGGAAATGAGAGGAGATGATTTCCTGGATCATTTTGCACGGCTGTCCGGAGTGTTTATTTACACCTGGTATGGTCATCAATTCCCCAGGGAGGATGATTACTGGGAAATCAAACAATTATTCATTGATTACAACAAGCTCAGCTAATTGATAAACAGTACCCCATACAAATTTTTATTACTTACATGGATGGTAATGCTGGGATGTAAGTTGCCCCAGAAGTACAAACTGCCTCCCATGGAGGAGACTTACAAGAAGGATGACAAAAACCCATTTGGAGCTTACCAGTCATTCAATGAATTAGTCAGAGACTTCGAAAACGTAAGAGTAGTGTATGGTGATGCAAGTTCCATTGAAGGTGATTCTTCTGAATTATTGCCTAACAGGGATCACTCCATTTACATGATTGTTACCAATAGATTTTATCTTCCGGAGGAAGAATCAGAATGGATGCTGAAGTATGTCGAGAATGGTAATGAATTGTTCATTTCCGCCAATGAAATAGACGATCGCTTTTTGAAACTATTCAACTGCGAAACGAACCAGAAAATGGCGCACTTGAATGACCGACCCGGGCACATGAAAACCACAAGTACTTCCATTTATTTTGGTGACAACCTCCCCCTGGTTTCATACAGCTATTATTATTACCCATTTTCCGATTACATCAAGACTTACCAAAAAGACAATAGCCGTATTCTCGGTGTCAATGACAAATTGCTGCCCAATTTTGCAATTATTTTTGCGGGTAAAGGCCGGCTGTACCTGCACCTGGCGCCACGCACCTTTGGTAATTATTTTTATCTGACCAATAAAAACCGGGATTATCTCAATCATATATTCGGTTATTTTAAACCTGACCCATCTGCAGTTTATTGGGATGAATATTATAAGATCATACCGGACTATTCGAATATAAAGAAGGATCAAAGAGATTTCAGTTCATTGAGTGTGGTGATGGCTAATCCATTATTGAAATGGGCTTTCTGGATTGTTGCAGCGGGATTTTTCTTTTTTATCTTTTCGAATGCAAAGCGCAGGCAAAAGATTATCCCTGTCATTCCGAAGCCGGTGAATGCTTCTGTCGACTTTGTGGAAACAATGGGGCGATTGTATTATGTAAATAAGGACAATAAAAATATTGCCATAAAACTCATTACATATTTCAGGGAGTTTATTCGCACGAGGTACTTCATCAAGGGGGGCATGAGCGATGATGAATTCGCTGTGAAACTTGCTGCCAAAAGAGGCATTCCTGAAACTCAAGCCAGGGAATTGTTATCTTGCATCAGCCAGGTGGAACAAAACGAAACCGTGTCAGACGAGGCCCTCTTACAACTCAATCACCATTTAGAAAAATTCTATAAAAAGTAAAAATGCACGAAGGATTATTTGAACAAAACAGCGACATCCGCACATTGAACGATGCAGTATCGAAAATAAGAAATGAGATCGGCAAAGTGATCGTAGGCCAGGAAAAAATGATAGACCTTATGATCACAGGACTGCTTTGCGATGGACATATATTGATAGAAGGAGTGCCGGGTGTGGCAAAAACTTTGACCTCCAAATTATTGGCTCGTATCATCAGGGTAGGTTTTTCACGTATTCAATTCACACCAGACTTAATGCCTGGTGATGTGCTGGGAACTTCTGTATTCAACCCGGAAACAGCAATTTTCGATTTTAAACGCGGGCCGGTATTCAGCAATATTATTCTTATTGATGAGATCAACCGTGCCCCTGCCAAAACGCAATCTGCACTCTTCGAAGTTATGGAGGAAAGACAGGTAACCATAGATGGCAATACTTATAAAATGGAATTTCCATTCCTTGTGTTAGCCACTCAAAACCCTATTGACCAGGAAGGAACTTACAGGTTGCCTGAGGCACAATTAGACAGGTTCTTGTTTAAAATAGTTGTGGATTATCCCAACCTTTCAGAGGAAATAGACATCTTGAAAAAACAACAAAGTATTGATGCTGCCGGACTGTTGTCAAGCGTCGAGCCTGTACTGACACATACGGATTTGCAAACCTATCGCAATATCGTCAATGAGGTAAATATAGATCAGGCATTGATTGGTTATATCGCAGCGATTGTGCAGGCCACACGAAATAATGCTTCCATATTCCTGGGAGCATCGCCGCGTGCTTCACTTTGCATACTCAAGGCATCCAAAGTTTGGGCAGCAATCCAGGGACGAATTTTTGTAACACCTGAAGACATAGTAGAGATGTCGCTTCCTGCATTGAGGCATCGCCTTATTCTCACATCCGAAAAGGAAATGGAAGGGCTTTCTACAGATGAACTCGTTCGACAGGTGATAGATGGAATAGAAGTACCCCGTTAAAATGAAGTGCATTGAATTATTTTAAAACATTTATTGGAGATTGGTTTATCAGCAGAAATTTCTACGTTGCGATTGCATTGTGCGGATTACTCTTTCTGATAGCCTATTTTCTGCCATGGTTGCAATGGGTAGCTTTTGCAGGTTTCCTTGCGATGACATCACTTTCGCTTGCTGAATACATGGTGCTTTTTTTTAACAACAAAACATTTCAGATAACGCGAATGCTACCTGCCCGGTTCAGCAATGGTGAAGAGAACAAAATTGTATGGTATGTACGAAATGAATTCAATTTTCCGGTTTCAGTACAATTGGTCGATGAATGGCCGCAGCAACTTCAGATGCGTAATCACAAACTGCAAATAAACATCAGGCCCCGAAAACAAGTGAAAGTATCTCAGACACTGAAGCCTGTAAATCGTGGTGAATATGTATTTGGGAAAATTCATTTGTTTGTAAATACGCCATTACGATTCTTCAACAGGCGATTTGCAACCGAGGCGGATACGATGGTGAAATGCTATCCTGCATTCACACGTATTTCGCAATATGCGATCAACAGTACAGCCATCACCAAAGAACTGTCGGGAAGTAAGCGCTTGCGAAAGATCGGACAGAGCATGGAGTTCGAACAAATAAAAGAATACATTTCAGGAGATGATATCCGCACACTGAACTGGAAAGCAACTGCACGAAGGGGCAGCCTGATGGTGAATCAATTTGCTGAAGAGAAGGCACAGCAGGTGTATTGCATCATCGACAAAGGAAGACTCATGAATATGCCCATAGATTCAATGTCCCTGCTCGACTATGCGATCAACAGTACACTCATTCTGTCTTCTGTTTGTTTGCAAAAACATGACAAGGTAGGACTGATTACTTTTTCGAGTACGATAGATTCTGTACTACCTGCAGAGACTCGTCCGGCACAGTTGCAAAATATCATGGAAGCGTTATACCGGCAGCAGACAGAATTTCCGGAAAGCGATTTTGAGAAACTGTATTCTACTGTCAGAAACAAAGTGAAGAACCGAAGCCTTCTGATCCTCTTCACGAACTTTGAATCCATCACCGGCATGCATCGTTATCTCGATTACTTTCGCTCACTTGCCAAGTATCATTTATTATTGGTTGTTTTTTTTGAGAATACAGAATTAAAATCACTGATAAAAACTACTGCTCATACGCTGGAGCAGGTTTACATCAAGACCATCGCGGAGAAATATGCGTTTGAAAAAAAACAGATCGTTCGCGAACTTTCAAAATATGGAATCGCCAGTATACTCACATCACCTGAAGCCCTTACCGTCAAAACAGTGAATAAATACCTGGAGCTGAAAGTAAAACAAGCGCTGTAGCAGAGACATTATACATTTGGTAAAGAATAGTGATGAATTCAAGCGTTTGTGATAACGGACTTGAATGAAGGTTGCCCTTAACCTTTTGCTACTTAAGGTAACTTTATTTCCGCTCATAAAAATATGCGACCATTGAAAACAATAAGTATCCGTTGGCATTTGAAATGACTTGAGCTTTATGCTCCATTTTTACCTCGGGAAAATGATCTTTTTCTTCAGGCAAGTAATCTCAAAAATTAAGTAAATATGAAGAACTTTAAGAATTGGCCTCATCTGTTCACGATGGGGGTATTGGCATTTGTCATGAATTTTCAGGTATCCGCTCAGCAATTTCAAAGGCCTGGGTCAGCAGAGGGTTCATCGCCATCATCTGCAGCTAATAAAGAAAAACTTCCACACTATCCACCCAACTCCACCACAGTTGGAACAGTAACTGTCGACGGACAAAAAATTACTTATAAGGCAGTAGCAGGAGTCATGCCGATTGTGGATGCTGTGAATGAAGACGACACTACCGCCAAGATGGGTTATGTGGCTTACTTCAAAGATGGATTGACTAATTTGTCTGACCGTCCGATTACATTTCTGTACAATGGAGGGCCTGGCTCATCTACACTTTGGCTTCACATGGGATCATTTGGCCCCAAGAGAGTAGTAATAGACGGTACCACGCACATGCATGGCGCACCTTATGAATTGGTAAATAATGATTACAGCCTGCTTGATGCTTCTGATCTTGTCTTTATCGATATGCCTGGTACCGGTTTTGGAAGAATATTAAAAGGAAAAGAAAGCGGTTATTATGGCATTGATCAGGATGCTGCTGCCTTTGCCCAGTTTGTACAAAACTTCATAACGCAATATAACAGGTGGAATTCTCCAAAATTTCTTTTTGGTGAAAGCTATGGTACTCTGAGATCTGCCGTATTGGCCAATGTACTTCAAGGCCGATACAACATCGATGTGAATGGGGTCATTCTTCTTTCTCAAATTCTTAGCTATGCCAATTCTGTTGACGGGCCTTCACGTGATCCGGGTAATAACACACCTTACCTGCTGGCGCTTCCAACTTATGCAGCAACAGCATGGTATCATAAAAAATTACCGGCACAGCATAGCGATCTGAATGCCTTTCTGAAAGATGTGGAGCACTTTGCCATGAATGATTATGCAGTTGCATTGAATAAAGGAGGTAAACTTGACCAGGCTACATTCGATAAAGTAGCCAACCAGCTTTACCAATACACCGGACTGCCTGTTAATTACATTAAGAAAGCCAATCTGAGAATAGATGGTGGTGAATTCAGGCAACAACTTCAGTTGGATTCAGACCTGGCAACCGGAAGGCTGGACACACGGTTCAGCGGCCCCACAGTGGATCCACTTGCACAGCGTGCTTTTAGTGATCCGCAGTCGGATGCTATTAGTGGAGCCTATGTAGCGCTACTAAATGATTATATGCGAAATGATTTGAAATATGGCGGAAATTCTGTTTACAGACCGAGTGTGTATGGCAGAGCCAATTGGGATATGAAACACATGGGTTCTTCAGGAGCGCCTAACGTAATGGGTGATCTGGCAAGTGCGATGAAGGGAAACCCGAAACTGCAGGTGTTGCTCACAACAGGTTACTATGATTTAGCGACACCGTTTTATGAAGGTGTGTATGAATTGGAACAATTGCCGATTCCTTCTGCATTACGGAAGAATATCCATTTCGAATTTTATGAGTCGGGCCACATGGTGTATCTGCATGTGCCATCCCTGAAGAAACTACATGCAGATGTGAAGCAGTTTATAGAGACAACTGATAATATTAAATAAGAATTTTGGGCTTAATTTTCCGGGGAGGCAGCGCTGTATAGCTGCCTCCTACCTTTCTTGATTGATTTTCTTTATCAGGGATTACGTTAGTTCAATTTAAATACGAAGAAACATATACGGCTAATCAACTCCGGCAAGCTATTGCCGGAAATCACCAATTCCAGGCTGTTAAAAAAAATCACCACCACAAATTGGGTAGCACATCCCGGGCCTTCAACTGTTATAATGCAGATTTTGTCATTAATTTGCTGCCCATGATAAAACAAAGTTTTGAAGAAGGACGAGTAATATTAATTGACAAGCCATTAGATTGGACTTCATTTGATGTTGTAAAGAAGATTCGAAATACTTTGAAAATAAAAAAGATCGGCCATGCCGGAACGCTGGATCCGCTTGCCACCGGCCTTTTGATACTGTGCACAGGAAAATACACCAAGCGCATCAATCAATATATGGCAGCAGAGAAAGAATACACAGGGACTATCACATTAGGAGCCGTTACTCCTACCTACGACCTTGAAAGTAATCCCGAACAATACAAACCTATTGATCACATTTCTGAAGAAGAAATACTGAAAACAACCAAGCAGTTTACAGGTGATATTCTTCAGGTTCCACCCATTCATTCTGCTGTTAAACAAAAGGGGAAACCGGTATATCTGAAAGCACGCAAAGGAGAAGAAGTAATATTGGAACCCAGGAAAATTCATATTTCCGGATTCGAAATTGACCGCATTCAGATGCCACAAATTTCTTTTAAGGTTAATTGTTCTACCGGCACCTACATCCGCAGTCTTGCCAATGATTTCGGTGCTGCCCTTGGTTGTGGTGGATACCTTTCTGGTTTGCGGCGCACTGCTATTGGTGAATTTAGAGTAGAAGATGCAATGGACATGGAAACCTTTGTCAGTAAGTATGGAGAAAATTCTTCGAAGTAACATTAGAGAGATTGCCATTAAATTTGCGCCGCTATGAATGAAAAGGCTTCACCTGAATTATTCGACTTTTTTTCCAACCCGGAATTTGACAAATGCTTCTTCTCAGGAAGAAACGTTTCCGTCAATGAACGCATCAGCGTTATTCCCGAATGGGTAATGGATCGATATCAACTTGCGGACAAGTACATGGGCATGCTCAATTGGAACCGCGTGAAATATGGAGAATTGTTCTTGCCATGCCATCCGGATACGAAGAAGAAAATTGAAGACCATGAAAGAAAAGTTCAGAGAGCGTTTGAAAATGGGTATGATTCAATAGTGAAACTGAACCCTGATGACATATTCCTATGGATGTCAAAGTTGTTGCTGGGTATTCTGTACCACGACATCAGCTATACCAAAGAATTAGCACGTAAACGGAACAGGCCGTTCTCACTATCGCCATTGCTTAAACGAAAATACAGGGATCTTCATTTCATGATGCAGGCCATAGTGTCACCGGTACACTGGACAGAAAGGCCGTATTCCCTGGTGATCAAGAAACTTCAATATTCGAAAGATATATTCAACTTCAGAGACGAAACGAAGAACCAGAATTTTTCTCTCGGTATGAACGGATTTGGACTCATTGCCTGCCTGCAGGACCGTGGGCAAAATATGGGTTATCACCAACATCTCCTGGAAAAGATGGGAGATACTTCACTTCATGCGATTCAATTCGAAGAATTGTGTGCACGATTTGTATATTCTAATTATTTGCTGAAAGAACACAATGGATGGAATACTGTTTTTGAAAATGGGAGTTATGTGATGTCACCCGCAGATGCAGAACCAGTAAATGAGTTTGCAAATTGGGATGACAAAATGTTTGCATCCGTACTGGAAGATTACTATAAGCCGTGGGGTATAGAGCCCAAGGATATTTATACTGCTCCGGATTCCCCATTGAGTTTCCTGATCAACGAAAGCAGTAATGAATTCATTCAACCAAGGGAGATATCATTACCAACATAAAGATATCACAACTCTTTTTCTGCCTTCCTGCTCTCCCTTAATAAATCAACATGGTTTTGAATAACTCTTTTGCGAAAAATTGAGATGCATCCTGCAAGTTGATTATGATGAAATTTGATTATTTTGTGTAGCAAATACACACTCTACACCATAATTCCTATTATGCCAGGACTCCCACACCTCTCTACAAAGCAGATCATCAACATGAGCTTTGGTTTCTTTGGTATCCAGTTTGGTTTTGCATTACAGAATGCTAATGTATCCAGGATATTTCAAACGCTCGGAGCAGAGATTGACAAGATTGGCTATCTCTGGATAGCCGCACCACTAACAGGGTTGATCGTACAGCCCATCATTGGGTATCTCAGTGATCGTACCTGGCACCGGAAGTGGGGTAGGCGCCGGCCATTCTTTTTCATTGGTGCAGTATTGGCCTCCCTGGCTTTGCTCGCGATGCCGGAATCAACCACTTTGTGGATGGCTGCTATTCTGTTATGGATGCTGGATGCAAGTATCAATATTTCGATGGAACCGTTCCGCGCCTTTGTAGGCGATAAGTTGCCACACGAGCAGCGTACCCAGGGGTTTGCAATGCAAACAATTTTTATTGGGTTGGGTGCTGTCATCGCTTCATTACTGCCTTACATCATGACTACCTGGTTTCATGTTAGCAATGTAGCACCTGAACATCAGATCCCAGACTCAGTAAAATATTCATTCTATACCGGGGCTGTTGTTTTCTTTTTCTCCGTATTGTGGACTGTTGTTTCATCAGATGAAATACCACCGGAAGATATGGATCAATGGAAGGAAGAGAAAGCAAACACCAAAGGTTTGTGGACAGGAATTGCACAGATCACCAATGGTTTGTTTCACCTTCCTAAGACAATGAAGCAGTTAGCGGTTGTACAGTTTTTTACATGGGTAGGATTTTATTGTATGTGGCTCTACACAACTGCTGCTGTTGCAGAAAATGTATATCATACTACGGACACAACATCCAGAGCATTTAACGATGCAGGCGACTGGGTAGGGGTCATGTTCACTGTTTACAATATTGTGTCGGCCATCGTTGGCTTTATGCTACCGGCTATTGCTCGCAAATATTCCAGAGTTCGAACACACTTTATCAGTTTAGTGTTGGGAGGTGTAGGTCTTGTAATGCTGATATTTATCACAGACCCTAACTGGTTACTGGCACCGATGGTATTGATTGGTATTGCGTGGGCTTCTACTCTCACGGTACCTTATGCCATCCTTTCCGGGTCATTGCCTGCAAAGAAAATGGGGTTTTATATGGGAGTATTCAATTTCTTCATTGTGATACCTCAATTAATAGCATCAGTGACAGTTGGCCCTGCTATCAAGCACTGGTTTCATGAGCAGGCTATTTATGCATTGGTGATTGGAGGCGTGGCAATGATCATAGGAGGAGTTTGTAATTTTCTTGTGGATGATAAAGATGAAAACCAGGGAGATCATTCAATGGAGTTGGACACATAGAATGTTCATTCCGATTCTAAAATTTAAATCATGAAAGTGAAACTGTATTCAAACTTTACTAAGGGAATATTATTTGTAACCTTTGCCTTCTTTTCAATAGTAGTCGCCGGTCAGGGTGTTCATGTTTATCCTACTCATTGGTGGGCAGGAATGCAATACAACAAGATTCAGATCATGTTGCATGGCAATGATATAGGGGCTTCAGATTCATTTGCTATTAACTATCCTAATGTATCCCTGAACCAAATCCACAAGGTGGATAATCCCAACTATGCCTTTCTCGATGTCAACATTGATCCACGTGCAGTTCCGGGAAAGTTTGATATTGTATGCTGGAAAAAGAAAAAGCAAATCAAACTTCCTTATGAGCTGAAAGAAAGAAGAAAAGGAAACGGAAAATTGTATGCACAGGGCATTACATCAAAGGATTTTATCTATCTCATCATGCCAGACCGGTACAGTAATGGTGATGCTACCAATGACAAGGTTGCCGGAATGAGAGATCAAAGCCTCAACCGGGATTCTGTATTTCTCAGGCATGGAGGCGATCTGAAAGGGATAGAGAATCATTTGGATTATCTCAGTTCGCTTGGAGTGACAGCACTTTGGCTTAATCCCGTGATTGAAAATGACATGCCATCCAGAACAGAACATGGCTACGCATTTACCAATCATTACAAAATAGACCCACGTCTCGGTGGAGAAGCCGCATATCATTCGCTGATAGAAGCTGCTCACAGGAAAGGGATCAAGATCATTCAGGATGCGGTGTACAATCATGTCGGCAGTTATCATTTCACTGTCCTTGATCCTCCTATGCACGATTGGCTACACCAATGGAAAGAATATACCAATACCACTTACAAAGAGCAAACGATCTTTGATCCGCACGGAAGTATTTTGGAAAGAAAGAAAATGCAGGATGGCTGGTTCGTCCCGTCGATGCCTGACCTCAATCAGAATAATCCTTTTGTAGCAAACTACCTGATAGAACATGCGATTTGGACTGTAGAAGAATTTGGGATCGATGCTTGGCGAATTGATACCTATGCATACAATGATCTCGAATTTATGAACCGTTGCAATGCAGCCCTGCTCACGGAATATCCGCACTTGTTCATGTTCGGGGAAACTTGGGTACACGGTGTTATCAATCAAAGTTATTTCACAAGGAATGTTTATGAAGTGCCATTTAAGAGTAACCTGCCGGGAGTTACTGACTTTCAAACCTTGTGGGGAATTACGGACGCAGTTACGAAAAATTTTGGATGGACAGATGGCATCAACAGAATGTACAATACACTCTCCAATGACTTTGTATATCAGAATGCGATGAATAATGTGATCTTTTTAGACAATCACGATCTCAGCAGATTTTATAGTATTGCTGGTACTGATTTTCTTAAATATAAAGCAGCACTGATATGGTTATTTACAAGCAGAGGCATTCCTCAATTATATTACGGGGATGAAATAGGAATGGAAGGCTTTACAAGCCCGAATGACGGCTATGTACGACTTGATTTTCCCGGAGGATGGAAAGGAGATAAACAGGATAAATTTTTGAAGTCGGGCAGGACTCTGAAAGAAGATAGCATCTGGAATCTTGTCAGTACACTGGGAATGATCAGAAAAAATACATCTGCTATCACGAAAGGTAAACTCATGCAATTCGCCCCGGTAAAAGGAGAGTATATTTACTTCAGGTTTGATGCTGATCAAACTATCATGGTAGCCCTTAATTCTACTTCAGAGCCTATCATGATTGAATTAAAAAATTATAAGGAGCGGACACATGGTTTTTCCAGGGCAAGAAATGTACTGAACGGAGAGACACGAAACCTGGATGATTTTACACTCTCTCCCTGGGAAAGTGTTGTATGGGAACTACTGCCGTAGCAGCCTTTTAAGTCAGGAGGAGAATCAGAAGAATATGTCCTGGTAAAAAAAAATCTGGCAGATTAGACAAATTCAAAAAAAACCTTCCATTGCAATAGCTACCGGATTATTGCCGTTAATAACTTTTTACCAAACCTTTGTTAATTAAATGAGTCATTTTTAGCGAAAATCTATTTTCGGGTAATTTTACTTATGAACGTTTTAACCGATTTTATTATGAGCAAAAGATTTATTCCGGTACTGTTAATATTAATTCTTGGTGGCTTGTTTGTAGCCTATGGTGTGATGGGAAACAATGATAGAGGCCCTGAAGATCCTAACGCGAAATATCAAAAGATTTTGAGGAATGTTGGAATTGTATTGGAACAAGGACATTACAGTCCTAAGAAAATTGATGATAAATTTTCTGCAGAAGTACTTCGTAATTATGAAGAGGCTTTAGATCCCGACAAAATTATTTTCACTGCAGCAGACATTCAGAGTTTTGAAAAGTTTGCAAATCGTATTGATGATGAAATTCATGGAGCACCGATTCAATCGTTTTACACTATAAGCCAGGCCTATCTGAAGAGGTTAGATGAGTTAAAGGGTCTCTATAGCAAAGCTCTGGCTGCACCGATGACCTTTAATAAAGATGAATATCTACAGACAGATGGTGAGAAAAGATCGTATCCAAAAGATAGCGAAGAGCGATACGATTATGCCCGCAAGAGAATGAAGTACCAGGTGCTGATCAGGTATTCAGATCTGCTGGAGGCGAGAGATAGTTCAAAAACAGAAAAGAAAGCAGATAGCACTTTATTAAGAGAATCTGTGCAAACAGTAGCCAAGCAAATCAACCGATTTTTTGAGACGTTAAAGAACCATAATTCTTCTGATGATCTTTTTTCTGTTTTTGTAAATGCAATTACAGGAACAATGGATCCGCATACAACGTACATGGCACCTATTGATAAACGTACTTTTGACGAAATGCTCAGTGGTACTTTTTATGGTATTGGTGCACAATTGAAGGAAGTGGATGGACAAATAAAGGTTGCCAGCCTCATTACTGGAATGCCTGCATGGAAGTCAGGAGAAATTCAACCTGAGGATATTATCCTGAAAGTGGGGCAGGGAAATCAACCTCCTGTTGATGTTACCGGATATGCTTTGGCTGATGCTGTTAAACTGATCAGGGGGGCCAAGAGAGGTTCTGAAGTAAGGCTTACTTTGAAAAAGACAGATGGAACCGTGAAAGTAGTTAGTATATTGAGAGACCAAATCAATCTTGAAGACACTTATGCAAAAAGTGCTATTATTGAAGGCTCACACAAAATCGGATATATCAGGCTTCCTGAATTCTATGCAAACTTCAACGATCCTTCAGGCAGGAGGTCGTCTACTGATGTTGCGATTGAAGTACAAAAACTGAAAGATGCTCACGTGAATGGTATAGTTATTGACTTACGCAGTAACGGTGGAGGTTCATTGCAAGATGTTGTAGATATGGTGGGCCTGTTTATTAAGGATGGGCCCGTGGTGCAGGTAAAAGGAAGGGATGAGAAGGCAAACGTATTGAGTTCACAGGAAGATGAACCACTCTACACAGGGCCACTGGCAGTGATGGTGGATGAACAAAGTGCATCTGCTTCAGAGATTTTTGCGGCAGCCATCCAGGACTACCACCGGGGAATTATCATAGGTAGTTCAAGTTTTGGCAAAGGGACAGTTCAGAGAAGTATTTCACTAGATCCTCAATCTGAAAATATTCTTTTCAACAAACCATCTGAAGGTTTAGGTGATATTAAATTAACATTCAGAAAATTCTATAGAATCAATGGTGGTGCTACCCAATTGAGAGGCGTGGTACCTGATATTATATTGCCGGACCGCCTTAGCAAATCCAAAGTTCGCGAAAAGGATACGCCGGACGCATTGGGTTGGGATACTATCTCAAGGGTAAGATATGCCTTGTGGAATCCCGGATATAGTTACCAGGGAATTGTAAACACCATTTCTAAGGATGTAAGGACTAATCCAAAATTCGAAGGCATCCAAAGTGTGGTTGATAAACTTGATGCCATCAGAGATGAGGAAGTTCCTCTAAGACTCAGTGCCTTCAGAACTATGCAGGCAAATGTTAGAAAACTGATCAAAGAATTAGATACTTACTCTACGCCTGTAACACCTCTGGGAGTTGAAAGCCTCAAAGTGGATTTGAACGAGATAGGAGATGATCCGGCAAAGAAAAAAACTCAAGAGCAGTTTATAAAAGGCATCGAAAACGATATCTATATATCTGAAACGGTCAAAGCAATAAATGAAGTAATCGGGGAAGAACAACTTGCCAAACGCCAATCAGTAGCAATGCCGGAGTAGGAATGGTTAATGGTTAATTGAGAATGGTTAATGGTTAATGGTGAAGGTTATTTCAAATCTAAGTCGTCATTTATCCCGACCAGAACGGATATTTCGGACGCCTCTGCAAATGAAAAACGAACAAAGAGTAGCGAATAGCTCCTCCGAGGCGGAAACGATTAACGAAGAATGACCATCTTTCAACCCCAACAAATGCTTCCTTTTGATTTCATTTTTATCCTATCTTTGCGGCCTAAAAATTAATAGATTTGGCTACGAAGTTTTCTAAAGAAACCTATTTATACTGGTACGAATTGATGTTGTTGCTCAGGCGGTTTGAAGAGAAAGCCGGGCAAATGTATGGAATGCAAAAAATCAGAGGTTTCTGCCATCTCTATATCGGGCAGGAAGCCATTGCAGCAGGATGCATGACTGCTACTAATCCTGATGATATCTTCATCACAGCTTATCGTGATCATGGTCTAGCCATCGCCAAGGGTGTTACACCCAACGCCTGTATGGCCGAACTCTATGGTAAGGCTACAGGATGCAGCAAAGGAAAGGGTGGAAGTATGCATCTCTTTGGAGTGAAGGAAAAATTTTTCGGTGGGCATGGCATCGTAGGTGCGCAGATTGGCACCGGTGCTGGTCTCGCATTTGCAGAACAATATCGTGGAACCAAGAATGTGGTGCTTTGTTTCTTTGGAGATGGTGCGGCACGGCAGGGAATATTGCATGAAACATTTAATCTTGCAATGCTCTGGAATTTGCCGGTTATTTTCATTTGTGAAAATAACAATTATGCTATGGGTACTTCTGTAAAGCGTACTTCAAACGTCATGGACATTTACAAACTGGGATGCGCTTACGATATGCCTTCAGAGCAGATAGACGGAATGACTCCCGAGTCTGTTCACAAAGGCATTGAGAAAGCTGTAAAACGCGCACGCGAAAAAGGTGGCCCTTCATTGATCGAGATTAAAACATACAGGTACAAAGGCCATAGTATGAGCGATCCCGCCAAGTATCGTTCTAAAGAAGAAATGGAAGAGTATAAATTGAAAGATCCTGTAGAGACCACAAAAGAAAAGCTGATCAACGAATTACATATTTCTGAAGAAGAAATAGAAAAGATACATGAAAGAGTAAAAGAACAGGTAGAAGAGTCTATCCGGTTTGCTGAAGAAAGCCCATGGCCTGATGACGATGAACTCCTGAAGGATATTTATGCAGAAGATGATTATCCTTTCATTACAGATTAATTCTAACTAAACAAATACTAAACAAATCAAACTCAATGGCTCATAAAGTTGCGCCCAAACCGGAAGTAAATGTGATCGATAAGGCACGCGGTTTTTGGGAAAAAAACAATAAGACGGTAGTTGGTATCGGATCAGCTGTAATAGTGATCGCACTCGGATGGATCATTTATAAGTACATGTTTCAAAAACCTAAGATTGAAAAATCCAACGATATCGTTTTTGTAACACAAAAGTATTTCAACGAATTTTCCAGTGCACAGGACTCATCGAAAGCGCTTCTCGCTGCAAAAGTGTTGAATGGCGACGGCGCAAATCCCGGCGCTTTAAAAATCATTAATAATTATGGTGGTACACCTGCCGGCAATCTGTGCCGTTACTATGCTGGTGCTTGTTACCTCAGTCTTGGCCAATTTGATAAAGCGTTGAAATACCTCAAAGACTTTGATGCAAATGGTGCTACTCAAATTCAGAGCCGTGCTTATGGAATGATTGGAGACGCTTCATCTGAATTGAAAAAAAATGATGACGCTTTAAATTATTATGAAAAGGCAGCTAACGTGAACACAAAGGATGAATTTACATCTTCTGAATTCCTGTTTCGTGCTGCTACATTTGCCCAGTCTATTGGCAAAAAAGAAGAGGCTATCAAACTATTTAAACAACTGAAGCAGAATTATCCCTTGACAGAAAAAGGTGCTGATGCTGATCGCTATCTTGCAAGGCTTGGTGATTTTTCTGAATAAAGCCGAAAGACTATGTCAGTAGAAAGTCAAAACTTATATCATATCAATACAGGCATCCTTCCAAAGGATGCCTGTATTGTAATAGTACATACCCAATGGAATCCCGGGATCGTAAATGAATTGGTAGGAGGATGCGTAGGTGTGCTGAATGAACTTGGTTTTCACAATTATAAGATTGTGCAAGTGCCGGGTGCCTTTGAATTGACATTTGGCATTAAATCAATGTGGGATAGGCATTCCAATAAATTTGAAAAACCACAATGTTTTATTGCATTGGGTTGTGTAATGAGAGGAGATACGCCACATTTTGATTACATCTGTAAAGCAGCAACAGAAGGAATTTTACAATTGAATCTCATGCTGCCTGTTCCTACAATTTTCGGAGTATTGACTGTCGATAATGAAACGCAGGCCTACGAAAGATTGGGCGGAAGCCACGGCCATAAAGGAAGAGAGGCTGCCATGACTGCCTTAAAGATGATGGAGCTGAAATTTAACGGTTGATTCAAGCCTTCTCAAAAAAGGGAAAGAATGTTTTCTTTCGTTTCATGTACTTTAGTCCGAAGGCTGCAATACTTTTTTCTCTTATATATTGAATGGCGTCATCAATAGAATCAGTAACGAAATAAAGTTGCTCATCGCCGGGATTGATCGTACCAGCTTTTACCATTCTGTCGCTATGTTCTAAAATCTTTTGGTAGAAATCCTGATCAAAAATGATGATGGGAAACATCTCAATTTTTCGTGTCTGGATCAGCGTTAGGGATTCGAAAAATTCGTCTAAGGTGCCGAATCCCCCCGGCATTACTACAAAAGCATAAGAATATTTTATCAGCAATGTCTTGCGGATAAAGAAATATTTGATATCCACCCATTTGTCTAAGTAGGGATTGTGGTGTTGCTCATGAGGCAGAACGATATTGCAGCCCACGCTTTTACCTCCCGCATCTTTTGCGCCTCTGTTGGCAGCTTCCATGATACCTGGCCCACCACCTGTCATAATGGTAAAACCCAATTGAGCAATCCTTGCCGACAGTTCGCGAGTGCGTTGGTACCATGGATGGTCTTCTTTAAACCTTGCTGATCCGAAGATAGTAACGCAAGGCCCTACGAAATGCAAAGCCCTGAACCCCTTGATAAATTCAAAGATCACACTTACTGCATAGGTGAATTCATGCCATCTGTTTTGGGGACCTTCAAGGAATCGGATTTCTTTTTTTACCCAGTCGTCTTTGATATCTCTAATATTCTTTATTGCCATAAGCTGTTTTATTTAATTCAAATCAGGTATGAATTTTCAATTCACCTTCAATTGGCCAATCTAAGGTTGTCGATGAGTCTTATTCCCTCCAAAAATACTGCTGCAAGTAAGATCATTCGTTTGGTATTATCGAAGTCATTCAGGATTTCTAATGTGTCCCGGTCAGCTAAGACGATGTAGTCAATAAGAAATCCTGCCTGTTTCAATTTAGAAATAACTGAATTCTTTAAGGTATCAAATGATTGTACTTCCGCATTTTTCTGAATGTATTGCAATCCTTCAAATAACAAAGAAGCAGTCTTCCTCGCCGAAGCATCCAACCTTTCGTTACGGCTGCTCATGGCGAGTCCGTTCCCTTCGCGAATCAGTGGGGCCTCAATGATTTTTCCGGGAAGATTTTCTAAATCTATGAGCCGTTGAATGACCCTGACTTGTTGAAAATCTTTTTGTCCAAGATACAGATTGGTGGGAGAAATGATGTGCAACAATATATCCATAACCCGAGCTACTCCCTGGAAATGACCCGGGCGCGATGATCCTTCCAGGATTGTTTCAAGACGGCCCAAATCGTATGCTTTTGATGTTGATTCTCCATTTGGAAATATGTCCTTTTCGCCCGGGAGAAACACGACATCAACATCCAGTCTGCTGAGAACTAACAAATCTTTTTCTATGGTAACCGGATATTTTTGATAGTCCGTTTTATCATTAAACTGAAGCGGATTTACAAAAATACTTACGACAGTGATTTCATTTGCAGCCTTTGACAACCGCATCAGCGAAGCATGCCCTTCATGCAGGGCGCCCATGGTAGGTACAAAGCCGATAGAAAGGCTTTTTCTCCTTTTCAGCTCCAGATAATTTTGAATATCAACCGTTTTTTTAAATAGGATCATGTGGTATAAATCGGCACTAAATGTACAATCAACGTGTTAAAAGCAAAAAAAATGGTACTTTTGCGGCTCCTAAAATTATTAGATTAGACAAATTCACCTTTTAATGTCATCAAAGAAAAGAATTTTATTCATAGCAAATGAAATGTCACCGTACCTTGAAATGACTGAATTTGCAGAGATTGTAAACAAGCTGGCAATTAAAAGTAATGAATCAGGGATGGAGGTGCGCTGCATTATGCCACGTTTTGGAATGATCAATGAACGCAGGCATAGGCTGCATGAAGTAGTAAGGCTATCTGGTATCAACGTCAGCGTGGGTGGCGATGACTATCCGTTGATTATCAAAGTGGCTTCCCTTCCCAATGCACGGTTACAAATATATTTTCTGGACAATGAGGAATTGTTTAAGAGGAAATCCCTGTTTCACGATCAGGAAGGCCAGTGGTTTGATGATAACGCATTGCGCACTGTTCTTTTTTGCAAAGGTGCTCTCGAGACCGTAAAAAAATTCGGATGGCCACCGGATATTATTCATTGCAGCGGATGGATGACAGGGTTGATCCCCATGCTGATCAAGGTGGCTTACAAAAAAGAACCGGTATTCAGCAATTGCAAAGTGGTATATACCATCGGGCAAACAACGTTTAAAGAGAAGCTCGGCCCGGAGCTAAAATCACTTGCAATGATTAACGTAAATGTAAAAGAGAAAGACATCGAATATTTTGATAATGGTACCAACTCAGCTATGTTCAGAGGAGGTGCGCATTTTGCCGATGCCATTTCGTTTGGTGCTTCTAAAGTGGATAAGAAACTTTCGGATGAATTTTCTAAAGTGAGAGGTAAGAAGGTTTTGAAATATGTAGAGGATTCTGATTTAACAGACTATTTACAATTGTATAGCGACCTTTCCGGCAAATAAATTTTCCCTTTTTTATACAAATTTGTGAGTGTGTACAAGACCCATATTAGAGCGACAACACTGGTGTTGCTGACAGCTATTTTATTTACTGCATGTACTAAAATTGATACGACTTCTGTTGGTTCCGGATTGATTCCCGGTGTGGATAATATCAACACCTTTGATACTACTTTTAATATTATTGCTACCAACTTTGATAATGTGGCAGAATGCGATTCTGTAGGCCCCGGCGATTTGCATGCGATCGGGATCATTAATAATAATCCTCTTTTTGGAAAGGCGCTGGCCAACACATATCTGGAGTTGAAACCTTCAACCTATCCCGTACTCCTTCCGGCACACGATACTCTAAGCATGGTCGTGGACTCCGTGGTACTAGTACTAAAATATGATCACAGTTATGGAGATACCATGACACCTCAAAAAGTTCAGGTTTACGAGGTGTCACAAAAATTAAGATTTGATTCAGCATACAAAACCTGTATTCAATTGGCGCACGAACCCGATTTGTTAGGCTCAGCAAATTACGTTCCGGCAAGGTTAAAAGACAGCATTCATGCATTTAAAGAAAATGATGCAAACCAGTTGAGGATTAAAATAGATAACAGTTGGGGCACGGACTTTATCAATAATGTCTCAAAATTTACAACCGATTCTGCATTCAAAGAATATTTTAAAGGGTTTGCTATTATAGCAGATGAAGGTACAGGCGGCCAGGCTTTGAATTATTTTAGCCTGAGTTCATCTGCTACCAGGCTTTCAATTTATATGAGGTCAAAGAAAGATACCGTATTAGATACGACGATGCTGAACCTGACTTTCAATATGAATTCAGGGAGTGGAAATTATATCAAGTTGGATCGAAATGGATCTGAAATTGTGCAACACTTGTCTCAGCCTGCAGGAGGTGATAGCTTGCTTTTCATAAACACAACCCCTGGTTCGTATGCATTATTAAACATTCAGGGATTGGCATCATTTCCAAACAGTGTTATCAACCGGGCAGAATTGATAACAGAACAGGTGTATGATCCCCTGGCAGCAAGTTTTCAGACGCCCCGGATGCTATACCTGCAAATAGAAGATCCGGACAAAGCAGGTAAATTCATCAATGTACCTTGCGATTTTTCTACAAGTGAACTCAATACCGGCTTTGCTAATATTGGAGGTACTGCAAAAAATGCTTCTGATGGCAATGGAAACATCGTTAGCCGATATACATTCAATATTTCCAGGTATGTGCAGAGCATTATTACCAGGGACATGGCTAATTTGAAATTGAAGCTCTCTGCACCCTACTATATTTTAAATGACACAGTTTACGTCGACCGTTGCAACCAGGCGATAGGCTTATTCTCCTACAGGATGAACCAGGTAGCCGATGGCGGAGTAAAGTTGAATGGAAGTATCAAAGGAAGCAGGCGTATCAGGCTGCATGTTGTTTACAGTAAATTGTGATGGAAAAGTATAGAGTTATTCTGAAATAATTAAATAAAAAAACGGCTGCAATTTTGTAGCCGTTTTTTTATGTTGGTTTCAACAAATTTATTTACCTAAAATTCCACCCAGTTTATCTTTGGCAAATTCTTCTATCTTTTCACCGGTACTGCCGGGTATGAAATCTGAAATCTTGTCTAACAAACTTCCATCACTTGTGGATGTACCTGGTTTATTCTGTGCACCCTGTGGAAAGAAATTGCTGATAGCGCCTTCGAGCATGGGAAACTTTTCTTTAAGGAATGAAGTAATGGTCGACAAGATACCACTGCTCTGATCTGCGGAAAGACCATGTTTTTCCTGCAATTGTTTTAAGAGTTCTTCCATATCAATTATTTTTTTAGACTTTCAAGGTAGCAATAATTCAGAATTTTCTCCATGAAAACTTTATTTCGGCCAGCTATTGTCCACAGGTGTATAATCCATGAAAATATTGCCATCCAATTTTATCTCCTTGATTTTCTTCTTAGAATTTATCTGGAATATCTTTTCCTTTTCATTCTTCTCCCATACTCCCGGAGTCTGGTGCATCACATCTTTTTTGCCATCTTCATATTCGAGGATAATATCAAAAGGAATGGCAAAACCGCCCACATTTTTTACGGTAAGTATGTAGTTATTTCCATTCTCCACCACCTTATCAATTTTCAGGTCAATGTAATTATTGGTAAAGAACCAGTTTTTGAAAAACCAATCCAGTTTTTTTCCGGAGCCTGCCTCCATTGCATAAAAATAATCCCAGGGAATCGGATGCTTACCATGCCAAAGGTCCATGTAATGGTGTAAAGCTTTTTTAAAAAGGTCGTCCCCCAGCATATCTTTTAATGCGAGATAACTCAGGGAAGCTTTGCCATAGGAATTACTGCCATACCCCATTCCGGACACCTGGGTGGACATGGTGATGATGGGCTGGTCTTCTTCGGTGGATGGATCTTGAATGTACCGTGCTACCCTAAACATCTTATAAAATTGATCAGCCTGTTGCTTGCCAAATTCTTCAATACCGATCAGATATTCAAATGTAGTAGCCCAGCCTTCATCCATAAAAGCGTAGCGTGTTTCATTGATTCCCATATAAAATGGAAAGTAAGTATGAGCAATTTCATGATCTTGTACCAATTGCGAGAACCTGAAATTTTCTGTGGTTCCATCATTTACCATCATAGGGTATTCCATATCTGCATGCCCCTGGAATGCTGTCATCTTTGGAAAAGGGTAGGATACTCCCGGCCATTTATTGGAAAAGAAGGTCATTGAATTCTGCATCCATTCCACAGAGTGATGAAAGTCTTTTGCAGTATCATTATAGGCTGCTTGCAAACTTACCCTTCTTTTTGTCTTTGTATCTACAACGGCACTCGCAGCATCCCATACATAATTTTTACTTAGAGCGAAGCACACATCGGTGATATGGTCTGCACTAAACTTCCAGGTATTCCAGTCATTTTGAGCAGTTACTTTTCCGCCTAATACTTCATCAAGTGTTGCTACATGAATTACATTATCCGATTGGTAAGAATCGTTTAATCTCTTTGCAAATTCCGGTTGCAATACTTCAGAAGCATTCAGCAGATCGCCTGTTCCATAAACTATATAATTCTTTGGAGCTGTCACCGAATACTTATAATCGTTGAAATCATTATAGAATTCCTGCCGACCCGTGTGCTCCAATACATCCCATCCGTTATAATCATCATACACAGATACCCGTGGATAAGAATAGGCAACATAGAATGTAGTAGAATCAACCTGGCCTTCACGTCCATCCTGGCGGGAAAGCGGGTAATACCATTTGATATTTATTTTGGTAGTAGTGTGTGGAAGAATTGGTTCTTTCAATCGCACAAAACCGACGGTTCCCCAATTCTTTGAATTAATAGGATAGCTCTTCCTATTGATTGCAAATGACTCTATCGTCAATCCTGAATCCAGAGAAGCATCTGATGCATATCCGCCTCGTGGTGCATTGGGTTTATGAAAGTTATTGACAAACCTGATCACAAGCATTCTCAGTGTGTCGGGGCTGTTGTTGGAGTAATTGATGGCTTCATCTCCTGACACCATACGCGTTTCGGGCGTCACCCTGATTTGCATATCATATCGTCCTTTGTTTTGCCAGTAGTTTTCTCCTGGAGTGCCTGTAGTTGTTCGGGTGCCGTTTGCAACCGCCTTCTGAATGTTCCTGGGCATATAAAGTTGTTGGGCGGAGAGCCCACCTCCTGCGAGGAAAAAAAGAGTGATACTGAAAACCAATTGTTTCATGCTAATAATTTTCTTTAAAAGTAAAAAAGAATCAAAGAGCAATCTCAAAAAAAAATGACAAGCGGTCTGGCAGCGCAATTCTACCCATAAGAATTATTATGAAAGAAATAGTAAAATGAACAAGAATACCATTTTGAACCTTCCTAATGAATATTTACATTTGCGCCACAAAAATTTTCAAGTATGCCTTATTTCTTTACCTCCGAATCAGTAAGTGAGGGACATCCGGATAAAGTTGCTGACCAGATCAGTGATGCATTGATAGACAATTTTCTTGCTTTTGACCCAGACAGTAAAGTTGCCTGCGAAACCCTGGTAACAACCGGCCAGGTGGTACTTGCGGGAGAGGTAAAATCAAGAGCATATCTCGACGTTCAGGAAATAGCCCGCGAAGTGATTCGTAAAATCGGATACACTAAGAGCGAATACATGTTTGAAGCCAACTCATGTGGTATTCTTTCTGCTATTCATGAACAATCGGCTGATATCAACCAGGGTGTTGAAAGAAAGAAAAAAGAAGACCAGGGAGCAGGCGACCAGGGAATGATGTTTGGATATGCAACCAACGAAACTGAGAATTACATGCCACTGCCATTGGATATCGCACACAATCTCCTGATTGAATTAGCAGCTATCCGCAGGGAAGGCAAACAAATGAAATACCTGAGGCCCGATGCAAAGAGCCAGGTTACTATTGAATACAGTGATGACAATAAACCGCAGAGAATCGTAGCTATTGTGATCTCCACGCAACATGATGATTTTGATGCAGAGGCAAAAATGCTTCAAAAGATTTCTGATGATGTAAAGAAGATTTTGATCCCGAGAATGAAGAAGCGCTATCCTAAGTATGCACACTTCTTTAATGACAACATTAAATATCATATCAATCCGACAGGAAAATTCGTAATAGGCGGACCTCACGGTGATACCGGACTTACAGGAAGAAAGATCATTGTTGACACCTATGGAGGCAAAGGCGCACACGGTGGCGGTGCGTTCAGTGGTAAAGACCCAAGCAAAGTGGACAGAAGCGCTGCGTATGCATGCCGGCAGATTGCAAAGAATTTAGTAGCGGCAGGTGCTTGTGATGAAGTGCTGGTACAGGTTTCTTATGCAATTGGTGTAGCGAGGCCAACGAGCATGTATGTGAATACATTTGGTACTTCTAAAATAGGCCTTACTGATGGAGAGGTAGCTGAAAAAATGCTGGAAGTATTTGATATGCGACCTTACTTCATCGAACAACGTTTGAAATTGCGGAATCCCATCTACCAGGAAACAGCATCTTATGGACACATGGGCAGAAAGAATGAAGTAGTTACAAAATCATTCAAACTTCCAAACGGGCCAGATAAGAAAGTGAAAGTGGAATTATTTACATGGGAGAAATTGGATTACGTTTCGAAGATTAAGAAAGAACTGAAAATAAAATAAAGTATTCACTTGTAAATAAAAAGGCCTCCGCATCAGAGGCCTTTATTATTCGATTGGATATACCCTAACTTTACTTTTATGATGGTAAAAGAGGAATTTCAACAGCAGATTAAACGACTACAGATTCAATGCAAAAGATCAAGATCATAGAGTGCCCGCGAGATGCCATGCAGGGATGGAAGCGTTTTATCCCAACAGTTGATAAAATCAGGTACAACGAACAATTGTTGAAAGTGGGCTTTGATACGATTGATTTTGGCAGCTTTGTTTCTCATCGGCTAATTCCTCAGATGGAGGATACTAATGAAGTATTAAACAGCATTTCTATAGAAAATAGCACTACTGAATTGCTGGCGATTGTGGTGAACCTAAGAGGTGCATTTGAAGCGGCAAGCCACGAAAAGATAACTTATCTTGGATACCCGTTTTCTGTTTCTCCTACATTTCAAAAACTAAATGCCAACAGCAGTATTGAAGAATCCTTTGTAAGGGTAAAAGAAATACATGAGCTCTGCAAACAAAATGAAAAGACATTGGTTGTTTACCTGTCCATGGCATTTGGAAATCCTTACGGCGATACCTATACGGTAAGGAACGTAGTAAACACAGCTGCCAAAATGGTTGAGGAAGGAATAGAGATCATCAGCCTGGCAGATACGGTAGGGTTGGCAACTCCCCATGAAATTGCTTCACTGGTTAAGGAATGTGTTCGCGAATTTTCCGGTACAGAAGTTGGTGTACATCTGCATTCCACATCGTTCAACTGGAAGGAAAAATTAGATGCAGCGCTTGATAATGGTTGTTACCGCTTCGACGGGGCGTTGAAAGGCTTTGGTGGGTGCCCCATGTCTGGCAACGACCTTGTGGGTAATATGAATACCGGCAATATGGTCAGGTACTTCCGCGAAAAAGGATTGCCTGTAACGATTGATGATAACCAATTAAGGCAGGCTGAACAAATCGCCACTGAAATATTTGTCTGATGAATTTCTTTCTTTCCTTTCCGATTGCTCCCTTATCGCAGAAAATAAAATATGGCGAGCGTATCATGATGATAGGCTCATGTTTCAGCACTGAAATAGGAGAGCGGCTTGCAGCATACAAATTCGATGTGCTTCAAAATCCTACCGGCATTGTATATCATCCAATATTAATCGCTGATGTGATTGAAAGATGTATTGGAAATAACCAATTTGAAAAGGCTGATCTGTTTGAAAATAATGGCCTGTTTCATAGCTGGATGCATCATTCAGACTTTTCAGGGACAGATGCAGAGTCAACACTTGAAAAGATGAACGGCCAACTGGAATGCGCACACGAATTTCTGAAGAAATGTAATTATCTGATCCTTACGCCTGCAACAGCCTTTGGATACTTTTTGAAAGAATCCTCTTCGATGGTGGCTAATTGTCACAAAATGCTGGGTTCAGTTTTTGAAAAGAAATTAATAGATTCGGCTACCATATCAGCCTGCCTTCATTCGGTGATAGCAGATGTGATAGCATTCAATCCTTCAGTCAGGATACTTTTTACGATCAGCCCCGTAAAACATTACAGGGATGGAATTGTAGAAAATACCATCAGCAAAGCAAACGTTGCTTCAGCGGTTCACAAGACAATATCTGAATCTGAAAATGTATTTTATTTTCCTTCTTATGAAATCTTGAATGATGAATTGAGAGATTACAGGTTTTACAAAAGCGACTTCGCACATCCCAATGAAGCTGCTGTGTCTTATATCTTCGAACGGTTTGTTGATTTTGCATTCGATGAGCAAACAAAGGTCGTAATGAAAAGAGTAGGAGAGGTTACCTCTGCGTTTAAGCATAAATTTCTCTTTCCAAAATCAGCCAATACTAAAGTTTTTGCAAAGCAACAGTTGAAAAAGATCAGCGAACTGAATGCAGAATTGCCTTTCCTGAATTTCGAAAAAGAAATCAGACATTTTGAATTGGTTTAGGCATATCGGAATACCGGCAAAGTTGAGAGTGCAAATTTCTCACTTCGGTATGGCTCAGTGAGCGGAGTTCATTCTATGATGTTCTTATCCCTCACTACGGCAAAACCCAGTGAGCGGAATTCACAATATTAATTTCATTGTTCTTTTACCACTTTCTCGATAAATGAAATTCCATTTTCTTCAAGACCGGCTAACACCGGTTCATATATCTCAGGCAACACCGGTATGTGTAAACCTTTAAGGTTGATCTTTCCTTCCAGAATCAGTATGGCAGCAATAGCCAGTGGCATACCCACTGTCTTTGCCATTGCTGTTTGCATACTATCTGTTCCCTTTACGATAAGTGTACTTACCACCTTTTCTTTTTGCTGGTTCAGCCGGTATGAAACCTCATGCACCATTACAATCATATCCTTGTCTGCAGGTAGCATCACCAGCCTGCTTTCAAGTAATGACTGCAAAATTTTGGCTGAGGATACCTTTGTCGGCAAAATCTCGTCTGAAAACAAACCCAGGTAATCAAATTGCTGGTGCACGTGGGAATCTTTAAGCAATGGCATGATGTTCCCATTTTTATTTTTTTCAGAATAAGCATTCAATTTATATTGGTACCATTCTGAATAAGTTCGGCAATGGTTGATTGTCGCATGATCATCGGCACTTGTCAGGCCAAGATGCACAATGAGATTCCATGCTTTGATGTATTCAGGATACCGGAGTGTAGTTCTTATAAAGTCAGAAAGCCCTTTTAATCCATAAGTTTCCATGTATGTCAATGAATCCCGGTTAGCATACCAACTCAATTTTCCCAGGCCATCCACATCTATTTCCTGGTCATCATTTGCAAATACCGATTGGTAAGGTATTCTTATTTCCCTATTTTCGGAAAGGTAATGTGCTCCGTTGCTGCCTGCCATTACCACATTTGCAGGATTCCAGGTTACTTTATAATGCCAGGGATTATCATCACTTTCGGGGGCTACAAGGCCCCCGCAATGAGAAAGGAACGAGTAGATAATTGCTTTTTTATTGGTCAGACCGTGAATGAGACGCATCGCACTCATGTGGTCAATCCCAGGATCCAGGCCCATCTCTGAAAGGAATAAAATATTTCTTGATTCCACTTCCGCCGCCAGGGATTGCATCGCTTCATCCACATAGGATGCTGTCAACAGATTTTTCGAAAAGAAAACACAATCCTTTGCTACGAGAATGTGCAGGGCAGGAGGTAGGAGAGAGATTACAATGTCGGCTGCACTCACCAGGCTTCTTCGGGAGGTTTCGTTCGTAACGTCAACAGTAACTGCATTCGAATTTCTGAATCCTTCAATTTTTTTTTGAGTTGATTCAAGATTTTGGTCGCACACTATGAATTCGTTATTGTTTTTTTCGCAATACTGTGCCAGGTGGTAAATCAAAACTGTTGCAGATTTGCCCGCACCGAATAAGAGAATTTTTTTCATGGTGAGCAAAGCTAATTGGATAGGATGGAAGTAAAAAGCACTTTAATATTCGGGTTGATGTTTGTTTCCGAAATATTAATAAGCCAGAATATTACCTGAAGTAGTGAAGTTTGAATCTTTAAGCAGATCTATTTGAAGTTAATCGGTTAAATTTTATCCACATTTATTACTTCATTACTGTGAAAAAAAGTCTTCTTAAAAGTCCTGTTTCTTGCCTTGAAATCGGCTATTTCAAAGTATATTTGCCCATACTGAAATAATATGGAAATTAACGAAGAAGAATTGCCTGAAAACGGCAGAAACACCGGAAAAGTTATCCCAGTAAATATAGAGGAACAAATGAAAAGCGCTTACATTGATTACTCAATGAGCGTGATCGTGGGCCGTGCATTACCGGATGCCCGGGATGGCCTCAAGCCTGTACATCGCCGCATTCTTTACGGTATGTACGAAATGGGTAATACACACAACAAACCACACAAAAAATCTGCCCGTATTGTCGGTGATGTGATGGGTAAGTATCATCCTCATGGCGACTCTTCAATTTATGGGACTATCGTACGTATGGCACAGGACTGGAGTATGCGATACACCCTGGTGGACGGTCATGGTAACTTTGGTAGCCAGGATGGAGATGAGCCCGCTGCCATGCGATATACCGAAGTACGCCTGGAGCGAATAGCAGAAAATATGCTGGACGATATCGAAAAGGATACCATCGACTGGCAACTTAACTATGACGACAGTACCAAAGAGCCAACAGTATTGCCTACACGCATTCCGCAATTGCTCCTGAATGGCGCCAGTGGTATTGCTGTAGGGATGGCAACCAACATGATGCCACACAACCTCAGTGAAGTAGTTGATGGCTGCATTGCGTTTGTGGACAACCGCGAGATTTCGATAGATGATCTGATCAAAATTGTAAAAGCTCCTGACTTTCCTACAGGTGGTGTTATTTATGGCTATGACAGTGTAAAGGAAGCTATGCAGACAGGCCGTGGAAGGGTAGTGCTCCGGGGAAATGTCAATGTGGAAACAAACTCACATGGCAAGGAAATCATTGTGATCACATCCGTACCTTACCAGGTGAACAGGGATGTGCTGACAGAAAAAATCGGGCACCTGATTCAGGACAAAGTGATTGAAGGTGTATCGGATGTCAACAACGAAAGCAATAGCAAAGAAGGAACACGCATAGTTCTCGAATTGAAAAGAGATGCAATTTCGCAAGTCATCATTAACCAACTGTACAAATATTCCGAATTACAAACTTCCTTTGGGATCAATAACGTAGCACTTGTAAATGGCCGGCCCAAACAACTGAACATTAAAGATCTGATCCAGGTATTTGTAGATTTCAGGCATGAAGTAGTGGTAAGGAGAACGAAGTTTGAATTAAAGAAAGCTGAGGAACGCGCACATATTTTGGAAGGTTTCCTGATAGCTCTCGACCATCTCGATGAAGTGATTACACTCATCAGGAATTCATCAACTCCCGAAATTGCCAAGGACGGGTTGATAACTAATTTCGGTATGAGTGAGATACAAGCTAAGGCAGTGTTAGAGCTTCGTTTACAACGCCTTACCGGTATGGAGCGTGAAAAAATAAGAGAGGAGCACAGGGAAATAATGGAGACCATTGCAAGGTTGAAAGAGATATTGGCAAATGAAGGATTGCGATTCAAAATCATTAAAGATGAATTGATAGAGATAAAGGAAAAGTATGGTGATGAAAGAAAAACTGAAATCATCTACCTGGCCAATGACATCAGTATCGAAGATCTGATAGAGGAAGAAGATGTGATCGTAACCATCTCACATATGGGATACATTAAAAGAACTTCTGCCCGCGAATACAGGCAGCAAAAGCGAGGAGGACGTGGCGCCAGGGGAGCACAGATCCGTGATGAAGATTACATCGAACAGATATTCTCCACAAGTACACACGACACTTTATTGTTCTTTACCCAAATGGGCAAATGCTATTGGCTGAAGGTATATGAAATAACAGATGGAGATAAGGTGAGCAAGGGCAGAGCCATCCAGAACCTGATATCGATTGCACAGGACGATAAAGTAAAAACAGTTATTGCCGTTCGTGACCTGGCTGATCAGGAATATATCGAAAATCATTTCATCATTCTTTGTACTCGAAAAGGCATTATTAAGAAAACAAAACTGGCTGACTTCAGCAGGCCACGCCAAAATGGTATCAATGCTATCACTATTAATGACGGTGACCAGTTGCTGGATGCTTGCCTCACTGATGGCCAACACGAAATTATGATGGCAGTGAAGAGCGGACGTGCCATTCGCTTTCCTGAAGAAAAGGTAAGGCCAACCGGTCGAGGTGCCATAGGCGTGTTTGGAATCAGTGTGGACTCAGAAAATGACGAAGTGATCGGTATGATCTGTGTACATAGTGATGATCCTGATCATACTGTGTTGGTGGTAAGTGCACAGGGTTATGGAAAGCGGACGAAAATTTCTGAATACAGAATTACAAACAGGGGCGGTAAGGGCGTAAAGACAATTAATATAACTCCGAAGACCGGTGAACTGATCGGTTTACTAAGCGTTACTGAAAAGCAGGATCTGATGATCATTTGCAAATCGGGTGTAACAATCAGGACTTCTGTAACTTCGGTTAGAGAGGCCGGCAGGGCTACACAGGGCGTGAAAGTGATCAGGGTGGATGAAGGTGATGAAATAGCAGCTATCACCAAGATTGATGAAACTGAAGAGGAAGAAACCAACGGTGATTCAGAAAATGGAAATGGAAGTGATGCAACCGCAGAAGATAAATTGACATCTGAAAACAACGAAGATGGTTCCTCAAATAATGATGAAAATTTAGAGGACTAAAATATCATCTTCCCCATTAAATTTGTAAAATCATTCATTCAAATTAATCAACACATGAAAAGAATAGTTTTACCGCTATTGTTTCTCAGCTTTACTGTAGCAGGCTATAGTCAAAGCTTAAAAAAAGTCAATAAATATTTAGAGAGCAAGGATTATTCTAAGGCGCTCCCTGAGGTAACTGCTTACCTGGAAAAAAATCCGAATGATGCAGAGGCCATTTATTTGAAGAGCAAGATTTATGCGGGCGTCGCAGATAGTGCTGCCCTTCATTCCCTGATACAGGGCGATCCCAGGGCTGAGGCTTTTACGGATTTCAAGAAGGCGGTAGCTGACTCTGCCAACATGAAACTGAAATTGCTGATCATGAAGGACAATTACCAGACTATCTTCAGTTTGTACAGTGGATATTACCAGGCCGCAGTGGATGATTTTAATAAGGCAGCTTCAACCGGTGACAAAGCATATTTTAAAGGAGCCATGGAAAACTTTATCAAAGCAGATAATGTAGGACAATACATTTCTGAAAATGAATGGGCTAAAATAGGCAAGGTGGACACGACACTCGTACTAAACATAGGAAAGGCAGCTATCAACGCCAAGGAAGATGAAATAGCATTAAAATACTTTACAAAATTGGCAGAAGCCAAAATCACAGGACCTAAAGGACAGGAAGATGAAGGTTTCAAACTTCCCTATGAATGGTTAGAGTTGCATTTTAAGGAAGCAGGTGATGAAGCAAAAATGAAACACTATGCTGCACTCGGTAATGAAGTTTATCCTAAAGAACCTTATTTCAATTTTGTAATGATGGATTATTATCGTGACAAGAAAGATGTACCACAGGTATTAGAATTATACAAAGATATCGTTGCAGAACATCCGGATAGTATCCGTTATCATTTCAGTTATGCCAACGAAATATTCGGATATCTCTACAACAGTGATGAAGGAACTGTCATTAAGGATAAAGAAGGTTGGCTCACTACGCTTAAAAGTGAATTAGATAAGGCAATGGCGCTCAACCCAAATGACGTCAACACCAATTGGCTGACCTCTCAATATTTTTATAACAAAGGAATTGAATTGCGTGACAGCGCATTAAAAGTGAAGGACATGGATGGAAAGACTAAACTAAACGATGAAGCGAAAACTAATTGGAACAAAGCAATTCCTTTTGCCGACAAAGCAATAAGTGAACTGGATGCCAGCGGAAAAAAATCGGACCGTTCGCGCTACAAATCTGTAGTCAACCTGATGCAGAATATTTATCAAAGTCTTGGAGACAAAGAGAATCTGAAAAAATATGAGGCGCTGTATGATGCTGCTGATAAGAAATTTGAAAGCAGATCGTAAATAATATTTCTAATTATTTTGAAAGCCGTGCTCATTGAGTGCGGCTTTTCTTTTCAACTGATCTCTGTTACCATCATGAAAAGTGCATTGAATTTATCCAAAATCTTTTTACCGCGATAACATTCTGTATGTTCCATTTTGGTTTGGAAATGGATGTTCATTAGTTAATTGAATGCAATCACGGGGAATTTCTAAATGATTCCAAGCCAATTCAGAGAAAGGGGGATGAGCGTTCAATCATCAGATTGAATAAGCTACATTCTATTTAACATAATATAAATTATATAACAATTAGTAATGCTGAGATATCATTCAACGCTGGCTTGCTACATAGTCATAGATAAGCTTCGATACCTTGGCCATTGAATGGATTGCAGTCTTTTCATCAGTTAGGTTTTTGGATAGTAACACTAAAACATATTTCTTACCATCCGGTAAGAAAACAATTCCGGAGTCATGTTCTACCCCGGTAATGTTTCCGGTTTTGTGGGCAACTTTTACAGTAGCCGGCAGCAAAGCCGGAATGATGTCGTTATGCTTTTGATCTTCTAATATTTGGATCATAGAATCTGATGCTGCCCTATTTACAGCCTGGCCATTCGCAATAGCTTTGAAAAGCCGGGCCAAATCTCTGGATGTTGTCACATTATTCAATCCCAGGTCATAAGCCTTCTGATCCTCGACACCTCTCAGCACCTGCATCTTTTCAATGCCAATTTTTTTAATCGTATTCATTACGTTTTGAGCTCCCACAAGGTCAATAATCAGGTTAGTAGCAAAATTGCTGCTGTGGATGATCATTCTGTACATCAGATCATAAATGCTCATTTTCTTTCCAATGTTCAGGTAAATGGATGAGTCGCTATCATCCCCCGGAGATAGCTTGTAAGGGCTTCCATCGACTATACTCTTGAATTCATTTTTTATAACGAGAGAATCTGTTAAAGAAAATCGTCCTTCATCTGCTTGTTTGAAGACTTCCATCATAACTGGGGTCTTCATTGTGCTTGCTGCATGAAAAACAGTGTCTCCATTGATCTCAAATGATTTCCCGGTTTTCAAATCATAAAATGAAACCGCAAAAACACCCTTTTGAGTCCCCAATTCTTTGCTAATAGCATTCTTGAGTTCTTTCATTGACGTTTTATTTTGGGCAAATGTAGATTGAAGAGATAATAACAGAAGCGAGGGAAATAAAATGTATTTCATTGAAAATCAATAATTTAATTTTGTTTGGAGAGTAGTTATCTACATAAAGTGAATATTTTTAGCCTGTTGTTCCGTTGTCCTTCCTCATTTTCACAAATTTTGGTTTAGTTATTGGTAAATAATTTCTCAGTTAATCCTGAGCAAATGAAAAAGATCCTTGTTGTAGATGATAACACCGATATTGTCTGGGTTGTCGAGACCATATTAAAGCGATATGGGTTTGAAGTACTCTCCACACTCAAAGGAGAAGAAGTTATTTCCAAAGCTAAAAGATTTCGTCCACAATTGATTTTGATGGATGTTTTTCTTTCAGGTGTTGATGGTATCCAGGTTTGTAATACATTGAAAGAAGCACCTGAGACCAAATCGATTCCTGTCATTATGTTTTCAGCCCATTCTAACAAAAAGGAAGTAATGCAATTCTGTGCAGCAGATGACTTTCTGCCAAAGCCATTTGATGTAAATGAGCTTGTCAGGAAAATCAACAATCAAATTGACGGTAAGGCTATTCCACAAACCTGAAATTGATAATTCTAATACTGCAAGAGTTTTTTCAATTCGTTGTACACCTTATCGGCATTGGGTAGCATCTCCTGTTCTAATAAAATATTCATTGGCACAGCAGGTAAATTTCTGGCTCCCAAAACACTCACCGGAGCATCTAAACTTGTAAAACAATTCTGCATAATCCTTGCTGCAAGGGCCTCAGCAAATGAATTGTTGGTTTGTTCTTCAGTCAGCACAAGGCATTTGCCATGCTTTCTAACGGTATCAAATACCAATGATTCATCTAAAGGGAACAGGGTTCTCAAATCAACAATTTCAATCTTTCCCTCCAAACGCTTTGCTGCTCCTTTTGCCCAATAAATGCCCATACCGTAAGTGATCACACAACAACTTTCACCATTTTCCACAACCTCTTTTTTTGCTTCCAATATAATACTTGCTTTACCAAACGGGAGGATATAGTTTTTATCAGGCTCAACCGACTTCGCATCTTCTGTGCCTGGCACCTTGCTCCAGTAAAGCCCCTTGTGCTCCAGCATTATTACAGGATTCGGATCATAAAATGCGGCTTTCATTAAGCCTTTCATGTCGGCTGCATTAGATGGATAGGCTATCTTAATTCCTTTGATAGAGAGCAATGTCGTTTCTATGGAGCCACTGTGGTAAGGCCCTCCGCCACCATAGGCTCCCACAGGTATTCTAATTACAGTTGCAATTGGAAATTTACCGCAACTTAGGTAGCAACTCTTTGCCACTTCAGTTACCAATTGATTGATGCCCGGGTAAATGTAATCACCAAATTGAATTTCAACGATAGGTCTCGCACCGGTAGCGCTCATTCCAACAGTACTTCCCACGATGTAGGCTTCCTGTATAGCGGTATTGAATACACGAAAATCTCCAAAACGATCTCCTAATGATGCTGTTTCTCTGAATACACCTCCCAGCCTTTTCCCTACATCTTGTCCATACAGCAATGCCTCTGGGTGCTTATCCATGATTTCGCGTATAGCATAGAGCGCAGCATCCACCATCATGATTTTTTCTTTTCCTGCGGGGCTGCGTTCTCCTCTTTCTTCCGTTACAGGAGTTGGAGCAAATACATGATCTTCTATTGTCGCAGGATCAGGATCAGGTGCTGCCTTTGCTTTTTCGAAATCAGTCAATACAATTTCTGCCGCTTCTTCCTGAATCCTGTTCAAAGTTTCCTCATCAATACCATTATTAATGAGAACCTGCCGAATCTTAGGAAATGGATCCGAAAGTGCATGAAGATTCAAATCCTCTGTGCTCCGGTATGTTTCTTTTCTCACACCACTGGTATGATGTCCGAGCAAAGGAACCCTGGCATGAACCAGGTAGGGGCCACCCCCCTTGCGTACACTATTTGTCACATGTTTCAGCGACTCTATAGATGCCATAAAATCGCTGCCATCAAAACTAATCCTATTCATTCCCCTAAAACCTGCTGCAAATTCATAAGCGTTCATGTTTCGGGCTTCTCCTGCGGTAACGCTGATGCCCCAGTCATTGTCCTGTACCAGGAAAATGATCGGCAACTTATTCAAGACAGCTACCTGGAAAGCCTCGCTTACCTCGCCTTCCGTAACACTGGCATCACCAAGTGAGCAAACCACAATAGGGTTTTCTCCGTTTACTCCTTTTTTAAATAGATCCGGGTTGGTTTGTTCGAAGTATTTTAAAGCGTGAGCCACACCTGTTGCAGGAATAGCCTGCATTCCGGTAGCGCTGCTTTGATGAATGATTGTTGGTTTCCCGGGTCCTCTATAATTTGGATGCGAATAATATTCTCTGCCACCTGTAAAAATATCATCCCGTTTTGCAAGCAGCTGTAGCATTAAGGTATAGGGAGTGAAGCCCAATGCGAGTAACAGGCACTCATCCCGATAGTAAGGACTTACGTAATCACAGGGAAGCAGTTGCATAGCCATAGCGATTTGCACAGCCTCATGTCCGCGCGAAGTTGAATGAACATATTTGCACACCTGGCGGTTCGCTTCATACGTTCGGGCCATGGTAGTATTCATGCAAATAAACCTGTATGCGCTTAATAATTCTTCTTTCATAATATCTGATCAATACTACGTGCACTATGAACAGGTTTTAAAAATTCACCTGCAAGGGAAAAACTGAATACGCCTGGTTTTGATCAATCGAAATAACTGAGTTTCGTTTTAGGAGTCAACGCCAGTACGCTTTCGTACATCAGTCTGATGGTGTTTTCTACATCACTCTTGTGCAGCATTTCTACCGTAGTATGCATGTACCTGAGCGGAATGGAAATCAATGCTGAAGGGCAACCATCATTAGCGTACGCGAATGAATCGGTATCTGTGCCGGTGCTGCGGCTCACTGCCTTGAGTTGTACGTCTATTCTGTTCTTCTCCGCAACATTTTCGATAAACTGCAATAGTTTATTGTGTACTGCAGGGCCGTAGGTAAGTGCAGGGCCTTTGCCACACTTGCATTCGCCTTCTATAATCTTATTAACCATTGGTGTATTCGAATCATGCGTAACATCAGTGATGATAGCTACATCCGGTTTGATTCTTCTCGCTATCATTTCAGCTCCGCGCAATCCGATCTCTTCCTGAACGGCATTCACAACGTACAGTGTGTATGGCAGAGATTTTTTATTTTCTTTCAGAAGCCTCGCTACCTGGGCAATCATGAAACCTCCAATTCGATTATCAAAAGCACGGGCTATATAGTTGTTGTAAGAGAGTTCTTCAAAACTGTCAACATAGGTTACTACTGCTCCCACATGAATGCCCAGTTTTTCTACTTCGCCGGGATTGCGTGCGCCGCAATCGAGAAATAGGTTTTCAACCTTAGCCTGGTATTCCTTGTCTTCCTTTCCGGCACGTGTGTGAATGGCCGGCCATCCAAAAACAGCCTTTACGGGACCTTTCTTTCCGTGAATAATCACACGCTGAGAAGGTGCGATCTGATGATCTACCCCACCATTTCTTTTCAGATAAATAAAGCCATCCGGATTGATGTAGTTTACAAACCAACTGATCTCATCGGCATGTGCTTCAATAACTACTTTGAAATTTTTACCCGGATTTATAACACCTACGCCGGTACCGTAAGGATCTGTGAATGTATCGTCAACGTATTTTTTGATATAATTCAACCATACTTTTTGCCCGTTGGATTCAGATCCAACCGGCGATGGAGTATTGATATATTCTCTCAAAAACTGGATTGATTCGGGGGATAATAAGAAAGGATTTCTACTTTTGGCCATGTGAATTTTATAAATTGAATGGTGGCAAATTTATTGATTTAATCTGAAGATAATTACCAGGATAGCTTGAAGAAGCATCATTCCATCTATTCCAAATAGGCAGGTGATATCTGAATTGTTTTTTTCTGAATAACGGACCACCAAACCTGTTACCATGATAGAACACAGGAAGGCCCATAAATAATCATTACCTATTAAATAATATTCTGCAATATTAATAACCACTAATAATGCCAGCAATGCATATCCGAGCAAATATGATCCTTTGCTTCCGAACATTACAGGCATAGTGCGGATTCCATGCCTGGAATCCACTGTTGCATCCCTGATATCAAAGACAAGGCATAAGACAAATATGAAAATAAAGCGCTTGGCGAAAACAAATGCGAAAGCTGTGTGATCAAATGGGAGCATGTTGACCGGGAACCAAACCGTTACCAAAGTCCACATGAGAGAAAGGGTGGTAATCTTGAGCAGCCCAAAATCCTTTAAACGTTTTCTTCCGCTTTTGGTTGGTACAAACGGAAAAGAATAGAGAAATGAGACGATACCCAGGATGATAAGAACAATATAATGATGAAGCGGAAATGTGATTAATCCGTAAATAATCATTGCTGTCCCTAACAGGATAAGTATATAATGCGTTTTCTTGCGGTGTTTCGACCAATGCAGCCGTGGAGAACCGTCTATTGCTGCAGTTTTTGAAACATAGTGCAAGTTGTATTGTACTAATGTTGCACCAAAAACAAACAGATAAAATCCTAAGGAATTGAGTGGTAACTTCAGGAGTATATTGGTTTCAAGACACATTGCTATTGCACATAATGCAATGAATATGCTGCCAAACAATAAAAAATAAAACAGGTTTTTGAAAATCACTTTTTACTGATAAATAATAACCTTTGGAGAGTTTACGGTATCGCTCACATGACCCTTCTTGTCTTTCAGTGCAAAACGAAAAGTAGCGGTGTCGTTCATGTTACACTGGGGGCCCAATACATCGTAATATCCCGTAACATTGTATCCGAGTGTGAATGAAATTTCTCCTTTCAAATCACCTGACTCAGGTACCGATGGCATTGGAAAATATTGTTCAAAAGATGTGGCAGGACAATTAGGAACTATTTTCTGCACAAACAGGGAATCACTGATATCTCCTTCTTTATCTGTAAATGTCAGGGTGAAGCGAATGAGTTGTTCCCTGTGCAAATCAGTGGTATTTACACTCTTAAAAGTAAGATGCGGAGTAGGCTCAAATTTGTTCTTGCTACATCCGGTAATAATGAATAATGCTATGGTAATAATTAGATAGTTCCTCATCTTTGTGGTTTGTAAATCAAAATTAATCATTAAACTGAAACACGTTTCTGAAATATCGCCTTCCGAAAATGCCTTATTCCAAACATCCTATTATGACTTTGAAGAAAAGGCGCTTGAAATATTCCGTTTTCAATATAAGCAAAATAATATTTACCGGTCATTTGTTGATCATTTAAAAATAGATCCTGAAACAATTAACACACTTCAAACAATTCCTTTTCTACCAATTTCTTTCTTCAAAACACATGACATCAAGACCACAGCATTCGATCCGGAGGTAGTATTTGAAAGCAGTGGTACCACTCAAAAAGATACCAGCAGGCATTATGTAAAGAAATGGAAATTGTATGAGAAGAGTTTTCTCGCCTGTTTCGAATTATTTTATGGAAACCCGGCTGATTATTGCATCGTTGGCCTATTGCCCGGATATCTGGAACGGCAAAATTCGAGCCTGGTAGCCATGGTGGACATATTGATAAGACAGAGCAGGAATGCACATAGCGGGTTTTATTTAGATGAATTTGAGAAACTTTTCCGTCTTCTTGTCCACAACGAATTTCGCGGAGTAAAAACTATTGTCATCGGCGTTACTTTCGCGCTCCTAGACTTTGCAGAGCAGTATGAAATAAAACTGAACCATACCATCATTATGGAAACCGGTGGCATGAAAGGAAGGCGCAAGGAGATCACGCGTGCAGAAGTGCATGAAATCATTCGCAACAAAACAGGTGTTCAATCTGTTCATTCAGAGTACGGAATGACGGAGTTACTATCACAAGCTTATAGTTTAGGGAAAGGGATATTTCATTGCCCACCGTGGATGAGAGTGCTCATCGGCGATATCAATGACCCGCTTGGCATAGTAACCCCGGGTGAAAAACATGCTTCCGGATTGATCAAAGTAATTGACCTGGCAAATATCTATTCCTGCAGTTTCATTGCCACAGAAGATATCGGGCGGCTCAACCGCAATGGCACTTTTGAAGTAATGGGAAGGACCGATACCAGCCTGGTGCGCGGATGCAACCTGTTAGTAATGTAATATTCCTTTAACAGGCAAACGAATGAATTGTGTGTACCTTGATGAAAATTTCTCAATGAAATCAATTTCATTTCTTTCTGTCTTGTTTTGTATTACAATAGTATCCTGTGGGCAACAACCTTCTCCGGGCTTTCAAAAAAGTATTTCCGTAAGCGATGCAAACATGAGCCAGGCTACATTTGCAGCCGGATGTTTCTGGTGTGAGGAAGCCATTTTCGAAAGTGTAAAAGGTGTGAAAGAAGCGGTGTCGGGATACGCAGGAGGTACGAAACCTAACCCATCCTATTATGATCTTGGGAGTGGGCCTACCTGTCATGCAGAAATGGTGAATGTGTATTATGATTCATCAAAGATCGACTACCCTACCCTACTGAAAATCTATTTTGCTTCGCAGGATCCAACACAAGTCAACGGCCAGGGACCGGACCAGGGCGAACAATATCGTTCTATTGTTTTTTACAGAAATGATGCCGAGAAGCGTATGGCGAAAAAGTATATTGATCAACTCAATGCATCAGGAAAGTACAAAGCACCTATTGCTGTTCAATTAGTGGCTTTTACAAAGTTTTGGGAAGCGGAAGGCTATCATCAAAATTATGTGAAGCGCCATCCTACCAGCCCTTATGTACTGGGCGAATCCATCCCTCGCATCCGCAGATTTCAAAAACAATTTCCTGATTTAATAAAACCAGGTGAAAAATATTGACGAAAGTGGTCGCTTTATTTTATTAAATTTGCCGCAAAAGAAGTATTATGAAGATTTCAAAACAATTATTGGTTAGTTTAGGATTGTTGGTTATTGTTGCCTCTCTCTATCGTATCATGCCAGGAAGGCCTTATGGATTTGCTCCGCAGATAGCAATGGCAATTTTTGCCGGATCTATTATTAAGGAGAAGAAATTTTCATTCCTGCTTCCGCTGTTGTCTATGTTCATTTCAGATGCACTGTACGAGATTTTGTTTATAAATGGTTTGTCACCTATCTCAGGTTTTTATGGCGGGCAGGTGCTAAACTACGCCCTCTTTGCAGGACTTACTATGTTTGGATTTTTTATCAAAGGTTTTGATCTTAAGAAAATAGCTGTGGCTTCTGTATCTGCACCTACCGTTTATTTCCTGGTTTCTAACTTTTTTGTTTGGGCCAGCAGTTCGCCATTAGCAGGTTTAGGCCGGCCAAAGACTTTTGACGGATTGATGATGTGTTTTGCAGACGGATTACCATTTTATCCATGGAGCCTATTGTCCACTGTTGTCTTCTCGGCTTTGTTTTTTGGAACCTATTACTTTATATTCCAAAAGCAGGTTTCACTGGTTAGAGCAAAGTAATATCTCAAAAATAAATTCTTAGAACAGCGCTGATCTTTTTTAAAAGGTCAGCGTTGTTCATTTAGTGAATTCCCCTGGCTTTGGAATTGTTATTTCATAGTGTTTACTTTGCTGGTCCCATTATGAGTCAAAGCAAGCTGCAAAATAAAGAGATCATTTCTTTCCTGAAAGGAACCAGGTTTTCCGCAGGGCTGTTCGATACTCTCAAGATCAGGTATAGAACATATATCTGTCCATTCATAGACCTGATCGAAAAAATACAGCCCGGCGATCGTGTTGGAGATGTCGGATGCGGCAGTGGACAGTTTCTCTTGCTGGTGAGTCGCTTTGGCAATCAACCTTCCAGCCTCTTTGGTATTGAAATCACCCAAAGGCTGATTGATAATGCCAGAGCCCTTTTCTCTACTGTACCTTCAATAAAATCAACATTCAAAACGTTTGATGGCAGCCATTTTCCTGAAGAACTTGCTGAAATGGACATAGTTTTCCTGGTAGATGTAGTGCATCACGTGCCGGTACAGCAGCAGGAAAATTTTATTGCGAATCTTTGCAGGTTGATGAAACCGGGCAGCCGGCTTGTATTAAAGGATATCAATGCTTCCAGCCCTCTGGTATATTTCAACAAAATGCATGATATGATTTTTGCCGGTGAGATGGGACATGAGCTGAAGATGGAGAAAGCTAAAACGTTATTAGAGCAGAATGGAATGGAAATTATAGAACAGAAAAAACAACGCATGTATGTTTACCCCCACTACACCCTTGTCGCCCGTAAGAAATAGAGGATGGAAACTCTTCGTATGTTTCTGTTTTGCCATTCTTTCCGTATTACCCATCTATCGAAGCTTTTATTACAGCAATGGGCTGCTGACGTACGAAAGACATAAAGCCCTCATCGCAGGACATTCCGAGTTTTTCAATCCCTGGCAGTACCGAATCCTTTGTCCATTTATGATTGAAGGCATGATGTGGGTGTATGATCATACCGTCGATAAAGTGTATCCCATCGAAGAAAAATTTCACTTTAGCATACAGGACACATCGGGAACTGATAAGCAGACAGACAAGTTTGAAAATATGATGCAGACTCCGGGAGTGATGAAGTATCTTTTGATTTTTTGTCTCTTCAGGATTGTAGAAAACTTTTTCATCTTTTCACTCGCCTGGCTTTTATGGAGTTATTTTGTAAAAGGGAAATGGCTGATATTTTTCGGAATTAATTTTCTCGCATTGGCATTAGGTAATTCTGTTACGGCAGCAGACCTTAGCTTCAACACTTATCTCGATATTATTTTCTACCTGATTACAGCAAACCTGATTCTTTTTAAATGGAACCGAAACTGGTTATGGCTGATCACACCACTTGCCGCATTCAACAGGGAAACCGGCCTGCTTATTCCTGCTCTTTATTTTATTTCACAAACAGATTTCACTTCTTTCAGTTTTAAGAACTTCAATATTAAAAGTATTGGTTGGCCAAAGACAGGTACATGGATTTTTACAATTTGCCTTTATGCAATCTTCTTATCCATTTTTATAGGGTTGAGAATGTATTACGGCTACCAGCCACAACAGGTTTGGAAAGTACCGGCAGGATGGCCAATGCTGAAATTGAATTTATTCAGTGCTGTAGGATTCAAGGCTTACATGGAACTCATCGGCACCTTTGCCGTAGTTCCTTTAATCATTATCTACAAGTTTCGATCTTTTCCACACCTGTTGAAGAAATGGTTTCTGTTTTTGGTGCCGGTCTGGTTTGCTGTTCATTATGTGAGTGTGGTGGCTTATCAGACCAGGTTATTCTTAGTCCCGATAATACTTATTTTTATACCTATGTTGCTATGGCTTGTGGAGCGGGAAATCGTGCAGCGATATGAACAGCGATCCCCAAACCAGAATTAAATATTATCAATGGCGTAACATGTATTTATGAAAAATTATATCCGGTTATTGCGGCCAAAAGACTGGGCAAAGAATGCGTTCATTTTCCTGCCTTTGTTTTTTGCAGGTGAATTACTCAATTTCACTGCATTGCTGGAGGCATTCAAAGGATTTCTGTGTTTTTCATTCGTAGCCAGTTGCATTTACATTTTGAATGATTACAGGGATATTGAAGATGATAAAAGACATCCTGAAAAATGTAACCGCCCATTAGCTGCAGGGCTTATCAATAAGAATGTTGCTTTCGCAATAGCATTGCTTTTACTCGTTGCGGGACTTACATGGGCATGGTTGATCAGAGACAAGTTCTTCTTTGTGTTACTCATCTACTTTTTACTCAACATTGCATACACATTTGGGCTCAAGAAGATTCCCATACTCGATATTTTTATCATTGCAATTGGTTTTGTATTACGCATCAAGGCGGGTTCTGTGATAGACCGCATTGCATTGAGCGAGTGGCTGGTCATCATGGTCTTTCTGCTGGCATTGTTCATGGCACTGGCAAAACGAAGAGACGACGTATTGCTGAAGCTCAAATCAGGATCAGATATGAGAGCTGCCAGCAAAGGTTACAACCTGGATTTTATCAACATTGCACTCGCACTGATCTGCTCAGTGATTATCGTCGCTTATTTTATGTACACAATGTCGCCTGAGGTAATAGAAAGGCTAGGCACTTATCGATTGTATTACACCTGTCTCTTTGTGCTGGCGGGCATCTTTCGTTATCTCCAGTTGATTTATGTACATAGTGATTCAGAATCGCCTGTAAAGATTTTGTACCGGGACCGTTTTATTCAGTTGACGATTATTTTGTGGGTGATCAGTTTTTACATCATTCTCTACATGAAGGATATTACCCTTTTCAAATGAGCAGTCATAGAAAAATAGCATTCTTTGATTTTGATGGTACCATCACCACAGCGGATACGATGCTTGAATTGATCAAATTTCGTTTTGGTAAATTGAAGTTTTATGCCGGTATGATGATGATCAGTCCTACACTTATTGGGTTCAAAGCAGGCCTTGTTTCAGCAAAGAGTGCAAAAGAAAAATTGCTTTCCTATTTTTTTAAAGGACTGGATGTGCAAGAGTTTGATGAGTTATGTGCGTACTTTTCAAAAAAAAAACTGCCTCAACTGATCAGAAAAGAAGCAACGGGCAGGATAACACAACTCGTAAGCGAAATCACACCAGTAATAGTAGTTACAGCCTCTGCATCCAATTGGGTGAAATTTTGGTGTGCAGAAAATGGATTGCCGTTGCTTGCTACCAAATTGAAGGTAATCAATGGAAAATTGACTGGTGAACTGGATGGTCCGAATTGTAATGGTGAAGAAAAAGTGAATCGCATCAGAGCAGCCTATTCATTGGAAGATTTTGAGGAGATTCAATGCTATGGCGACAGCCCCGGGGACAAAGCAATGCTAAGTATTGCAACTGATCCTTATTACAGGAGGTTTAAGTAACCCTCTTTGATTCTAATGAAAAATCAAATTAAAATTTACGGGAAGATTCTCTATCGCGTTACGATTTAGGGATAGGTGTAAAATGTGGCAGTCTTGAATTCAGCCAGCTATCTTTCACCGGAATGATCCAATGATTTAACAATGCTCCTTTAGTAAGAATTGTATTATTGAAATAAAGTGTGTCGCCCGTTATGATGCCTTCTTCTATTTTCTGATTGATGGCCTTTAATGGGAAAGTAACAATTCGCTCATTGAGTATGAAAGCGAGCAACTGCCTATCTAACAAGTTAACGTTGTAATCGTTTTCTAATTGATGGATAAACCGTGTGGAGGTGTCCGTACTGCATCCTCCAACGGCCACTTCAGATTCATCAGCCATCAGAATGATGAAACGGTCGAAAAACAAATTGGCGAAATTATTCACAGAGCTTCCATGGCTCAGCCATTGCTTGCTGAAATCCTGGAGGAGGTCAATTATTTTCAATGCTTCGTCCTGTGAAAAGGCTCTGTCTGACTGGTAAATCCATACCCGTGAATTGTCATTGAATTCCTGGGGGATGAATTCTTTGAATTCGGTGTTCATAAGTTTAAAATTAATACTGATTTCCCTTTTAGTCAATAGGTTCCGCTATAAATTATCCACAAATGTGAATTAGCATCAGGTAGTTCTTAGCACCAGGCTGTCCAGGTTCTTCAACCCCACTAATTTCTTCGAAATAAATGCCTCTGCATGTGGAACTCCAATGATCTTTCCAAACTCTGCCGAACGGCTGATGATCGAATCCAAAAATGCCGGAGATGAGATGTAAGTTTGAGGCTCATTGCTGTTGTATTCTTTTGAATAAAACTGGGTTTTGTAGCATCTGATAGCCTCTACTTTCTTATCAATTGCATCAGAAATGTCAATTACAAAGCTTGGTTCATGGTAATAATCCTGGAGGTAATGCAGCACGTAAGCAGGTCGCCAGGGCGCTTGCAAATTTCCATTTTCCATCGTCTCAATTTTCACAAGCCCGGAAAGGAATGCGGCATCACTTACCATCTTTGCTGACCGGCCATGATCCGGATGGCGGTCGTCTATTGAATTACACATTACGACATCAGGCTGATATTTGCGCAATACATGGATTATTTTTAATTGATTTTCTCTGCTGTTTTCAAAAAAGCCATCTGCCATTTCGAGATTTTCTCTTATCTCCACTCCCAAAACTTTAGCTGCATCTGCAGCCTCTCTGTCTCGTGTTTCAGCTGTTCCTCTCGTTCCCAGTTCCCCTCTTGTGAGATCTACAATGCCTGTTTTCTTCCCTCTTGATTTTTCCATCAGCAATACACCGGCACAACTCAATTCCACGTCATCCGGGTGCACACCAATTGCGATTACATCTATTTTCATCTGTAAAAATATTTTCTGCAAAGGTAGAAGGAAATGATACTCTTCAAAACAAGAATTGGTGAAAACTAATCCGGGATAATGGGTACAATTGAAAAAGCAGATTTTCCAGAATATTAACGCGGAAGATTATTGTTGATTTGAGCTCCTTCAAAATTTCCTTATGAAATCAACTTTTTCGTAAGTGCCTTCTTTACTAAATCTGCTGTATTCCTGGCCTGTAATTTCAATAGCAAGTGGCTTCTGTGTGAATCAACTGTGGTATTGCTGATAAAAAGCGTTTGTGCAATCTCGTTATTTGTAAGGCCGTTGGCAATCAATTCCAGCACTTCCTTTTCTCTCCTTGTGAGAACAATCTCTGTTTGTTGCGCAGATTTTAGTGTAAAGAAAGCATCATTGCTAAAAAAATCCCTGCCTTTGGCAACAGTGAAGATTGCTTCCGTCAATTCTTTTTTTGTCGCATTTTTCAATACATAACCCGAAGCGCCGTTTTCCATCATTTTGCTGATAAAGCTTTGTTGGTTAAAGGTGCTGAGGCCAATGACATTAACAGACGGATACAATTCTTTCACCATTTTACACAAATCAATTCCGCTTTCTTTTCCAAGGCTGATATCCATTAAAATAACATCCGGCCGGTGTTGTTTCAAAAATGCCAGGCAAGATGCGATATTGGTAGCATGCCCGCAAAGTTCAATACCCTGCTCTTCATGCAAAAGTGCATTGATGCCTTCAATTACCATGTAATGATCATCTACTATGAATACGCTTGTTGTCATCATGTGCTTATTTCAATTAAGACAGAGGTGCCTTTTTCCTCAGAAGATTTCACATCAAGTCTTCCTTTCAAAAAATCTACCCGGCTTTGAATATTACTCCATCCGATTCCTTTTGTATGCTGCAGGATCGTCGTGTCGAACCCTTTCCCATTATCTTCTACAGTCAAGGCTATTCCCTGCTCTGAAAGTATTAGTTGTACTATCGCAGTAGTAGCACGGGCATGCCGTATGGTATTGCTTACCAATTCCTGTACTATGCGGTATAGCGTGATGGATGTTGTCTGATCAATTATTGCACTTTGAAGCCCGTCTGATTGGTAAGTTACTTTCAACACACCACTCTTATTAATGTCATTGCAGTAATCTTTCAGCGCTGTGTCCAGGCCGAATTTGACCAATGCTTCGGGCATCATATTGTGCGCTACGCGCCGCATTTCGTTGATGGAACTATCGAGCATGTCCATACTTCGTTCGAATGCTTCCTGGTTTTCGGGGGTCATTATCATGTTTCCTTTCATAGTTTGAAATGAATATTTAATTCCTGACAACATACCTCCCAATCCATCATGAAGGTCTTTTGCCAGGCGGGTTCTCTCTTGCGCTTCTCCTTTGAGCACAGCCTCCGTAGCTGCCAATTGTTTTTCTGTTTCCAGCTCATTGATGCGTTGCCGCTGCAACTTTTGCTTATTTCTAAACAGGAAAATAATCAAAATAGAAATACATGCTATAGCCAGTAATCCTATAGCCAGTAAATAATTGGTAAATGTTTTTTTCTGTATTGTTTTTAACTGAACTGCCAGTTGGGCTTCCTTCTTCTGTGTTTGATACCTCGCTTCAAGTTCCATCACTGCTTTTCTGTTATTTCTATTTTGTAATGTATCACTCACTATCAGAAAATCTTTGAGGTATTTTAAACTTTCCTGGTAATTGTCAATTGCATCGTAGGCCCGGGAAATATTCTTGAGTGTGTAGAAGAGAACATGATTCAAATCCAGCTTCCTTGCCTGGTCAGATGCTTTTTTTGAATAATTGATACTTGAGATATAGTCGCCCTTTTTCAAATAAATTTCCCCAAGATGTTGTAATACAATAGCCTGATCAAAAGGAATTTCAAAAAATGAAATGGTATCGAGTGCAATCTTGAAATGATAGATTGCGGAATCATATTTTAGGGTGTTGTTTGAATAATATTGCCCGAGCAGATCATGAAATTTACCATAGGCAAATGGCATTTTCAATCGTTGCTCCATTGCTAAACCTGCAGAAGCGCTCCATAAGACACTATCATATTTTTCAGAAAGTACGAATGCATCTCCAAGTACTATCAGGCTGCGCAACAAATAAATGGAATCATTGGAAGAAACTGCAATCGCCCTTGTCTGGCGGGCATAATATAGCGCCTGGGCGGTATCGCCCAGATACCTGTATATTCCCGAGATGTTATAAAATGCGACAATTGATTTTTCAGGGAAACCTAATTTGCCATAGAGATTTGCAGATTCCAGGTAATATTGAATGGCCGAGTCTGTTTCTTGTTGCTGTTGATTGAGTGCCCCCATTCTCAATAGCAATGACGCCTTCAATTCTTCTGAAGCCAAATCTTTTTTCCTGTCAATCAGGGTGAAAGCATTTTCCATCATTTGCCGGCTGGAGTCCAGTTTCATTTCATAAAAAAGCATTTCCGATAAAAATCCATAAGACCTCGCCAATCCATATTCATAATTCAGCTTTCGTGAAATATCGATGGCATTGTTTAAAACATTGTCCGCATCAATGGGCGATGCGAATTGAATTTTTTCTGCATAATTAATCAGCTTATTTACTTTGGTGGTATCATCAGGCAGGCTTTTCATTTTATCATATTCCTGTTTGTCAAAATGGCCTTGACCCATTGAAATTTTTCCGGCAAGAAGAAAGCATAATATATAAAACGAATATCTCATAATGTTAATTCAATTAAGACTGAAGTTCCCATGTCAGAAGAGGACCGTACATCTAATTTACCTTTTAAAAATTCAACTCGATTTTGAATATTACTCCATCCTATTCCTTTCGATTGATCTAAAATACGCGGATCAAAACCCTTCCCATTATCTTCAACGGTAAGTATGAAGGTACCACCTATATTGCCTGCCTGTACTATAGTTGAGGTGGCATCTGCATGCTTGATGGTGTTATTGACCAATTCCTGCACAATGCGGTAAACAGCTATGGCAGTAGTTTGATCAATAGACAGGCCGGAAAGGCCGTTAGACTGATAAATCACTTTAAGAATGCCACTCCGGTTTATTTCATTGCAAAAATCTCTCAAAGCAACATCCAGCCCGAATTTCACCAGGGTTTCAGGCATCATATTATGTGCTACCCTTCGCATTTCCAATATGGAACTGTCCAGCATATCCAGTCCACGTTCAAAAGCTTCCTGGTTTTCCAGAGTCATTATCAGATTTCCTTTCATTGTTTGAAATGAATATTTAATACCGGATAACATTCCCCCCAGCCCATCATGAAGGTCTTTTGCGAGACGTGTTCTCTCCTGTTCTTCACCTTGTAGTACGGCTTCAGTCGCTGCTAATTGTTTTTCGGTTTCCAGTTCGCCAATCCGTTGCTGTTGCAATTTATGTTTTTGAGAATAGGTTCGATAGCCGAGCGCTACAATAATTAATAATGCAAGTGTTCCTCCGGAAAAAATATAATTAAGGATATTTTTTTGGTGAATAGTTGATAGTTGCAATTTGATTTGATCCTCCTTTTTCCTGGTTTCAAACCTTTTTTCTGATATCAATACCTGCTTTCTTAAATCGTCTCCCATCAGGCTATCGCGCAGGTTGCTGGACAACTGAAGTGCCTGCTCAGCCTGCTCTATCTCGTTCATGGCATACAAAATACTGCTTAACGATTCCAGGTTTTTCACATGTTCTTTCCTGATATTGAACTTTGCAGTTATTACAAGTGCGCTGTCCATATAAGTTTTTGCTAAAGGAAAATTTCTTTTGTAAAGTGCATGAATTGCTAATCCTCTGTAGGAAACAGATTGATGTTCGGGCAAATCCAATTTCTTGGATAATCTCAGGGCTTCACCAAAATAAACTACCAGGCTATCAGTTACCTGGTTTTGCAAATACACATTTCCAATATTGAGCATGAGTGATTGCTCCAACTCTGTATAATTGATTTTTCGGGCTATTACAAGGGCCTCATTGAATAATGCGAGCCCTTTCCGGAGTTCGCCGGTAGAAACATAGTTTGTGCCAAGATTAGAAATAACAATTCCCAGTTTAACAGAGTCATTGGCACTCCGATAAAATTGAAGGGCGCCTTCACCGGCTCGAATTGCTCTATCGTATTGATGTAACTCCCTGTATGTCGCCTGCATAATGTCGTCGATATCGGCCAATAATTCTTTTTCGCCACTATTTTCCAGATATGCCTTCCCTGTTTCGTAATAAACAATGGCGCTATCATACATGTCTGCGTGAAAAAATGAGGATCCTACATTTATATAGCTTTTCGCTATCAGTACCGGTTCATTTATTGAAAGCGCAACTCTTAGGGCATTCCTATTGATCAATAAAGAAGAGTCTGTTTTCTTCTGGACATTGAGAATATAGGTGTAATTAGATGCAAATTTAATAATCCCTTTTCTGTAGCCTAATTCTTCGCTCAATTTTTTGGCCTTGAGATAATAAGCCTTTGCCGTTTCATAATCGCTGTTGATTTCGAATTGTTGCCCAATATTGATGAAGAGTAGTACCAGGTTGGTATCTTGCCTGGCTGTGGGCAATAGACGTAGAAGACTATCCTTATTCATCAGAGTTTGGGAATAAGTATTAATCATTACAACTGTAAGGAGCAGAATGAGGATACACTTCTTCATACTACAAATAAACTCTTAGCAAGTTATTTTCATTCTCCCTTTTTTCCATGATTTTTTCCATGAAAAATTGTCGAAAAGAAATCAGGAAGAAAGGTGCGAATGCACGAATGAAATCCTTCTTCGAATGACGAAATATTAAAGATCATTTCAAATAAATTCATTCTGCATTGGTGGCAAAAAGATTATTTGCCGCACTTATTTATGGGTATTGGACAAAAATCATGGTTTTAGGGGATAAATATATCCTCAATTTGATATCAAATTTGAATTCTAAAATTATAGTTATGAAAAAAGGAATTTACACTTTCGCCCTGATTGCGTTTACTGCATTTAGCGCTCATGCCAAGATATGGCGGGTAAATAATAATGCCGGCGTAGTGGCCGACTTCAATACCATTGCCGCTGCTGTGTCGGCTGCTGCGGCAGGAGATACCATCTATATTGAAGGCAGCGCTACCGCTTACGGCGGCTCCGGCATTAATAAGAAACTGGTATTTATCAGCACGGGATATTTTTTGAGTGGTACCAACAGCAACGGGGGTTTGCAGGCGAATCCCTACCCTGCAAATATCGGAGGGGTTTTACTGGACTCGGCTGCTTCAGGATCAGTTTTTCTTGGATTGTACAATCTCGTACTATACAACGGTAATTCTGCGGGATTTGGAATAGACAATATCACCATCAGCAGATGCTATTTTTCGCTTGGTCAATATTACGGTTCACAGGCGGGGCTTATCGCTGATGGGTGGAATATCAATAAATCCTATATCACCAATATTTCCCTCAGCCAGGTCGCCTTTACCAACTGTAATATTAGCAACAACATTTTCGCAGGTTATTTGGATATGTCTAATTCATCAAATTCAGGAAATACCATCAGGAATAACGTGTTTAGAAATCAGGTTTCATTGTATAATTCCTATTTCGCAAACAATATTATTTACACAGCCGTGACTTTTGTCAATGTGGTGGTGAAGAATAACCTTGCAATTGGCAACCCTCCTGGTTTTGCCTCCTATGTGGGTACCAACAACAATACCAGCGGACATACAGATGCGGCCATGTTCCAGGGGTTAACAAGTAACAGCACGGATGGCCAGTGGAGGCTTGCTGTGGGTTCGCCGGCCATTGGAGCAGGACTTACAGTTGGCGCAGTTGTTAGCCCTGATGCAGGAGCTTATGGAGGACCAGATCCCTACAGGCTATCGGGCATTCCACCCATTCCCACCATTTACAGTTTGACTGTTCCGGCGGCTATTCCTTCGGGATCAAATAGTATGAACATCAATTTTAGTTCAAAGAATAATAATTAGGGACGTGAGCTTTGAGCGATGAGCTTTGAGTGATGAGTGATGAGCGATGAGCTTTGAGTGATGAGTGATGAGCGATGAGCTTTGAGTGATGAGTGATGAGCGATGAGCTTTGAGTGATGAGCGATGAGCTGTGAGTTATGAATTTCGATCACTGAGCCTTACCGAAGTGTGAGATATGAACATCCGGCTTTGAGTTACTGTCCTTGAATCTGCACAACTCAGCACAAAGCGTTAGAACCGAAGTGAGAGGTATGAGTAACTTCTACTGCTGAGTTTTCAGATGCTGAGTTTTCCGAAGCGGGCTGTAAGAATTGTCAATTGCTGCAATTTGAAGTGTTGGGAGTTTGACTATTACAAACCGGGGTCAGGTATTTATGTTGTGTTACAATTAAAGTTTCATTCAAATGAAAAAGTATTTACTTCTTTTTATATTCTTCGTTTGTTCATTGGGGTTACACGCCCAGGATCCGGAATATCCGGCTGCTCCGGCTGCACCCCAAAACATTGTAGCTGCTGAATATTTTATAGACATTGACCCGGGAATTGGTAGCGCAATACCCTTGAGTATTACTCCGGGTACCAATGTAACTATCAACGCTGCAGCTATCAATACAACCGGTCTTTCAAATGGTGTGCACCGAATAGGTATTCGTACACGAAGTGCAGAAGGAAGATGGAGTATTACTGAATTTAAATCATTTGTTGTTGACTTTGACCCTGCTTATCCCACATCACCGACTATCCCCGATAATATTGTTGCTGCCGAATATTTTATAGATTCCGATCCGGGGATAGGCAATGGCCTGCCAATCAGCATAACTGCCGCTGTTACTATTAATAATGCTATCGCTGTTATCAACACCACAGGGTTAAGTAATGGTGTTCACAGATTGTACATCCGGACTAAAAGTAATGAAGGACGATGGAGCATAACTAATTTTAGCAACTTTATTGTTGACTCAGACCCACCATACCCAACGGCCCCGCCTGCAGCACAGGATATTATTTTTGCAGAATACTTTATTGATACTGATCCCGGAATAGGAAACGGCTCTTCCCTCTCTTTTTCCCAGGGCGTTGATGTAAGTGCAGCCAATGTTTCTGTCAATACTACCGGTTTGGTTAACGGTATTCATCGTTTGTATCTGCGCACCAAAAGTAATGAAGGGCGCTGGAGCCTTACGAACGTCCAGAATTTTACAGTAGATTCAGATCCGGCCTATCCTGCTGCACCTGTTGCTCCGCAAAACATCATCGCCGCAGAATATTTTATTGATACCGATCCTGGATTTGGAAACGGACAACCCATAAGCATTACACCAGGCGTAGATGTAGTGGATGTAGTTGCCAGTGTAAATACAACAGGATTGACCAATGGAATTCACCGGTTTTATTTGCGAACAAGAAGTAATGAAGGAAGGTGGAGCCTTACCAATGTGCAAGATTTTACTGTTGATTCAGATCCGGAATACCCTGCTGCGCCTGCTGCTCCGCAAAACATCATCGCAGCAGAATATTTCATTGATACCGATCCTGGGTTCGGGAACGGACAACCGATTACTTTATCACCGGGGGTTGATTTGAATAATGTTGCTGTATCTGTCAACACAAACGGACTGAGCAACGGTGTACACAAGTTGTATATCAGAACCAAAGGCAATGAGGGACGCTGGAGTTTGAATAATGTCAGCGATTTTAGTGTTGATGCAGATCCGGCTTATCCGAATGCGCCTGCTGCTCCGCAGAATATTGTGGCAGCAGAATATTTTATTGACAGCGATCCGGGACATGGCGCCGGTACACCCATTTCAATTTCGCCGGGTATTGATATCAGCAACATGATCGTTACGGTAAATACAACCGGGTTAAGCAATGGAAGCCATCACCTGTTTGTAAGAACCAAAAGCCAGGAAGGAAAA
>JBDHYH010000002.1:0-81000 GCA_039811325.1 Chitinophagaceae bacterium | reverse complement strand
AAAATACAAGACATTACATTGTGCGAGGATATTCTTCACTTCATACCGCTCAACTTTATCAATAAATTTTACATTTTCACACCCAGCGAGGTAATCAACATAGGATTGCTTCATTCCTCCCTTTCCCAAAATAAGAAAAAATACTTTGTCATTTTGGCTGAGCCTCCTGATGACCTTAATAAAGGTATCCAGTCCATTTGATAAGCCAATACTTCCTGCATAGCCTATGATCAATTTGCCTTTGGGCAGTTGATAATCAACGAAGTTTTTATTGCTGGAGGTAATCTCAAAATCAGACAGGCTAAATCCAAATGGCACACATACACAATTGATATTCTCCTTTGTAACTTTCCTTACATGTTCGCCAATGTTGGGCATTGTTCCAACTACCAAATCAGATTTCTTATACCCTCTTTTTTCAATCCAGGAAAGAAATTTTACCATCGGATTCCTTGGGCTGTAACCTCCTTCCTCTGTCAAAGTCAAGGGCCAGATATCCCTGATTTCGAAAACCAATTTACAATTAAACTTCCTCTTTAACCTTAAGCCATTCATAATTGTAAGCAGGGATAAGGAAGATACAATGATAACATCAGGTTTTCCAAGCCACTTCTTCTTTATCCAAAATAGCTTCCATTCAAAATCAAACCATCCTAAAACTCTTCTTACAGAAATGGTTTTTTTATAATTCAGACTTCGTATCCAGGTTACCTTAATGTTGGCAATGGTTTCTGAATTATAGGTTTTTGTATAATCGCCTGGGAATTTTCCGAAATAGTTATCAACCGAAGATATGATGTTTACTTCATGCCCTTTTTTTGCGAAAATTCGCGCCATAGCGAATAAGCGGGTTTCAAATCCCATCTCTTTAGAAATAGCGTATTTGGAAATGATGAGGATTTGCATGGGCTGGTAGGTGTAAGTTGTTGATTGTACTTTTTAAGAACTTTTTATTAATCAATTTAATTTACCGGAAAGTATTTTCTCACTTAATGCAAGACCTGCGAACAGTTGGCCATATTGGTACCAGGCAGTTAGATATTTGGAACATTCGATGAACTTTTCATAAATCTGAAATAGGGACTTGTCATATCGCGTTAATTTGACAAAACCATCAGACTGAAAGGATCCTACATCTCCTAATAGCGGTCCGGAAAGGATCGTTGTTCCGTCAATATTGTCACGGAATAAACAACGCGCAGAATCCCACAATTTGTCTTTCAAAGTATTAATAGTCCTTTCGATAGCATCAAAATCTTTCCATAATCCCAAATCATAGGCTTCTACTATATATGATACAACAAGGTTTCCGTGAGAAACATCCTGAATAATGGGCGTTGTATGTTTCTTACTATCCCAGGTTTGATTCCACGAAATATATTTGCCATACTTATGGAAATTACTCTCCAGGTTATTATTATACGTATTCACAAAATTCAAATAACTGGCCTTAGGTTCTTTTTTATCAGATAGGAAATACAATTCGGCAGCAATATATGCCCAGTGTGATGCCATGTGAGTGCGGCTCAATAATAAGAAGTAATAGGGGTCTTTGCTATCTCTAATGCCACGACGAACCCATTTCTCCCAAATATTTGTTTCAACAAAATCTAATGTCTCCCTAAAGAATTTTCTGTATCGTCTCTTTTCAAACAATTTCTCCCTTCGATCAATAACCCTTAAAAGCCTGCACACATATTGATAAAAATAGGCTTCATCTAATACGACTTCCCGGCGAAATATTCCGGAGGTAGAGTCTTTACCATGTTCAATCCAACCTCTGTAATTGTCTTTATATACAAATCTGTTACCCTTGATTCTATTGGTAACCTCGGCATTCCCAATATTATTATTCACCAGTCTGATTGCATCGTCTAAATAGTTTAAACTGTCAGTTACTTCATACATCGAAATAATTGCATCCAGGCCGTAGCTAAGCGCTTCAAGATCCTCAACATTTTTAGATTCACTTAATAGTAACCAATGTTGTCTTAATGGCATCAACCCCTTAAACCCTTCATAATAGGACTTTCTGAACAGCTCCGTGAAATTATTAGAAACTGACTGACTGTATGTGGGATAATAAACGAACAGAATCGAAATAAGTAAGAATGGTTTCACTTAAAATACTTTTTCCATTAACACCACGCTAAGACCGAAAACATAACAATACCTGTTAAGCAATTGGCCTCAATTAAGTAATAACTTATCATAGAGTGCAACCAACTTCCCGGCCTGGTACTCCCAACTTATTGGATAGAGCCTTTCAAAATTCCAATCCGACCGCCTCGAATCCGAATTCTCCAAAGTCGTGATAGTCTTGTACAAATCCTCCACAGTCAGCAAACTACAGACTCCTAAAGAATATTTTTCAACATATTGCCTTATGTCTGGAAAATCACTTGCTACCACTAACAATCCAGAAAATGCATATTCGAACAATTTATTTGGCAAACTGTAGTAATCACTTAAAGAGACCGGCTCCAGCATGCATAAACCAAAATTTGCAGATTTTGAAATCTGCACCACCAGATCATGCGGCACAGACTCGTGGTAATGAATATTTTGATACAATGCTGCGCACTTCTTTATTTCATCAGTATATTCTCCATATCCTATAAACACAAGGTGTGATTCAATATCCTTCCTCTTGAAAACCTCCAGGTATAAATCTATTCCTCTGCCAATTTTATTGATGATTCCTAAATAAAGAAAAATCTTCTTGTCACCAGGGATTTCAAATTTTTGTCTCAGGTAGTTAGTTCTTTCTTCTGCATTTTTCTTATAATCCAACATAGGAGCATTTAGAATAAGTTCATTGTCCTTCTTGCCCAGCCGCTCCTGGTACCATTGAATAATTGATGGGCTGACACTTATCAGGAAATTAATTTTCTTCCAGGAAATTTTTTCAATGAAGAGCGAGTACCTGGAAAGCAATTTAGATTGTCCTGCCTTATCGGATTCCAACTCATGAGCATCGTAGATGAGCTTTGACTTACAAAACCATTTAATCACAACAGCAATAGGCAGAAACAATGTATCATGGCAATGAATGATTGACGGCTTGAGCCTAATCCCAGGTATCGTAATTCTGAAAAATGCTTCCAGAAGGTTAAGAAAATACCTAACAGGCCGGGGAATAATTCTGAGATTCTTGGTAATGAGTCTGAATGTTTTAATCTTAAAGCCTTCATTCGGAATATAATTATGCCCTTCATCATCGTCTATGCCAAATGCTATGACCCAGGAATTTTTTAAATTTTTAAGCGCATCCAGTTCTTTCAATATCCTACTGTCAAATCTGGAATCTGTTGGTGATATGTGGAGTATCTTCTTGATTAGTTAAGAATTAAGTTCTGAAAATATATTACCAATAGCCCTTACTCTCTTCTTTTTTCGATGCTCAGCCTCCAGCCTATTGGTATTGGACAAGAGTAATTCGTTTCTAATTTATCAGGGAATCACACAAGAGGCCTCAGTCATCTAATTGCATCCCAAATTTCTTTTCCCACATAGCTATTGATAAAAATTTCCATTTGGTAACAGGGTCTTCCACCTTAGAAACATCTTTAAAAAGCGTATTCAAAATCTTAGAATGCGTAATCAATTTTTCATTCTCGGTCGTTAATTTCCAGAACCATTTTGGGGGCTCAAAACCAATTTTATTTTTTCTCCATGCAATCTTTTCAGGAAGGACACTGGATCCTATTTTTCTCAAAATGTATTTAGACCAACCGTCCTTTATCTTATGAGAGGGATTAATGGAAACTGCTGTTTCCAAAGCAAGGTAATCCAGGAATGGTAACCTTGTTTCAATTGACCATGTCATAGAGTTTTTATCTTCATAATTCAATAAAGAGCGTAACTGAGTCTTTGTAATTTCAAGAGATTGAAGTTGAAAAATATTCCCTGAGGCTTTTGCGTATTCATACACCAATTCGTTTTTCAAACACTTTTTGTATTCTTTCTTGAGACCTTTCATTCTATTACGCAATCTTATTATCCTCAAAAAAGGAAAACCAAAATAGAAATAATAAGAGATCACTTCAGCAAGTGACAATTTCGAGTTGGCCCTTATTTTCTTAAACCATTTCCCAAAACTGCTAGTGGGAATGCTCTTCAAAAAACTTATGTAATATCTTTCGTAACCCAATAAGGTTTCGTCTCCTCCCTGCCCATCCAGCAATACTGTACATTCATTTTCTTTTGCAAATTTCATTACAAAATACTGCATTACTATTGAAGGATCTGCGAATGGCTCTTCCTGATGGTAAACCACCTTATCAATATCCTCTTGCATATTTTCAAATGAAGGAAAAACGAACTTACCATTAAGCCCAGCTTTATCAATTACCATCTTTGCATAGGCAGTTTCATCATTTTTGGAATCTCCGGACTGTGCTGTAATGGATGTAAACCGCTCGCCTGAAGATGTGTGATAATATTCTGATGCGACTGAGGCTATATAGGAACTGTCGAGCCCACCACTGAGGCATGTACCCACTCTTACATCTGAACGTAACCTTAGGCGGATAGCATCCAGGATTTTTTCTTCATACAATTTTGCAGCATCATCTAACTTAAGAGTTCTGATCTCCTCATTCAATTCCAACTGATAATACCGGTTGATGACCATCTTGTTATTAGAAACGTCATAAACCAGATTTCGTCCTGGCTCCAATTGATGCACATGTTTAAAAAAAGTTTCTGAGCTATGATTTTGATATCCAATAAAGAGAAAGTCAAGCAATATCTGGACATTCACCTTGTTAAAGCCTAAAGAATGTAATTGCTTTATTTCCGAGCCAAAAGCAAAAATTGAATCCGTGTTTACAAAATAGAAAGGCTTGACTCCAAACCTGTCCCTGCTGCAAAACAAAATATTTTTATCTTCATCAAATATGACGATAGCCCACATACCATTGAAATGCCTGACACAATCCTGGCCCCAGTGCAAATAAGATGCGGCAATAACTTCCGTATCTGTACCTGTACAAAAAGAAAAATTAACTGCTTTCAATTCTTCTCTTAATTCCAGGTAGTTGTAAATTTCCCCATTGAAAACAATTTTCAGATTTCCATAGACCATTGGTTGATGCCCACTTGCCGACAAGTATATAATTGAAAGGCGCCTATGCCCCAATCCAACATTCCCATTAATGTAAACACCTTCATCGTCTGGCCCACGGTGCATAACAAGGTCTGTCAACTTCTTCAATTCGCTACTCAATACACGACCACCATCCTTCTTAACGAGTCCGGCTATCCCGCACATTGTTCCATGATTGATTTATAAAATGAAATCACCTGATGTCCATAATCCTTTGCATTGAAATGTTCATTAACACGATTATAGGCACACATACCTAATTCTGCTTTATGGTATTTTCCGGAAGCAACTTGTACAATAATGTCTGAAAGTTGGCTTGCATTCCCTCTTGAAAAAATAAACCCGGTTTGCTTATCACATATAAATTCAGAAATCCCACCGGCATCACTACCGATCGCAGGTTTTTTCTGTGCAGCACTCTCCATCAGGAAGTTGGGCAATCCTTCTTCCATACTTGGGATAATTGCAACCTGAGATTTTGAAAGGAATTCATGCACCTGGATCGGTCTTAATTTCCCGATTAGTTCTACCAGTTCAGGATATCTTAGACCTTCCCTCCATTTTCTAAATAATAGGATATCTGAGGAAGGCCCTCCAAAATATAATTTTGCTTTTACTTCGAACAATTTTTCCTCAGCAGATTTCCAGGCCTCCATTAGTGTTATGCCGCCTTTCGTATTGATGCCAAATTTCAAACCTCGGTTTGCCTCGAGCCCACCTAAATACAAGAAAGTGGTACTCTCACTTAAGGAGTTCGCTTCTTTAGTGGCGTTTCCTACCGGGATACCGCGATAAATTGTTGCGACCTTTGGACAATTCTGGATGGAGGCTTTCAAGGTTTTTTCAAGATCCTTACTATCCGTAATGATTCCATCGATATCACCTACCCACCTAAAATCATTCTTTCTCTTAAACCAATCTAATCCTGAATTCACATCTGATCCAATTGCCTGTGATATATGAGGCAATTTTGATTTCTTTGCCCATTTCCCTGCAATAATTCCATTTGTAGTCAGAAATACAGAATGAATCAGATTTGATGTATTGATTTCATTCTTAAGTAATAGCCATCCAAAATATGAACATAACCTGTTATTCAATTTATGAATCCAATAATTATTGATCGGGAAAAGCGGTAAACATATTTGTGTAACATTGACTCCTTTATAAATATAAGATGAGCGTAATTTTCTTTTGGGCGTCCATATCCTGAAGAAGACCACCTTAACATCCACACCTAATTGTTGCATTTGGGTCACAAATCGAAGATTGAAAACGCCTCGCATAGGAGTTTCATCACTCGGAAAGGAGTTGGGCAACAGGAATATTTTCATTTGGTTGGGGTTTTCTTTGACGGGATAGAGGGTTCTATAATAGACAATCTAAAATTATTCCAAAAAATCAAAGTTCATTTTAGCTAATAAGAGCATCGTTAATGAGATGGCCTAAAACAGGTAAAATTGAAATAAAGTAATTATTTCAACTTTAGAAAGGCATCTGCGACGTTTCTGATATCATACTGCTCAACATGATTAATTTTTTTTTCGGATTTATAATTTCTCTTCAGAAATTCTCTGAATTCATTTTCCTGTGAAAAATCAGAAGTGATCTCCAGGATTGGCCTTTTGGTCAAAGCATAGTCAATCAATTTGCTCGGAACCTGAACTGTAGATTGATTTGCTATATTGATCAAGAAATCCATCTTTGATAGTTCAAACAACAAATCCTCACGAGGAATATAATTCCTGACCTCCAATTGATTTCCAAACTTAACCTTAAAATGCTCAAATAATGGTGCACTTGGGGTATAGACTATGAATTTGAATTTTTCATCAATTTGAAGTAAGAATTCCAGGAACTTAGTCATGTCTCTTTTCCCTTTATAGAGAAACCCTGAATAGGCAAAAGTTGGAAATTCATTTGGAACATATAAAGCCAATTCCACTGATTCAAAATCAAACCCTTGTGGTATGACCTTCATCTTATTTCTAAATTCAGAATAATAAGCTTCAATCGCTTCCTGCACGGGGATAGAGATAAAATTGCATAATCGCCCCCACTGTTTTTCAAGATATTTAAAATAAAATGGACGAGAATTAAAAGGGTCTTTCATAAAAGGATCGCCACAATCAGCTATCCAAAACCTGACTTTTTCTTTGTTTTTTTTCAAATATTCAGACACACCCCAATGAATAGTATGAGGCTGTGCAACGGAAATTAAGAAATCTATATCTCCCTCATTTTTCAAAGCACCTTTTACCATGGGGATGAGTTCAATGAATGGTAATTCAAGGTATTTACCAAATATCCTGACAACAGCTCTGTAAATCAGATTAGGATTGAAATTCCCCGAATTGTCAACCATTCCAAACCTTGACTTCCCCAGATTCCTGAAAATAATACCTGTGCTAGCCGAATACTCCGAATAGTCAAAATCTCCCAACAATGCATACACGATGACCTGGTGGCCTCTTCGCGCAAACTCCTTTGCGAGTTCAGTGGTCCTGTGTGCCCGGGGTCCTAAAGAAGGATAACAATTCTGAGCAATTATTACAATCTTCATTATTTTTAGAAGACCAGGTATTTATAAATTAAATAAAATGGACTAGACACAAAAAACTCCGGTTGCAGCACATTAATGTATTGATTAATCAATGTATAAATTGAAAATGAAAAAACAAATGGCATTGCGTACAAAACGCGTTTATATTTGAGGCCTTCAAAATTCACTAACCATACATAAGCCACAAAGGGGTAAGCGAGTACCATAAACCTGATGCCAAGTGAAGGTATGGGCATTGTAAAGTTGACGAAAGTAATAAAGACCAGCAAAAAGTTGTATACACTTTTCGATGCTGAATTGGTGGAAATATCTTTTGAATTCCTGATAAAAAGATACACCAGCAGATTAATATAGACCTGGACGAGGTAATTAAATAGTTTTGCTACCCATGCAAGTCCAGTACCTGCACTTCTGAACTTCTCCAGAGTTTCGGCGCTCGTGTAGGAACGAGTCAGATTCTGCAAAAAAGGCGGTAATACATTTGTCGCATCGTAAATAACCTGAAGAGTAATCGAGGAAAAAATGAAACTGGCAAAAAATAAAATAACCCAAACCTTTTCAAATTTCTTCAGGAGGTAGGCCAAGAAAACAATTGGTACAAAAATCCAAAAGGAAGCATGAAAAAATGGAGTGAATAAGACCAGTAGTAGGTACCTATTGTTCCCATTTCTAAAAATCTGAAAAATTGCATATACGCCAACCCATGCTGCCGTCCAAAATCTTACACCATTGATATTAAAAATCTGGTTCCACGTGAAGAGAAAGGCGAGTATTAAACATGAAAGAGAATTGTTGAATTTTTTTTCAGAAGTCAGGAACCGGAAAGATTTTAGCTGGAAAAACGCAAAGACCATCGCAAAAACCATAAACATCACATGATAATTAGTTGTCACTCTCGACAAGTAAAATGCAACCGTATCGAAATAATAATCTTGCTCACCCCTGTTAAATGACAAGAAGCTCCTAAAGCCATCAACAAACCTGGAATAGGTGATACCTCTGGTATTTTCAAAAAAAATTCTGTAACTGACTCCATCTCCGGTTCCCTGGTACCTGATTTTTCCAACAGTAAAAGCTAAACCAAAGAATACAGAAAACAAGTAGAAAAACACATAGGAGGATTTGGTCTTTATTCTTCTTAATGAATAAAAGAATGAAAAAACGGGAGAGATCAAAAACAGGATGATCTTAGCGCCAATATCTTCCTTGTTCTCTCTTAACCAGCCTGCCATTTTTGTAAATTATTCATTAAACAATCATTTCATTTACCGACCTGTTACAGATTTTTCATTTTTAAACCGGGAGTCTCAGATTGTAAATTCCCTCTGAAGTGAAACATGATTATTTCTTTTGAAAAACTGTTACTAACCTTAAATTTCAATTTTAGCAGCCCTTTCAGAAATTCCTTCAAAGGCGACCCTGTATCAAATTCTATCTTAAAATCAATTTTTGCTCACAGCGGACAAATCATCATAATAGTTATCTTCATAATAGTTGACATGCTCTTCGAATAACGGGTTCTCCCTGTAATGTACAAAGACAAACAAATCCTCACATTTCTTCAATAATTCGTGTACAGCGCTCTTATCATCAGTCAGATATTCCATTACTTGGGAAGCAATTATCATATTGGCAGGCAGGACACTTGAAATGTTGCTGGAACGGAATTCAGCCAAACTGCCATATTTTTTTTCATCCCTCAATTGCAATTTCCGAAATATCAATTCAGATTAATCTTGCCTGTGGAAATTGCCCTGAATAAGCGGAGATTGCATTACCTGCTGCACATCCAAAATCTAATATAGTGCCATCAAAACTTTTTGAAATTGAAAGATGTATTACGTTTGCTTTGGCGTACACAGTAGTCTGTCGCTTGCCAATTTTTTTCAATTTTTTTCGAGACGATTTTCTCAATATTCCTTTATATTGATATTACCCATAAATTAAAAACAATTTCATGAGATCATCACCAAAGGCTGAATTATTCTTTTTTATTTAAACGTAACAATGGTTTAATATTAGAGATGTAATCAAGGTTAAATAACCGGGATGTTAATAAAAGAATAGATGCATAAACTATCAAGGCCAGTGCACATTCTATTAAAGTGGAAGTAATTCGCATTGAGTCGATGGCAAATTTCACCACCAAAATAATTAGCAGCCCGTGAATCACTATTTTAAAAATCTCTCTGAAAGGAACAAGTTCAATTAAACCAATATCCATCAATTTTGAAATATAAACAATAAAGGCTATGATGGCGGCAATACTAAGTGAAACTGAAACAATTGCCACACCAATAGGTGAATTGAAAAGATAAATAACAAGGTATTCAAGTATCCATACCACTAAGGCATATATCATATGAATCCTCGCATAAATTCTTGTTTTTCCAAGAGCTAGCAACAAAGGGGCAAAAACAATGATATTGAAAAAATTGAGTAACATATTTATTCGAAAATAAATAGTTGAAGTCGAATAGGTATTTGAGAAAAGAATTAAAATAATGTCATTTGCAAAAAAGATAAAAAATATAACAATGGGGTAAATAATTATAGCTGACTTATACAAAGCGCTCCTCCAAACACTGACAATCTCTTTCGCATCAGATTTATCATGGATCATCCTTGAAAATACAGGCATTAAAACCAGTGAAACAGCTCCCGTAATCATAGAGACAAACGGCAATTGAATAAATCCATTAGAAAATTCGGCAAATACTGATGCACCGAAAAACCTGCTGATGTAAAATTGATCTGCTGCTTTAATCGCCATTCCCCACAGACTGGCTCCAACTAAGGGCAAACTATAGGAAAAGACAGTTCTATACGATAGGCTGGTACGAATTGACTCAATACCTCTGAACGGAATATCTTTGAAAAAAAACGCAATCAGGAGCGTTAATAGTGATACCACATTCCATCCATAAATTGCGGCAATATATGATCCCTTCCACAAAACGACTGGTAACACGATAAATCCGAGCATTAATATTCTGGTGATGGAATCATAAATACCAATAAAGATTGTCTTCTTATAGGCGGAGAATATTCCTTCAATCCCTAAAGTTGGCAGTAGTAATAACGGAATCGGTGAGAAGGCTTTTATTCCTCTCTCCAATTCCGGATTATTTAGAAAGTTGGCAATAATCCCCGAAGCAAAAAACAAAAAGACGGAAAAGACAGCGCCGCCCAAAATCAAAAACCTGGTGATTTTCCAAACGATTGCCTTCCCCTCATTGATAGCAAATCGTGGCAAGAAATACGCGAAGACCTGGGGAAGGCCTGCAGTGAAAACTACTAACAAAGTTGAATATATATAAACTATCTGCCTATAGGTCCCATATTCTTCTTTTGAGAAGTACCTTGACAGAATAGCAGAACTGATAACAGCAAGACTAAATGAACTTAGTGAACCAATCAAAGCCCAGAAAGCCTGATGAGAATTGCTTTTCCCTTGTCCAATTGATAATCTGTTTACGAGTTTCATTTTCTGCTAGATGTCATAATATTCAAGCCACAGATTCAATATGTATGCAAAGTGCTTTGATTGGATAATAGCCTTGTACTCTAAACCCTGTACACATTCTAAAAAATTCAAGTTACTTAGCAACAATTCACTCAGATCTTGCCATGAAATATCAAGTTCATGGTTAAGCTCAAGTTCTAAACTATTTACCATCTCGGATCAGGTTCAAACCGGGTAAACAAAGCTTCGCTTCTCTCAGTTACATTCATGAACGAGAATCTCTATTAACTTTCAAATTTATCCAGAGTTCTATAGCCCCACATAACCCCGGGATGTCATTGATTCCTAACGTGAATTATAGATCCAGATCAAACAATTTCAATAACTTACCTACAATCCTTTCGGAGGTTTTACCATCCCATAATTCAGGAATACTTCCTTTCTTCCAACTACCCGCAAACAGTTTATCCAATGCCGGTTTTATAGCCTCAGGATTTGTTCCAATTAACTCATTGGTTCCTAAAGAAACTGTCTCAGGGCGTTCCGTGTTTTCCCTTAGCGTAAGGCATGGTATCCCCATTACTGTTGTCTCCTCGGTGATACCTCCTGAATCAGTAATTACCCCTTTGGCACCTCTTACGAGATAATTGAACTCCAAATAGCCTAAAGGTTCTACCAGGTGTAAACTGGAAGCTCTTATCCCCATTTGATCAAGTATCTTAGCAGTCCGTGGATGTACAGGGAAAATAATGGGGAGGTCTTTTGTATTTGCTACAATTTCACTGATCAGTTTTTTTAAATTCCCTTCTTCATCGACATTTGCAGGCCGGTGCAGCGTAACAACAAAATATTGCTTCTCATTCAACTGACAAGTATTCCAAATCTTTGGTTTTCTTAATCGTGGGAGGTTTTTTAAAAGTGTGTCTATCATTACATTACCCACAAAAAAGATCTGGTCATCTGAAGCTCCAAATCTTCTCAGGTTCTTGTTTGCAATTTCAGAAGTCGTGAAGAAATAGTCGGCGATCGCATCCGTAACCATACGGTTTATTTCTTCAGGCATACTCAGGTCGAATGACCTGATACCGGCTTCAACGTGGGCCACTTTCACTTGCATTTTTTTTGCAACTATGCTACACGCCATTGTAGAAGTAACATCACCAACTACCAAAACCAAATCTGCAGGATGTGCCTTCAAATCCTTCTCAAATTCCACCATAATTTGGGCTGCTTGTTCTGCCTGGGAGCCGCCACCACAACATAGATTGATATCCGGATGAGGAATCCCTAACTCCTCAAAAAAACTATCGCTCATATTTTTGTCATAGTGCTGCCCCGTATGAACTAACCGGTAATCTAATTGTGCACCTGATAATTTAGACTTTTCTATCTCCTCAATGATCGGAGCAATCTTCATAAAGTTTGGCCTGGCGCCCGCAATAATATCAATCTTCATATTAAAACCTTTCATTTCTTCCGTTATCAAAATTCTTCAAGACATATTGCAATCCCTTTTCTGGTAAATATTTGAATACTATAAAAATGACAGGAGGCATTCATCTTATTTCAATAAGGCGTAATCAAAATAGAAAAAGGTTTGAGATCAATTTGGAAATTTTTCATTTTCATGAAATCAATAACCTGCATACCTAATAAAGTTTAAAATGGATACAAATGGATTTAGAAAATCTTATGCCACCACTTTTTATGTCGTTTTGCATCTTCTGTATAACCGTATCCTTGCCCATATCTTTTGCCGTAGCCGTATCCATATCTTCCAGAACCCTTGATTTTGATTCCATTAAGTACAATGGCCGGATTCTTAATGATTCCAGCAATCTTTTTTTGTTCAATATTTTCTACAAGTACTTTTGGTGTATATTCATGTCTAACGATAAACAGTGTAACATCGCATCTTGGAGAAAGTATGGTAGCATCAGCTACAGGGTTTATAGGTGGGGCATCCAGGATCAGGTAGTCAAATTCTGATTCTAGTTTTTCTAATAATTTTTCAAGTCTTCCATTAGAAATCAATTCAGATGGGTTGGGTGGTATTGGCCCACACGGAACAATACTTAGATTTGCAAACCCGGTATCTTTGACTATTTCAGAGTATTCTGATTTCCCGATGAGGTAGTTGGAAATCCCCTCCTTTGTATTGACACCAAATTGCTTGCTCAATTTGGGCTTTCGCAAATCCAATTCCAGCAATACCACTTTTTTACCTGTCAAGGAAAAACTGATACCAAGGTTGGTACTAATAAAGCTTTTTCCTTCTCCGGTAATACTGGAAGTTACCAGTGTCCTCTTATGATTTTCGTTAATACCCATAAAGGCCAAAGAGGTCCTTAATTGTCTGAATTGTTCAGCGATAAATGATCTCGTCCCCTCTTTGATGACAATTGTTGATTTAGTAGTATCAAAAACCAATTCACCCAAGACTGGAATTGAAGTTTTTGTCTCAATTTCCTTACGTGATTGTATGGACCGGGTAAAGGCGTCTTTAAGAAAAATATAAACTCCTCCAACAATGAGTGCAATCAGCATTGCAGAGAGATAAATAATACTTTTTCTGGGGCTAACAGGCACATCCGATGACTCTGCATAATCAATGATCCGGCTATCGGGAATAGTTGAGGCAAACGAGAGTGCTGTTTCTTCCCGCTTTTTCAGGAGGAATGTGTAAATATCATTTTTTATGCTCTGCTGCCTGCTGATAGTCAATAATTCCCTCTCCTTTTCAGGTATGGTCCTGAGCATAGAAGAGTATTGTGCGTTTGCGCCTTCAACATCGCGCTTGCCGGCAATCAAATTTTTTCTCTGGCTTACAATGTTTTCTAATATACCTGGCTTCAGCTTATTAATTCCATCCTTCAGGGAAATCACTGAAGGATTATTCTCTGGTACTATTTTTTTTGTTTGAGAATACTTCAATTCCAAATCGGAAAGTTTTTGAAGCAAATCAGTGAGCGCCGGGTCACCAACGCCGAGGGTCGCAGGCACAATGCCACCCAGCCCATCATTACTCTTTACATAACTTTCAACCTGATCCAATACAGCCAACTGCATATTAATGTCAGTAATCTTCTGATCATTGGCAGCCACAGTTTGCAAGAAAATTTGCCCCTGGGAACTAATGTCTGTGATCCTATTTCGAGCTTTGAATTGTTGAAGACTACCTTCAATTGAATCCAGGTCTTTTGCCACAATCTTGAGGCGGTCTTCTACAAATTTCAACGTATTTCCCGCGAGGGCATTTTTATCAAGGACAGCAGCACGGCTATACACCCTAAGTAACTCATTCAAAATATCCTCTCCCCTTTCAGGTACTTCATCTCTCAACGAAAGATCAATTACGGTGGATTGCTGACTTGATGGTGTAATATTAATGGCACCTAGCAATCCACTGGCAACTTGCTTTACTTTGTACAATGAAAAAAACAGTTTGCCTTCCTCTCCATCACTCAATTCTCCGGGTTTTTTGTACCGCGGATTAGGAAGAAATTTTAAAGTACCAAAGGAAGTATGCTGAAAATTTCCCAATGAGTAGGCAGTGTCTTTTATAATAACCTGGTGTCCTTTATCATTGTACCTGAAATAGACTTTCGAAACCACCTTCAGAGAATCAGGGTTCTCAACTTCAATTATCACAGGTGAGTAGGTATAAGCAGATTGACTAGTCACCCTGCCTTCAACCCTAACTGGTGCATAAAGATGTAAATTTCGAACTACATCCTTCATTAAGGTATTGGATTGCAAAACCTCCACCTCGTTTTCAACACTCTTTTTTGATCCAAACATGTCAAAGGCTTGCATCATCTGATCACTGGGCGAGCTTTTATCATCCTTAATCAATAAGGTTGCTGTGCTTTCATATACTGGATAAGTATATCGTAAATATATCCTGGTTAAGATCAATGCTATTACCAGCAATATAAGAAATAGAGGCCAAAAATTAAGGTATTTAAGAATCAAATCCCCAATTGAAACTTCTTTCTGTTCTTCCCCCCCAAAGTTTTTTTCCGCTTGATCCATTAACCTTGTGTCATTTTAAATTTAAAATCAAATTCACCAATACAGCGAATGCCGTAATTCCACCGAAAATGATGGGTAGATTCTGCCTTGTGTTGTCTGTCGTAGCTATTTTTGCCTTACCAGGTTCTACATAGATCACATCATTGGATTTCAGGAAATAATAGGGTGACTGCAATATCTTTGAAGAATTCAAATCCAGTCTTTTTACCAATTTTTCATTTCCATCCTGCCTGATAAGTATTACATTATCTCTTAATCCAAATATAGTCAGGTCTCCTGCCTGCCCAATCGCTTCCAAAATACTCATTTGTTCATTAGGGGCATAAACAACGCCCGGATGATCTACCTCTCCTAACACGGTAACTCTGAAATTCAAAAATCTCACCGTAATAATCGGATCATACAACAATTTCTTTTCAACTAGCTTGTGTGCAATAGAATCCTCTAACTGCTTTTGAGTCAAACCTGCTACAGGTAATTTTCCCAACATTGGAAACTTTATAAGGCCTTCATCATTTACAAGGTAACCTGCAGTCTGGGGTGCTGTGCCTGAAGAAAGGGCGTTCGGAGTAACAGGTATATTTGGCATATTAAAGAGTTCAGTCGCCTCCGGGCTTAAGCTGCTCACCGCAATGCTCAGAATATCCTTTTTCTGAATTACCGGTTCCAGCCCCGCAGGAGATACAATATTGGCCGAATCTTTAATATCACTGAAATAAGCAATCTTTCTTGTACTTATGCAAGAGCTAAAGACTGCTACGACAATAAAAATGATTACTGTACCGAAAAATGATTTTTGCAAAGTATGCATAAGGAAATTCAGGTAAGGCTTGAAATTGGCGGCAAATATAGTCAAAAAGGGTTTGAATCCTTGAAAGGTAGTCAGGATTTTGGATAATGTTTGGACGACAATGGCTGTATTTTTAAAAAAAGATCCCCAGCCAATTCATCCCATCTCTCATCATTTATAAAGAACATTGAATATTTGAGGATAAGCTGTAGTCAACCTATCTTTTTAAATCTGAAATTAATCTTCAAATTTAAAGGTCATAAGCCTGAATGGTATAGAAATGGCTCTTCTTCTACCAATTCAGTTTGGGATTCTGTTTACTCACTTCCATATTAGAAAATACCATACAAAACGAGCCAAGGTTACTTCTCCTATGCATTCTGCCGTTTCAAATAATCCGACAGTACCCGGTAACAATACCACTCCTGCCGTGGCAGATGAAAAGGACCTTTGAACAAATTCCCTTTGGCCGGCTGCGCTATGGTACCGTCCCGATGCAAGTAACCATACCATTCACCGTGTACCTTATCATTAAATTTCGCATAAGCGTATTCGTGAATCTGCCGGTGCCATTCCGCATATTTTTCATTCCCTGTTACCAGGAAAGCCAGCAGTGTGGCGATGATAGCTTCATTCTGCGGCCACCAGAATTTCATGTCCTGCCAATACTCCTGTACCGGCCTGCCATACACATCCCTGAAGTAGAGGATACCTCCATATTCTTTGTCCCAGCCCCGTTCCCACATATATTCCAGCATATGGCATCCCAGGTCGATCAGATGCGGATCATTGTTCCTATACTTAGCTTCGTGCAGAATGAACCAGGCTCCTTCTATAGCATGCCCCGGATTAAGTGTACGTCCATCGATATGATCAATGATGCTGCCATCAGGAGCCACCTGTTCCATTACACAACGGATGTTATCTTTCACAAAAAAAGTTTCTATTTCTTGAACCCATTTTGCTATCCATTCATCACACCGGTCGTCTCCAATGGTTTCCCTCAGTTGTTGTGCAGTGTTCATCATGATCATCGGCACTCCGATTCCCTTTGAAGGCCTTGTATCAAAAAACTTAGGCGGTAATTTTTTTTCGCCTGTGGCGTATGAGATACAATTGCCAAATACCTTCCTTGCATTTTCTGCTGCCTGGGTATCACCACTTGCCTTTGCGTAAGCTGCTGCTGCTATGACATAAAAAGTCTCTGAAAAATAATACCTTCTTTTTCGGATAGGTTTACCATCGCGGGTTACATGAAAAAACATTTGTCCATCACTGTCAAAACAATGTTGATTCAGAAAATCATATCCCAACTTTGCACCATCCAGCCATTCCTGCTTTTTTTCAATAGTATTGTACATAGTTGAGAGCAGCCACGTAGCTCTCCCTTGTATCCACACAGCCTTGTCATCATCAAGCAATGTACCATCAGCATCGCGCATGAGCAGGTAGCCGCCAAATTCATGATCATAAGAACGGGGAAACCAAAACGGAACTGTGTCTTGCGTCAATTGCCGGAGATAGAAATTCTTTAGTGCCTGCAATTCGTCCATTGAATATGCCATACTTAATGCATTTAAAAATCAAATATCCGATTCATTTCGAACTTTCAGACTTGAAACACATTTTTTCACTTTCCAATGATCCCACGATAAGAATATTTCGTATGATCTACCCTCTTTGCGCATCAATGAAAACTTAGATTTATTCAGGTTTTATCTTTTGACAACGGCTATTGCTATTGATCCAATAATAATCTCTTCCGCTAAAACATTCTCAAACACAGGATATTAGTTTAAGCACTGGCAATGCATTTTGATTACACGAAAGGAATTAGTTGGTGATTAGAAGCTGATGTATTTAATTTTGCGGCGCAATTTGAAAATGAACCCGGAACTATTCAAGCGTTCCAGGTAAAAATTTTTACTCTGAATATCAATCATAAAACCAGATCATCCATTATGAGATCAATTAAAGCAATATTTTTTTCAGTACTCATTGCACTTCAATTACCACTCGTTGCGCAAAAAATAACCATCAAAGGAAAAATTACCAATGCTGCGAATAATGAACCATTGTCTGGTGTTTCAGTGATCGTAGCCTCCACACATTCCGGTGTTACTACCAACAATGATGGATTGTATAAAATTGAGGCAAATTCAAATGATATTCTTTTGGTATCAATGATTGGCTTTCTCACACAGTCTGTGGAAGTGAAAGGAAGGAGTGAAATTGACATCAGCATGAGCCAGTCGATCAGCACACTAAATGATATTGTTCTCGTTGGCTCCAGGAGTGGTGGCAGATCCAAAATAGAAACTCCTGTACCCGTTGATGTGCTGAGCATGAAAGACATCAGCTTTGGCTCAGCCAAAATGGATATTACATCTTTATTAAATACAGTAGTCCCTTCATTAAACTATAACAAACAGAGTGGTAGTGATGGAGCTGACCACATTGATATTGCTACATTGAGGGGACTATCGCCTGATCAGACATTGGTTTTGGTAAATGGGAAAAGACGTCACCCTTCTTCACTTGTTTTACTATTCGGAACACGAGGTACCGGTAGCACAGGTACAGACCTGAATGCCATTCCCGAAGCTGCTATTGATCGCGTGGAAGTATTGCGCGATGGAGCTTCTGCGCAATATGGCTCTGATGCTATTGCCGGTGTCATCAATTTTGTTTTGAAAAAAGATATAGGACACTTTAATTTAAACGCAGGATACGCCGGGTATTTAGATACTAAATTTAATACGGCTTATGCGAAAGGACTTTCAGCAAACCAGTATGTCTCCGGCTCAAAGTTTGACGGGCAATCATTGGACGTGAGCGCTGACGGTGGAATAGCGTTGGGTAAACGCGGAGGATTTATTCACCTCACAGGGACATTCAATACACAAGGCAAAACCTTCAGACAAGTATTGAAAAGCGATGACCTGTCAACCACTTACTGGTCTCTGCCTGTAAACCCTGTAAGAAGAGCGAATGGAAACGGGTCTTTCAATTCTTTTGGCAGTTTCTTTAACATGGGATTACCGGTGGGTGCAGGGAATACAAATTTCTATGCGTTCGGCGGATACAATTTTAAGAAGACTGACGACTATGCATACACTCGATCTTTCAAAAGCAGACCAGATAGGTTTCCTACAGACCAGGATGGAAATTTTATTCCTGTGCCTGGAATCATTTGGATGACATCCGGCTCAGGAGGAATAGATACCGTATTTAATCCGCAACTTCAAACGCACATCCAGGATGCCTCACTCTCTGCAGGATTTAAAGGAGCATTTGAAAACGGATGGAAATGGGACCTGAGCAATACAACCGGAGATAATGATTTTCATTTTTATGGCAACAAGACTTTCAATGCCTCGCTGGGCGCCGGAAAAACACATTTTGATGATGGCGGATTTAATTTTTTGCAGAATACCACAAACCTGAATTTGTCAAAGGCTATCAAAGGTGTTGGCGAAGGAATGAATCTTGCCTTCGGCGCGGAATACCGATACGAACAATACAAACTGAAAGCCGGCGAACCGGACTCTTACAAAAACTATGATCCGGATTTCCTGAAGGACGGTGGAGCACAGGGCTTCCCGGGCTATCAGCCCAATGATGTGGTGAATGCGCACCGGTCAGACATAGCGTTATATGCAGATGCTGAAATTGATGTTACAAAAAAATGGTTATTGGATGGTGCAGTACGTGCTGAGAATTACAGCGACTTTGGATTTACAAGTAATTACAAATTAGCCGCACGATACAAGGCTGCTGACAATTTCAACATCAGGGGATCTGTCAGCACAGGATTCAGGGCGCCTTCACTCCAGCAGATCAATTTCAGTTCAACGCTGACAGCATTCCTGGGAAACCAGATTATTGATATAAAGATATCTCCGAATTACAGCCCGATCACACGATCCGCGGGAATACCTGAATTGAAACAGGAAAAGTCAGCAAACGCCAGTCTTGGATTTACATGGAAGCCTGCAAAGAATCTATTACTCACGATCGATGGATATTTCATCAAAGTAAAAGACCGGATCGTATTGTCAGGTTTGTTTAATATTTACGATCCTACTCTGGACCCAACCCTGCTGGAGGAAATGCAAAAAACCAATGTAGCCGCCACCCAATTCTTTGCCAACGCTGTCAACACTACCAACAAAGGAATTGATATTGTACTCGATTACAAAAAGCAATTTGGGAAACAGCGATTCCATGCTTTACTGACCGGCAATATTCAGAAGATGAACATCGACAAGGTGAATGTACCATCCAAACTGAACGATACCAAACAACATCAGTTTACATTTTTGAGCTATAATGCACGAAGCGTCATCCTTGCATCAGCACCATCATCAAAATTCGGATTGAACTTTGAATATGGCATCAATAAATTCAATGCAGGTCTGCGATTCAATTATTTTGGAAAAATAAGTTTTGCAGGTATCGGGGTAAATCCTGTGTATGAATATCCGGTCATCCCAACGGATGCAGATCCCAACAAAATGGTGAAAAGTGAGCTGGTGTATGGCGGCAAGATTACAACAGATATTTATGCATCCTACAACATCTCAAAAATATTAACTGTATATGCAGGTGCCGATAATTTGTTGAATGTTCATCCTGATCTGGGCGTGATACAGTCAGCCAAGAATTGGTCGTTCAGCACACAATCAGGCGGCCCCTGGGATGCAGTACAAATGGGAGAGAACGGAAGAAGACTCTTTGTACGACTGGCGTTGAGCCTGTGAGTATTCACAATTAAGGATAGAAGATAATAGAAAAAATTTCAGAAGAAACGTTAGTAGGATTCAGCGAATGGCTCTGTCCAAATGTACATAACCACCGTCCACATGTATTAATTGACCTGTGGTGTGGCTGGACCTGCTACTCAACAAAAAGGCTACCATGCCGGCAATTTCTTCAGGGCGTGTCATACGTTTTTCCAATGGGATTTTATCTGTGATTTCCTTTAATTTTTCTTCAGGGTTTTCAAAAGTCTGAATCCACGATTCATACAATGGTGTGTAGCTTTCAGCGACAATCACTGCATTCACCCTGATGGAAAAAGGAAGCAACTCTACCGCCCATTCTCTAGTAAGCGCATTGCGTCCGCCATTTGCCGCTGCATAGCCACTGGTGTTGCCCTGCCCTGTCTCTGCTACTTTAGAACCAATGTTGACAATGGCGCCTTTCGATGTCTTCAGAAAAGGCAAACAGTGGTGCGCCATCAAATAATAATGAATTACATTTTTATGCAGTGAAGCAACAAACTTTTCATAATCTCCACTCTCCAATCCAACACCATCATTCACACCGGCATTGTTCACAAGGCCATCAATTCTTCCAAATTTTTCAACGACCTGCACTATTGCTTTTTTGCAATCATCCGGTTGGGTAAGTTCAGCCACTACCTGGAACCCCTCACCAGGAAGACTCTGCAACACTTCCACATTATCAGATTCCTTACGCCCTATGATGACAGGAATCGCTTTTTCTGAGGCCAATGTTTCAACAATTGCTCTTCCTATCCCTTTGGCACCGCCTGTTACTATAATCACCTTTCCTGATAAATTCAAATCCATAATGAACAATTATAAGTTATAAAATCGTTTAGCATTTTCAGAGAAGAAATTATCCTGCTGATGCCTTCCGAATTGTTGCATGTATTCCTTCAGCACATTGATCCAAATATGATAGGAAGCACTCGTATATATCACAGGCCAGTCACTACCATATACCACCCTTTCATTTCCGAAACATTCCATTACCACATCAAGGTAAGGATAAATTTCTTCTTTTTTCCACCTGTGCCAATGTGCTTCAGTTGCCAGGCCGGAAACTTTACAATACACATTCTTATTTCCGGAAATGGTTTTCATATTTTCCTCCCATTGTACGATGTCACCATTTGCAATATTTGGTTTTGCGCAGTGATCAATCATCAATTTCTGATTGGGAAGCTGATCAACAAATTGAAGAACTTCCGGCAGTTGATCGTGATATACCAGGATGTCGTAGGTAAAATCAAATTGCTTCAGTGTTCTTACTCCTGAAATGAAATCAGGTTGCAACATGAATCCTGCTTCTTCTGCCTGCAGTATATGACGAAATCCCTTTATGATTTTGTTTGTTGAATATTGATGTAGTTTCTTTTCAAGATCTTTATCTTTTAAATTCACCCAACCTACCACACCTTTTATCAGATCGTTTTGCGAAGCAAGCTCACATAAAAAATGTGTTTCCTTTTCACTCTGGTCTGCCTGGACTGCCACCACTCCTTCCACTCCATTTCTTACAGCAACCCGTTCCAAATCTTCAGGAAGAAAATCACGTTGCAATACTTCCATATCATCACCGATCCATGCATCGCGCACAGGGTCAAAATTCCAGAAATGTACATGAGCATCTATCATTGGGGAAAAGAGGAATGGTTTAGCTTGTTTAAGAAATTGAGATGATTGAGATGGTTGAGATGATTGAGATTCGCTTTGCTTCATAATTTCCCAATTGTACGTTTGCTCATCAACTCATCTCCTTCTTCTATCTAGTTATTTACAATTTAATGTCGTTAAGTTAAGCACTTTCATCAACACGTGATTGCGAAGGGAACGAAGAGAAATGAAACCTGTGTGCCAGTGCACTAAACAGCCAGGCAAACCCGGTATAGATTCGAGTTGGCTTCGTCGTGCCTCCTCGCCATGACCTGCTCCTTAACTAAACAACATTGATTCACAATTCATCATTCACGATTCCTACCTCCACGCTCTCACCTCTTGCTTCTGTGTTCCTAATCCATCAATTCCTAATTCCATCACATCACCTTCTTTCAAATATATCTGTGGATTCAAACCTAAACCTACACCATGTGGTGTGCCTGTCGATATAATATCACCGGGCATCAGGCTCATGAACTGTGATGCGTAACTCACAAGGTGCGGAATATTAAATATCAAATCATCAGTATTGGCATCCTGCATGGTTTTTCCATTCAGTTTCAACCAGAGACGAAGTTTGTGCACATCTTTTATCTCATCCTTCGTTGCAAGCCACGGACCTAGAGGAGCAAAGGTGTCAGCGCTTTTACCTTTCACCCATTGGCCGCCACGTTCTAATTGAAATTCTCTTTCGCTGATATCATTATGGAGGCAATAACCGGCTATGAAATCCATCGCTTCTTCTTCGCTCACATAGTTTGCCCGCTTCCCGATCACCACTGCAAGTTCTACTTCCCAGTCCGTCTTCTTAGAATTTTTTGGAATGACGACCGTATCATTCGGGCCATTTACAGATGATGGCGCTTTAAAGAATATGATAGGTTCCTGCGGTATCTGTGCATTGGTTTCTTTGGCATGTTTGGCATAATTAAGCCCGATGCAAATAATTTTTGAAGGCTTACAAACAGGACAACCTAATCTTTGATTGGTATGTATTTCCTCAAGGCTGCCATTATTGATTGCCTGCTCTAACAGTTGTAATCCTCCTGATGAAAAAAAATCTTCATCATAATCCTTTACAACAGCACTTGCATCGTACCATTTTTCGTCTTTGAGAATTCCCGGTTTTTCTTTTCCCGGTTCTCCAAATCGTATCAATTTCATTTGCTAAAAATTCAGATTTAAAGATTGATGATATTTTGAATTGTATAAGAAGATCAGGTATTCAATTTTAGGAATCCGCCATCAATCGGGTAATCGCATCCTGTAATGAAACCTGATTCATCACTGCACAGGTATAATGCGAGGGCAGCTATTTCTTTCGGTTCTGCCATACGCCCGATGGGTTGGGTCTTCGAAAGATTTTCAAACATTTCTTTTTCACGTCCGGGATAATTTTTTTTCAGGAAACCATCTACAAAAGGTGTATGCACCCGTGCCGGAGAAATGGAATTGCAACGGATGTTGTCCTGAATATAATCTTTGGCCACAGACAATGTCATAGCTGCTACTGCTCCTTTAGCAGCAGAATATACAAATCGATCGGGCAGTCCGCACCATGCGGCAATAGAAGCCATGTTGAGAATAACACCACCGCCATTTTTTTGCATGATGGGGATGGATGCATACAAACAATTATAAACACCTTTTACATTAACATTGATCACACGATCAAAATCTTCAGCAGAAGTAGTATGTGCTTTACCCACATTTGCGATGCCGGCATTGTTTACAAGAATATGATGCAGCCCTATCTCCCGAAATGTTTCGACAACTGCCTCCTGATTCGTAACATCGCACACATGAATGAATCCCTGGTTTCCGGCCTCAAGGATTTCCGTGAGTGTACCTTCTCCCGCAGCAGAGGACACCTCAAGTACATGAACTTCAGCACCACTCTCTGCAAACAAAGTAGCAATGGCACGTCCTATCCCACTGCCTCCGCCCGTGATCACTGCTTTCTTATTATTTAATGTAAACATGATAGTATTTTTATTCGATTTGTATTCTTCATGAAAAATCCACTCAGCCAATTATTCACGATAGTCCGGAGACCAGAACCCATCAGGTTCTTACGAATTTATCGTGATAAATTTAAGCGTTTGTTCTCACTTTGTATCCGCTAAATCCATACCAGGCCACGATCACAAAACAAAATACAGGAATGATATACGATATGGCTGTGGAATAAGTGGTCGCTACCGTTCCCATCACAAAAGGCATAATGGCACCGCCAACTATCGACATGATGATAAACGAAGAACCTTTCTTGGTGTGATGCCCCAAATCCTTTACGCCCAATGCAAAGATGGTTGGAAACATGATGGATTCGAAGAAGAAAATAGCCATCAGGGAATAGATAGATATCCATCCAATGTGAAACACTACCAGCAATGTCAGCAGAACATTGATGATAGCATAAACGGCCAGCAACATGTTAGGTGCAAACCTTTTCATAAGTGCAGTTCCCGCAAAACGGCCCAGCGTGAAAAGCAGGAAGCACACCGATAATAATTTGGCAGCATCTGCATTGGTGATGTTCAATTTATTTTCTGTACAATAATTTACAAACAATGCAGCAATACCCACTTGCGCCGCTACATAGAAAAATTGTGCGATGATACCATTCGTGAAATTCCGATGTTTAAAAAGTGGTGTTGCAATTAGGCCCGTATCCTTCACCAGCGAATCTTCCCTGATTTCCGGCATTGGTGTTCGCCAAAAGAGTCCTGCAACAATCAAAACAACAATACCGATGACGAGATAAACAATTTTTACAGAATCCAGGTTACCTGCCGATTCATTTTCTGTACCAAAGAAGATAGAGGAAGCAATCCATGGACCAACAACCGATCCCACACCATTGAAACTCTGAGAAAGGTTCAGGCGGAATTCAGAAGTTTTTCGTTCACCCAATACCGTTACATAAGGATTTGCAGCTGTTTCCAGGAAGGCCAGGCCGCTTGCAAGAATAAAAGTTGCCAGCAGGAATGAGTTAAAACTGGCAGCCTGGGCGGAAGGGAAAAACAGGAAAGCGCCTGCCGAATACAGCAACAGCCCTGTGATGATTCCTTTCTTGTACCCAAAGCGATGCATAAAATAACCCGCAGGCAGTGCGATAAGGAAGTAGGCTCCAAAGTAGGCCATCTGCAAAAGTGTAGAACGTGCTTTTGTTATCTGCAACGTTTCCTGGAAGTGCTTGTTCAGCACATCTAACAGTCCATAAGCGAGCCCCCACAGAAAAAACAATCCTGTCACCAGGATAAGGGGAAACAGGTAATTATTCTTTCCATTATTTTCTATCATAGCAATCCAGTTTTCTTATTTATTAAGGTCAAATATTTTATTCATCATCATCCATTTTTCTTCCGGCTTTGCACCAGGAAATGGCTGTTGAAAATTCCACATCAGTTCTTCCCATTCCTGCACCTTCTCATTAGATGCATCCATTTTTGATTTTTGTTCGAAGGAAAAGTTTTCATTGGTTTCCATGATCATGAAAAGTCGGTTGAATACGCGGTAAATTTCCATATTGGTGATTCCCGAATCCCTGATGGAGGCTATTATTTCCGGCCATACATGCTGGTGCCAATGCTCATATTCTGCAATTTTAGAATCTTCATTTACTAAGTCAAGTGCAAAGCAATACCGCATAAGTTGAGCATTTGAAAGGTGTGTGGACTTTTTAAGTTTTTAAAAATACGTGGCTATTGGGTATCCAACAATTTTATTTATTCAACAGCACTCAGTTACATCTGCGGTTTCAACACCATCCTTACAGCCGGCATCAGGTACATAATAAAAGCCTTCCCTTAGCCTGCGATATTTCCAAGGCCACATCGACGGTAAGTATTCAGTAAATTTGAAAAAAAATGGGTGTCGAAATAGAAAGGAAATTTTTGGTTGACAAGAAAAAATGGCAGGCAGTTGCAAAGCATGCCCCTGAGCACTACCGGCAGGGATACATCACTACTGAACCTGAAAAAACAATTCGGGTAAGAATGACAGCCACCAAAGGATTCATCACCATCAAAGGAAAAACAAATCACCGGGTAAGAAGTGAATATGAATATGAAATACCACAAAAAGATGCCACTGAACTTCTGAATCATTTCACCTCCTGCGAAATTCAGAAAAACAGGTACCATATTCAATTCAAAAAAAAGCAATGGGATGTAGATGAATTTATGGATGAAAATGAAGGACTCATTCTTGCTGAAATAGAATTAAAAACCAAAAACGAAATATTTGAAATTCCAGACTGGGTTTCCGAAGAAGTGACTGACGATGCAAGGTATTCCAATGTCAACCTTGCGCAGAACCCGTATCAAAACTGGAAACCTGATGAAATTGTCATTGAAAATTTGAAAATACCCGGAGCAGTTATAAAAGAAATAGCCGAACTGCTGGAAGCCGGAATGGTACCTTTCGTGCATAAGAAGACATTCGAACTGATCAGCATTCCAGATAGCAATCGCTTTTTAGAAATGGATTGGGAAGATGAAGAAAGTGATTGGGCTGATGACATAAAGCGGGTAGAATCAGACCCGGATTTTCAAAGAATTGAAAGCATGGAATCCCATGAGAGTTTTCAAATTATGGAAGGATTTGTAGCTTCTCTGCCTGAGAGTAGAATTAAGGTGCAATTGGAAACTGTGATCTATGGAAACAAACCTTTTTCAAATTTTAACCGGATCATTCACCAGGCAGGAAAGGAGAAAGAACAATGGTTTACATTCAAACTGGACAAAATGAAAGCCTGGGTGATTGATCAATTGCAAAGTCGTCTTTCCAATTCTGCTGATGAAAATTAAGAATAGCATTTATCATGTAAAAAAACTTTTTATATTTCTTCATTGCAGAGATAGAAATCTTGGAATCATACTACCTTTAGCCGGATATTTTTTTACTGACAAAAATTTCCCATGTCAATCATCATTACATCTGTAGAAACAAAAGATATACGGTTCCCGACAAGTAAGAATTTAGATGGCTCAGACGCCATCAACAAAGACCCTGATTATTCGGCTGCCTATGTGATTCTAAAAACAAACGATCCAGGGTTAGAAGGCCATGGGCTTGCATTCACCTTAGGCCGTGGTAATGAAATCTGTGTTGCGGCTATTCAATCGTTGTCTTATTTATTAATAGATAAATCCCTGGAGGAATTCACCAAAGACATGGCAGGGTTCTGGCGCATGATCACCGGCGACAGCCAGTTGCGCTGGCTGGGTCCTGAAAAAGGTGTCATCCACCTCGCCACAGGCGCGATTGTAAATGCAGTGTGGGATCTCTACGCAAAGAAAGAAGGGAAGCCGCTTTGGAAATTGATTTCGGATATGACACCCGAACAATTCGTGAGTTGTATCGACTTCACTTATCTGACAGATGCCATCACTCCTGAAGAAGCCGTCACTATGTTGTCAAAGTTGCAATCAACAAAACAGCAACGAATAGATTATTTGTTGAAGAATGGTTATCCGGCCTATACTACTTCCGCAGGATGGATGGGATATTCCGAAGAAAAGATTCGCCGCCTGAGTCGTGAAGCAAAAAAAGAAGGATGGACGCATCTCAAAATGAAAGTGGGAGGCGCCATTAGTGAAGATATGCGGAGAGCAGAAATCATTCGCGAAGAAATCGGCGATGACCTGATACTGATGATGGATGCTAACCAAAAATGGGAAGTAAAGGAAGCTATTGAAAACATGAAGCTACTCGCACGCTTCAATCCCTGGTGGATCGAAGAACCTACAAGTGCGGATGATGTAGCAGGGCATCTCGCGATTGCAAAAGCTGTAGCTCCCATCAAAGTAGCAACGGGCGAACATTGCCAGAACAGGATCATGTTCAAACAATTTCTGCAAAGTGGCGCCATGAATATCTGCCAGATTGATAGCTGTCGAGTTGGAGGTGTGAATGAAATATTGGGCATCATGCTGATGGCAGCGAAATTTAATGTACCTGTGTGTCCTCATGCGGGAGGCGTAGGCTTATGCGAATACGTGCAGCACCTTTCTATGATAGACTACATCTGCATCAGCGGTTCGCTGGAAAACAGGATCACAGAATATGTAGATCATCTTCACGAACATTTCATTGATCCGGTAGTCATTCAAAATGGCAACTATATGCCACCAACTGCAGCAGGATACAGCATTACCATGAAGAAGGAGTCAATGGAAGACCACGCATTTCCGGGAGGGAAGGTGTGGAGAGGATAAGGAATGGTTAATGATTAATGGTTAATGAACATAGGCAATTGGGAAACGCGAATTGCAATTTGTGAGCATTTCAGCAATTAACAATCAAAGCCGTTTAGTGAAGCACTTTCATCGACACGTCATTGTGAAGAGAACGAAGAGGAATGAAGCCTGTCTCCCACAGTGAACTAAACAGTGAGGCAAACTCAGCGTGGATTCGAGATGGCTTCGTCGTCCTCGCCATGACCTACTCCTTAACTAAACGATATTGAATTAACAATTATCAATTAGTGCTCAACTAAATCACACAATCCTTCAGATCATTCACGTTAGCACAACAAAGCTGATCCATCACCTGTTGCAACTGTCTTTTTAAAATAACGATAGTATGATTAGCGCCTTCATTTCCTAATGCGGCCACACCATACATAAATGTCCTGCCGAGAAAAGCAAACTCTGCCCCGGAAGCCAGTGTCCTTGCCACATCAGGGCCTGAGCGCATGCCGCTGTCCATCATGATTTTTAATTTGCCTTCGTATTGTTTCATGATTCTTTGGAGAGAGTGAATGGACGACTCACCGGCATCCAACTGTCTGCCGCCATGATTGGAAACAATGATTCCATCTATTCCCAGTTGAATGCATTTTTCAACATCAGCTTCATGTACAATTCCTTTCAACACCAATTTGCCTTTCCACATATCACGTATGGCAGCAATTCTTTCTTCATTCAGTCTGCCGTTAAAAGTCTTATTCATAAACATTCCGAGGTGATGCATGTTCATCCCTTTGGGCATGTAAGGTTTCATTATCTGAAAAGATGGCTGCCCGTGAATGAGTGTCTTCAATGCCCAATGAGGCCTGCCCATTATCTGAATGATATTTTTTAAAGTCATTCTTGGAGGCATGGCTAACCCGTTTTTGATTTCCTTATTTCTGTAACCGAATGTAGGTACATCACTCAGAATCACGAGTACCGGGCAATGTTCAGATGCCCTTTTGATGATTTGATCGCGCAATAAATTTTCGGCAGGATGATAGAGTTGAAACCATGCACGTCCCTGCGTGATCTCACTTATTCTTTCGATGGTGCTTGTACTTACTGTGCTCAACACGAATGGAATATTGTGCTCAAATGCAGCCCTGGCCAATATTTCAGGAGCATTAGGCCAGATCAGGCCCTGCAAACCTACTGGAGCTATACCAAACGGTGCATCATACAAATAACCGAAAAGTTCTGTCTTCATATTTGCGCCACCATGACTTTTCAGGTATTGAGGCAACAATTCGATCTCCCTGATATTTGATGTATTCTTATACAGATTGATTTCTTCATTACATCCTCCATCAAGATAATCAAAAGCAAATCCGGGAATCTTTTTTTTCGCCTTTTTTCTTAGGTCATCTACCGAAGGATACCGGGGATTGTATGGCAGTTTCATGATTGAAGCTATTAATGATACTGCAAACTTATTGAAAGCACGGGAACAAGTTTTCCAAAATTTGGAACCTTAGAAATACTGGCTCATCCAGTTATGCACCCAATAGCAACCTGCTATCAAAAACGATCTTTCTTAAATTGACAATTTTCACTTTCTTCATTCCTTTATGCAATGGGTTCAGTACATAATTCATTTCTTTCTTCACTACCACACCTGGTACTTCCAAAAATTATTTCTTGTTAGCATACAAAAGTTCATCTCTAATCCTTCGTGTGTAAAAAAAAGTGCCTGCCGCGCCCCGTCCCAAAAACAACTCATTGAAAGAAATCTTGTGAATTTCTGCAAGAATTGTGTTTAATGAATTTGAATCTTAAAAGTTGATGCAGGAAGATCAGCACCATTCACAAGATTACCGTCAGTAAACGGGTCCCAACCATAAAGCACTTCCACTATGTTCTTTCCTGTTGTGGAGAATTCATTTGAAATCAACACCTGGTCATTCTTAATTACAGCATTCACTTCAAAAATGTTTCCGGCATCATCCATGAGTTTAAAACCTCTGAGTCGTTTTCCATCTTCTGTACGAAGCCCCTTCCCAAAATTGAAGGAGACGAGGATTCTATTCCCTGACCTTTTTGCAGCAACAGCTACCGGCCCAGTGGGTACCATTTCCTTTTTATGGTAAGCATAATAGAGTGCCAGGCATGCAAGCCTTTCCCCAATTGGTTTTTTCCTGGCAGGATGTACATTCGAATAATCGCCAAGATCACTGCTCACAGCCATTCCACTATGGGAAACTTTTTTCAAAAGGCTAAGTTGCATATACCTGAAATAAGTCCAGGAAGGCCGGTTGATAGAAGAAAGTTGCACATAATAAAACGGGAATTCATATCCCCATTGTTTTCTCCAGCTATTCACCAATATTGGAAATGCATGTTCATAAAGTTCTGCGTTATGTGCATTGCTTTCTCCCTGGTACCATATAGTACCCGCGATGTGAAACTTTGTGAACCGGCTGATTCCTGCATCAAAATTATAGCAGGGTTGATAAGGATGGCGTTGCAATTTATTAGTAGCCAATTTCAGATTGGTATCCGTACGTTCGCGTACCCACGGCATCAGGAAATCTGAATTTCGCCACCTGCTTAATTCATTCACCAGCAAATCATCATGCTCCATTGAATAACGATCTATCCACGATTCGATGGGTGAACCACCTACGGCCACTTCTATCAATCCAATCGGAACATTCAATTTTTCCCGGAGCATTTTTCCGAAATAATAAGCGACTGCCGAAAAATCTTTTGCATCATTTGAATCACACACGCGCCAGGTACCAGAGAAATATTGAAGTTCATTTATCTTTTGTAATATAGTGCTATCCCATGGTGCATTATCTGTCTCTGCCAAAGGTTTCATTTTGAGAAACCGAAGTGAATTATTTTTCTCTGAAGAAATCATTTCACTTCTTTCACCTATATCCTGTTTTAATGGGAAATACATATTGCTTTGCCCGGAGCACAGCCATACCTCGCCGATAAGAATATCTTCTAAAATCACCTTCTGCTCTCCAGCATGAAAAATTGCATGGTAAGGGCCACCTGCAGGAAGGGCAAGAAAACCTGCCTCCCATTTGCCGTCTTCATCAGCCGACACTATTACTTCCTTTCCATTAAAATTAATTTTCACTTTTTCATTCGCATCTGCACTACCATAAAACCGGATGGGCTTGTAGCGTTGTAAAACCATGTGCGAAGAGAAGGCAGGTGCCAATCTTAATCCTCCAAAATTTCCGGTAAGTTTTTCATAGACTGTATGTGCAATAATGCCTGCTCCTTCCTTATCCGGATGCAAATTATCAGGAAATAAATCCGGTCTAACGTAGAGGCTTGTGTGTAAGTTTATCAAGCCGGTGTGGTTGGACTTCGCAATATTGGGAATCAACTCCTGGATTTGCCAAAACCAATCTCGAGTACCTGATAAAAAACGCGGATGCCCGCTGAAGATGGGGGTCATTGTGCAGATAAATATCTTTACACCAGGACTCACCCTTCGAATGGTATCAATAAGCCATGCATAATCAGGTGCAAATTCATCCCTGTAATTGGGCCAGTTTCGTGGATCCGTATCATTAAGCCCCAGATGAATAATTGCAATATCCGGATGAAAATCCAGCGCCTGTTGAAATTCATTCGTTTTGAAATAAGGGTTGTGCCCCTTGCGCAATAGGGTTGCCCCACTGTGTCCGAAATTACCTACTTCATATTTGCTGCCAAGTAACGCTTGTAATTGTGCAGGATAAGAATTCACATGCCTGCCATTGATCCCGTATCCGAAGGTTACAGAATTACCAATGCATGCTACTTTTATCCTTTGCTGAGAAAATCCAATAAGGCTTTCAATAAGGATCAAAGAGAAAAACATTATTCTCTTCATAGAATTACACTTTTTCGACTATGATCGTCTGCTTCACCAAAATCACTACTTCCACTTCTCTATGGCAAATACTATTTGAGAGTAATTGTCTTTTTCAAACAAAACGCCTATCTGGTTTGCATCAATCTGTACGATATCAGAATAAGCTGAAGCATTATTATCGCCTTCCCTGGTATAAACAAGGATATTTTTTGTCCATGTTTTTCCATCATTGAAACTGATGCGCAGTGTAAGGTCGTTTCTCTGTGTAGTATTTGCCGCATTGCAGAATGCAAGAATGTTCTTACCACGTTTCTTTCCAATAGTTAGAATAGATCCCTGGCACACGGGATCAGGAAGGCTCATATCGAAATGCTGATCATACCAGGAAATACCTCCATCTTTGCTCAGTGCTACATAGCGTGCTTTCACATTACCCTGTTGGTTACGCAGATTCAGCATCAACCTGCCACCACTGATTTCTGCCGCCATATTCTCATTACCGCCTTCGAGGTTTACGTCTTCACTCAGATGAAAAGTTTTACCGTGATCGTCTGTATAGAATCCATGTGCCCTGTAATCTTTGAAATGCGGTTGTGGATTTCCTGCTGAGTGATTGGCAGCAACATATATTCTACCCTTGTATTTTCCTTCTGTGAATTGCATAGCATGTCCTGGTGTATTGGCATAGCTGCGCCAGTCTTCAGGAAAGTTATATGCAGGATTGATTTGTGGTTGCTTTGGCCGGCTCGTTTCAGTTGTTATGTTGACTGCATCACTCCAGGTAGCGCCGCCATCAATGGAAGTTTTGTACCATACTTCTCTCACGCCATTCCCTTTACGTATCTCGCCTTCGTGATTGTTACCTGTATTGTAAAAAAGAAAAATCCTTCCTTTCGGAAATTCAGTATCCGTCATATCTAATACCGGTGCAGGATTTCCCGCCTGCAGGTTACCATAATCCACGATCGATTGCAAAGCACTCCATGTTTTTCCTTTATCAGTACTTGTCTTCAATACGATGTCCACATTTCCAAAGTCTCCGGCATCATTCACCCGACCTTCCGCAAATGCAAGAATTTTTCCATCAGGTAAACTGATGATAGCAGGTATGCGATAACTCTTGTATCCATCATGTCCTGATTCGAAAACAGGAACATACTTTTGAGAGAATGATTTTACCGTCAACAGAAGAAAGAAAAAAGACATAGTCAGCCGGCCAGACAATTTCGGTTGGTGATAAAGCCAACCGATAAGATGCTTTCTAAAATAATGTATGGTATTCATGGTTTCGAATTTACTCCATATTCTGAACCTTAGGACGTAAGACAAATAATTGTAATAATAAGGCAACGATTACAATTACCGATAAAATGGCAAAGCCAAGCCCGAGATTACCATGTTCTTTTAATGTTCCCAATACTTGAGTGACTCCTGCACCGGCGAATACACCTACCATATTCATAAAGCCATAACCGGTAGCCCGAAGTTTGGGTGGAACAAATTGACAAAGAATGGGCATGTTGTTAGCGTCAAACATTCCAAAGCCTACGCCAAAAAATACTGCAGACCCAATCACAGTAATATAACTATGCCCCATCCCTAACAAGATCAAAGAAGGTATCGTAAGGCCAAGTCCGATAGCGCTGGTATAAACACGTCCCCTGAGATTTCTCTGTACCCAACGGTCCGACAAGGCGCCACCAATGATAACCCCGATGAATGATGAGACGGCAATAGTAATGGTAGATATAGGTCCTGCATCTTTCATTTCCAAACCTAAACTATCTTTAAAAAGTGTAGGCAGCCAGTTCTTGATGGCCCATCCCGGCAGGCTTGGTGCAGCAAAATAAAAAAGTATCACCCAAAAGGCAATGTTGGAAAAGAGCATAGAAAGCCCTTTCAAATAAGGAATTTTATTTTCAGCATTGACAACATTCGTTATCTCACTTCGCTTCTCCCTGAGAAATATTACTAACACTATCGAATAGACGATCCCAATAATTCCAAACCAATGAAAAGCAGTGTGCCATGTATAGTTTGCAGCTACTGTGGCCCCAAACCCACCGAGTGCCTGGCCCGTATAAAGGCCTGTCATGTGAATACCAACTGCGAGTGAACGCGTCTTGCCTGTGTGATAATCTGTTATCAAAGCCAGCCCTGCGGGAATGTACAGCGCTTCGCTGATACCCATGAATCCGCGCAGCCAAAGCAACTGGTCGAAATTAGCAGCCAATCCCATCCCATAAGTAACCGCTGACCATACAAACAAACTGAGTACGATGAGCCACTTCCTATTGACGCGATCTGCAATGCTTCCTGCTACCGGGCTCATGAAGCCATAGATATACAGGAAGATGGCCATTAAGAAACCAAAATTTTCTGCAGATTGCAATTCAGCAATGTCTATCTGCATCGATTCCTTCATAGTGCTGAGCATCTGCCTGTCCATATAATTCAAAAGTGCAACACCCCATAGCAAACCCACCACCACCCAGGGATATACTTTTCCTCCCGGTGATTCTTTCGGCAACGATCCCTGAGACAATTCAGAATGTTGCATTATTGAATAATTTTTGCTGTAATAATTTGAGGAGTCCTAACTCCTGCCCTGATTTCTCCCCCGGCAATAACCACTTCATTATTCCATGGCACAGCTACAGTAGTTACAGGTACATCGAAAGGAATGCATCCAACACTGTTCCACTTATTGGCAACAATATCATACACCAACTCACTCCCGCAGAAACCCGGATGAGTTGATTGCACTTTCATCTTCTCCATCATCAAGTGCCGTTTCGTACTTTCATCCCGTTCATTTGCAATAGCGAAGATGAGTTCTTCTGTTTTATGAAATGTTTCTCCTGCATCACCGCCAAACAATATGATCTCATTTCCTGCAACAGCACCGGTACCTGCAGACAAGGCATGCGGAAGCGGATGTTCCTTCTTCCATTTACCATTCGCAAGGCTGTACGAATACACATCCCTGTAAAGTGTGCTTGGTTTATTATCATTCTTTTTTCTGCCTCCGGCCAGGTAAATAGAGTTTGTACCAGCCTGGTACAGGAATACCATGTGAGAGACAGGGTGAGGTATAGCAGGTAATTCTTTCCACTCAGCATTTGCTGAATCCAGGTCAAGGCTTAATAAATGATCCGAAGCATCAGCACCCATATCCCCGCCGGCCACATATAGAATTCCCTTGTGTGCCGCAGCGCCTGCACCCGTCAATGCAAAAGGAAGGTTGGGTAAATATTTCGTGGAAATTTCTTTAGTAACATCATCCCACTGTAACAACAAAACTTTATTGATGATACCATTATTATTTTCACCACCGGCAATCACTATTCCCTGAGACGTTGAGACACAAGCAGCATAACCCAATGGAAATGGCAACTTCAACGAACGGGTCAATACCAGTGAATCTTCCGAATTCTTCCGGTAAACATACAAATCATCGTAGTACCTTTTCTTACCTCCGAGCCAGGGCATACTATCCGGGAAATTAGCGCCACCACCCACAATGAAAGCATCATTGGAGACGCCGGCCACTACACCGGCAAATCCTAATGGATGTCCATTTGTACCAGGCAGCGAACCTATTTTTTCCCATTGTATTGATTTCACCTTATCTTTTTGTGCTGATACAGATTTATTAAATAACAGAAGTGCTGACAGAATAATTATACTCGATAATCTCATGATACATTTTTCAACAATTTCAATTCTTTGAACAAAACTCATTAAAATCCAAAAGGCCAACATCTTTTTTGAACAATTCAAAATCAGAAGAGTTCATATTTTTCACGGGCAACCGGAACTCTCCACAATCAATTCCAATAATTTTCATGTATGCCTTACCTGTAGATATGCCCCCGAACTTTCCCAACAACCGAATCATGTCTATAGATTTTTGTTGCAAAGCCTGAGCATTTTTTAAATCATTTTTATTGAAGGCATCTATCAGGTTATAATACAACGGCGCTGCATAATTGAATGTGCTTCCCACAGATCCTTTGGCTCCCAGCACTAACGCTGAAAGCATGTTTTCATCACGCCCCCATAGCATATCATATTTGCCATCGGCATAATGAAGACAGGAAAGAAAATCCATAAAATCCTCATGCGTGTATTTTACTCCGGCAAAATTTGGAATAGCCCCATTCACTTCTTTGAGCAGATCAATCATAGCAAATTCCACTCCGGTCAATACCGGGATATGATAATAATAAAAAGGCATATCAGGTACCGCATCGGCAATTTCTTTACAACAGGCGGCGAGTTTCCTGACATTCGCAGGTTTGAAATAAAATGGAGCTGTAAACGCGACTGCATACAGCCCTACTAACTTAGCGTGCTCAGCTAACTGTACGCCATCAGCAATGCTGGTTCCACCCACAAGGGTTATCACTTTGAATGAATCATCATCCTTCGTGCATGCAGCCCAGGCCTCTGCAACTTTCATCTTTTCATTTATCGACATAGAAACACCTTCACCGGTAGATCCGCAAATGAATGCACCGGTTACTTTATTTTTCTTCAGCATTGCATAATATGCCGGAATGATCTGCAAGTTGAGACTGCCATCCTGATTCATAGGCGTGAAAGGTGCGGCAATAAGTCCTGAAAGATGTTGTAATGTCATGGATCGTATGATATTAAGTTTACAATGTTAAGGGTGCACCCTCTTAGCAAACCCTTATGATGGAATTGTCATGTTTGAAAATTAATAAAAAACCCCGGATGATGTAAGCTTTCACCCGGAGTATATCAATTCACCATCACTTAGATGTCGGGTATCCAGGTGTCTGATCTACCAAAGGATCATTCGTCCAGATGGCAGTCTCTATCGGCCACAATATTTTATATGATTGCGTTGCTTTGTCTAATACTCCGTAAGGCTGGTTGGGGCTAATGAATACCAAAGGATCACTTCCATATTTCATTCGACGCAGATCGTACCAGCGCTTACCTTCATACACAAACTCCTTGCTGCGCTCTGCGAAAATGGCCAGTTCATTGGCATCTTTTGTTCCGTTTACAAACGGGGCAGGATCATTACCCGGTCCGCCGAATGCTCTATTTCGAACCGCCTGGATGTATTGAGAAGGGTCACCCCCTTCAGCATTCACAATTTCCGCCAGCATCAGCAACCTGTCTGCTTCACGATATACAGGCCAGTCATTGTCAAAAACGCGGATATTAGCGGAGTTGATATGACCCAAAAATTTAATCAAAGCGGTATTCCTGATATTCACAACCACACTATTGCCCGGGCCCGGGCTTGTTCGGTAATAATCATAGAATGTAGCATTACGGCGGGTATCTGCAGGATTGTAAGACTGGAATAATTGAAATGTATAAGCATAACGCTGGATAATCTGCGCAGCAGCACTTGCAATATTCAACGGATCTACCAGGGTTGGCCCCAGGGTAGTGGAATCCTTTACATGAAGGTTATCAAAATTATAAGTAGAGTACAGGAAATACGAATAACTGGTACCCATATCAGCTTCACCATCCTGGTAATGAATGGAAAATATAATTTCATTATTGTTTCTGGTGTTGAAAACACTGGCAAAACCTGGAAGCAACGAATACCCGGTAATTGCCTGGAGCGCTGTCTTAGCCTCACCCAGGTCGGCAGTAGTTCCATAGACTTTGGCCGACCATAGATATACCTCACCTTTCAACATCCGCGCTGCATCAGGACTCCATTGGTTCTTGTCGGATGATGCCGAACTCCCAAAAAGGCTGAGTGATTTATTCACATCGGATTTTATTACCTCAAGTACCTCTGCTTCAGTTGCTCTTGCCTTTCTCAACTTGACGGGGTCTGTATTGCCCTTCGAAACTTCGGGTTCTAATTGTATTGGGACACCGCCATAGGTACGCAACAAATGAAAATAATAGTACGCACGCATAGCATAAGCCTGGCCTAAGAGATAACTTTTCTTAGCATCCGGCAAAAACGTAATTGCTTCTACTTTCTGAATAAAAAGATTCAGTTGGAGAATTGGATTATAAAAACCTGCCCAACTTGTTACACCTGAAGATTTTTCATCGATGGCCTGGTTGATAATCGTAAGTTCATTCAGGGAAGTATTCTGGCGATCAACATTACTAAATCCACCTCCACGCATTTCGCCCAATCTCAAAAACATGAATCGATTGTCGCGAAATTGTTTATGGAGGCCGATCATAAAGTTGGTAACCTGTGCTTCCGTTTTCCAAAAGTTGCCTTCGCCGTAGTAATCTTCGGGAGCCAGTTCCAAAGTCTTTTTGCAGGATATGGTACTGAGTACTACAGAAGCTACAAGTAAGATATATTTAAGCTTATTCATAAATTATTTTTTTAAGGTTTGGTATTTAGAATTTAATGTTTGCTCCAAACACCAATTGCGTTGGAATGGTATATGCACTCGTTTGTGTGCCCGTACGCTCGGGTAGTTTGAGCAGACTGTTCGTCAGGTATCCCAGGTTTTGACCTGTTACTGTCAAGCGTACTTCCTTTAACCTGGCCTTGCTTATAATAGTTAATGGTAAAGAATAGCTCAGCGAAACTTCTCTGAATGCGAGATAAGAAGAGTTAACGAAGAACATACTGCTCGGCCTGTCAAAATTTTTGGCATTCAATTGATCTGCCCATACAAAACGAGGATATTTTGCATTTGGGTTTTGAGGAGTCCATGTCTGCTTCACAATGTCAGTGGCATTGAATTCTCCCTGAGCACTTGCAAGGCTCCACATTTGCATAAAGTCCTGTTGAATATAACCCATAGCAAAATCTACTCTGGCAAAAAGGGTTAGGCCTTTCCATGAAACAGAGGTGTGAAGCCCCCCTGTCCAACGAGGTATTGTATTACCAAGTTTTACACGGTCGCGATAATCGATCGTATCATTCCTGTCAATATCCTTCCACATCATATCACCCAATTGTGTAGCTACATACTTCAACCCGGATCCGTTAAGATTGAACTGAGTAATGAGTTTCTGACTGGCAACGCCACGCCCTGCTCCACCATTCTGGTAAGCCTGTTTAGCTGCTTCGTCCCAAACATTGTAATTATCCAAGTCTTTTTGATTGCGGATAATTCCGGTTGCAACAAATCCATAAATGCCTCCCCACTCCTGGCCCTGCTGGAGACCACCAACCCAAATTACTTTCTTAGTAGCAGGATCGTAAATCTGTGTACCACCCTGTCGGTTATTTTCGTTTCCATTAAATGGTAAACGATCCACCTCGTTCTTATTCCAGGCAGCATTTGCCTGTACATTCCACCTCAGGTCTTTCCGCCTGATAAGATCATAATTCAGATCTAACTCCACACCTCTGTTGCGCATGCTTCCATTATTGGTACGGATACTTGATATGCCGGATGAAGTCGGAAGATCTACATAGGTCAGTTTGTCTGTTGTTTTGCGATCATAATAGGCAACTGAAAAGTTCAATCGATTATTCAAAAATCCAAAATCAGCACCTACTTCATCTGTCTCCGACTTTTCCCAACGAAGAGATGGATTGGAAAGGCTGGTCATCAGGAAGCCGATCTGACCGTTGTAGGGGCTTTGCGATCCATAGGATCCCTGAACTTCATACAGTCCAAGCGCATTGCTGGTTCCAATTCCTATATTTCCGCTCAAACCCCAACTGTACCTCAATTTCAGGTACGACAGCCAGTCCCGTGTGGATTCCATAAACTTTTCTTTGTGTAACAACCAACCTGCAGAGGCCGCTGGAAAAGTTCCATACTGATTGCCCACTGCAAGCCGTGACACACCATCACGTCTTACAGTAAATGATGCAAGATATTTTCCATCATAATCATAAAGTAACCTGCCAAAACCTGACATGATGCGATCGCGGTTATGATAAGAATCGGTACCTCTTGTCTGTGTAGTGGCATTATCAAGAGTGTAGCTCAAATCCTGAAAATCATCAGTAGGAGCCTGGCCTCCGGATGCAGCTATACCATTTGAATACACATCATAATATTCAAAACCAGCCATGGCATTTACGTTGTTATGCTGCAGAAATGAAAAATTATAATTGAGTACCGCATCATAGGTTTGAGTCAGCGACCTGTCAAACGAGGCGCTCGTCGACCTTGACCTGTTCCAACCCCTGTTGGGATCCGTCTTACTCAGCAATCCTGTACGGAAGTCTTTATTAAAGGATTCAGACACACCTTCATTATAGAACCAGATAGCACTGATCTTCAAATTCAGGTCTTTCAGGATATCAATTTTAATAGACTGCCCTAAGGTGAACTTATCTGTTTGGTTGCTGCGCTTGTATTTATCAATGTTTACAATGGGATTACCATCACTGGCATCCCGGCCCAGGATTAACTCACCGGCCGCATTTGTACCCCTCATTGTTGGTGGGGCAGATAGCATTCTACCCCAATAATTACTCTCTCCATTTTGCAAAGACTGGTCACGCCAGTTTGCCTTATTGTATTGAAGGCTGCTGTATGACGTAATCCAGTTGTTCAGTTTATAATCCCCATTTAATGTAAAAGAAAGGCGGCGGTAAAAAGTCTTGAGAGACAAACCACCTTCATCATAAAGCCCGACATTAGCATAATAAGATCCTTTTTCATTACCACCGGTCATTCCTATATTATAATCCTGGACATCTGCTCTTTTGTAAAGCCCATAATCACCATAATTGAAATCTCTATAGATCAGATCGGCATAAGAACCATTCGGATCATAGTTCCCATTAGCATTGGTGGGTACCGCATCTTTCATCTGGTGCCATCCCGGCTGACTCAGCAATTCCTGGTTCTGAGGTGTCAGGCGCATCACGCTCCATACTGCACGGTTATCATAATTGCCATCCAGTATAGCCCCTGTTATGGGATCTTTGTAGAGGTTTCCTGTAGCGCGTGGCCCCACTCCGGACAGGGCCGTATTATTGCTGATCGTTCCGAATGTACCATTTATAATAGCCTGCACCACACTCATTCTGCTCCACTTGATATAATCTTCGGCACTCAGAAAATGGTAAGGAATGTTTAAGAAACTGATACCTCTTTTAATGCCAAGATCAATCGAAGAATGCCCAACCTTGCCACGTTTCGTAGTTATTAATATTACCCCATTACTTGCCCTGGCTCCATATATGGCGGTTGCAGATGCATCCTTCAGTACCTCCATGCTGCCTATGTCATCAGGATTGATATCACTTAGAGAACTTCTTTGTTGACCATCAATAATGATAAGAGGACTACCTGAACCGTCAAAGTCGGTACCACCTCTCAGAATGATGGACGGCAGTGAACCAGGCCTTCCCGTCCCTGTAGAAACTCTCAGCCCCGGGATGGTGCCGGATAATGCCTGAGCCGGATTGGAACGTATCCCCGTTTCCAATACCTGGTCATCTAATTTTGAAATTGAGGAAGTCAGTTTGGAACGTTTGACCGTTCCATAACCTACAATGACTACCTCTTCCATTTTACTGGTCACAGGATCCATTGTGATCATCAACTCACTTTCATTTCCTACAACCTTTTCTACTGTCTTGTGTCCAACAGATGAAAAAACGAGGATATCTTTTGGTAATGCCTCAATGGTGAACTCGCCTTCAGCATTGGTGGAAGTCCCCGATTTTGATCCTTTGATCAATACACTTACTCCTGAAAGTGGTGCGCCACTATCAGAGCCAATTACCTTTCCCTTCACGGTTTTGGCCTGTGCATTTGCCGAGGTAATGACAAACAAAAACCCAAGGAAGAGAATCATTGATTTGGAGAGAAATTTCATAAAAATTATTTAGATGATTATTATGTACGACATAATAAAGATGGGATTAATTATTATTATAACAAAATTTTTTTTAAATTTTCTTAAAATTCTCTGTAATTGAGTGGGATAAGTAATTAAAATTTTTTATTAAACTTTGTAAAAATGTACTATCCGTCCAGATATGTCATACATAACCGAAAAACAAATAACTCAATAACATAATGCATCAATCAGACCATGCATTTGCTGCCATTGATAACAGTAGCCTTGTAGATAAAGTGGAAACAAGACTGGTCAACCTCCTTCAGCAAAAAAGATTCAAAGTTGGAGATACGATACCCAAGGAATTGGAACTTGCCGAAACCTTAGGAGTCAGCCGTACAGTAATCAGGGAGGCATTGACCCGCCTGAGGTTAATGGGCATGGTAGAAACCAAGAAAAAGAAAGGAACGGTGATTACCAGCCCGGATATATTTGGAAACTTCAGCAAGAGTTTGCATCCTCAGATACTCGATGATGAAACCTTGAAGGACATCTTCGAGATCAGGCTCATATTGGAAATAGGAATGGCAGACCTACTGTTCCAGCATATTACAAAAGAAGACATTGCAGAACTGCGTTCCATCGTAGCCAGCGAACCACCTCAACCACAATACCACCTGTTCAACATTGAACATGAAATTGCCTTTCACGGCAAGTTGTACGAAATCTCAGGAAACCAGGCCCTTAAAAAATTTCAGGAAATGTTGCTGCCTGTTTTCGACTATGTACACCACAGCGGCATTCTAAAGAAGCAACCACTACTCAATACATTTGTATCTCACAAAGGACTGGTGGATATTCTGGAAGATGGAACACCCGAGCTATTCCGAAATGGAATGAGGAGCCATTTGGAAAATCATTTCAAGAGGATATTTGAATGAGGCCTGATTGCTCCTGCATTTTTTTACTTTTAATTTTCTGGGCAGCAAACCGGTATAATATTTTATTTGCTTCGATGTGGCAGGTTCTTCTTCGCCGCGGCGAATCAGTATGACAGTAGTATTTGGACCTTTGCACTTCTATTAAACGTATTCACCTCTCGCCGCAGAGGATGTGTATGACTTCGGTACACGTCAACCTGAACTCGTTTCAGGTTCTCCTACGTGTACCCGTCACCCCGAACTCACTTCAGGTTCTCGCACGTGTACGCGTCAACCCGAACTCGTTTCGGGTTCTCGCCAATTCAATTGAGATTCCGAAACAAGTTCGGAATGACTATCTCCTTCTAAATGGCTCCTCTCTTTGCAATGCCTACTCTGCTTTTAATGATATCCATCGTAAATAATCGATAGTTAGGGTCTGTTTTGTTTAAGAGAATGCCACGAAATGTCATTCTTATAATTTCCCTTGCTTCCATGTTGGAACCTCAGTATGACAGCAGTATTTGGGATTTCGTACTTCTATTGGGCGGGTTCCCCTCTCGACGCAGCGGATATTTATGACTTCGGAACACGTCAACCTGAACTCGTTTCAGGTTCTCCTTCGTGTACCCGTCAACCTGAATTCACTTCAGATTCTCGCACGTGTACGCGTCAACCCAAACTCGTTTCGGGTTTCCTCTGATTCATTTGAGATTACGAAATAAGTCTATACCAACATCAACCGAAATGTCATTCTTAAAATTTCCCTTGCTCCCATGTTGGAACCTCAGTATGACAGCAGTATTTGATAAAAAAGACTTCAAGATTTTTCGAAACCTTGAAGGCCCCGACTCAACAGTTCAACTTCCAAAAATTTCTTTCAGTTGAGCATCTAACGCTTTTTCTTCTTCTCCATACCTGCCAATGATTTTTCCATTCGGATCAATCAGAATTTTTGTGGGCAATGTTGAGATACCAAATTTTTCACTAATGTCATTAGGGTTTGGTTCATTTCTCATCCGTTTTTCCATATCCAATCCTCTCAAAACATGACGCCAGGGAAGGCCGTCCTTTTCTACTGCTTTCTTCCATGCTTCATGGTTACGATCATCGTCTGACACTCCAATAAATTCAATGCCTTGCGCCTTATACTTCGCATACAATTCTTTCAGATGAGGGTTTCCTTTTCTGCAAGGCACGCACCATGAAGCCCAGAAATCGAGCAGCACATATTTTCCTTTGAAGTCGGAAAGATTCAGTTGCTTCCCATTGATATCTGTGGCGGTAAAATTTGCTGCAACGCTTCCGGGTGATCCCGCACGAAGTTTTTGTATTTCATCTGCTAGGTCTTTTCCAAAGTTTGATTGTTGTAGTTTGCCTCCCAGCCTATCATAGTACATCTGCAAAGAATCCAGGGTAAACTTGCTTACATAGAAACGCAACATGTAAGCAGTAGCAAAAGATTGCGGATGCTCGTCAAAAAATTTCAAATCCAGCGCTTCCATCTCAGCAAAATAGGGCTGCAACACCCAATCCTTCAATTCCTGGTATTGGGTATTGCTCCTCTTATTTACTTCAGAAAGTGTATCCATTACTACTTTCCAACGTTTCGATATCTCCAACTTCTTTGACTGTAATGCACCGAAGGCTTCCTGTGTCTTTGAGCCGGTAAACTTTGCTGCTCTGAAATTTTTGAATGACAGATCCACATTCATTACCGAAGGTTCCAGAAAAAACAATACTGTATTATCTTCGTTTCTTTTTTCTTCCTTCAGTTGAAGTGTAGCCATTCCGGGACCTTCTGTTTTTCCATCAAAAGAAAATTTTCCCTCCTTTACGTTGGCACTGTCCTTCACCCTTGCGTTGCCCGTACCGGAATAATACAGGTAAAGCATCCCATCATTCTTGCCATTCAACGTTCCTTTCAATTCAAACTTATCATTTCTCTCCTGGGCAAACATGATTTGTGAAACTGATAAAAGAAACAGTAATGCACACGTATATTTCATAGTTTTAAAATTGTATTGTGTGAGCAAACATTTCGAAAACATACTTTTAATCTTGTGAAAGCCTTGAATGCCTCGCCGTGAGGCCCTTACCTAACGATTCACATCTTAGCTGCCAAATATCTCTTTCAACTTTTCATCAATCTGTTGCTCTGATCCATTGTGCAAAACGATCTTGCCATCCTTATCCAGCAATACATAAGAAGGCAGGTAAGGTATCATGTACAACTCGGCAATCTTAGCAGGCATATTCTTTACCGGAAATTCATCTGCCACCTGGAGCCACGGCATCCTCTCATCATCCAATGCTTTATACCAATCGCTCCACCGGCTATCATTGGTAACACTCAATATTTCGAAACCTTTGTCATGATATTTTGCATATACTTCTTTCCAATGCGGAATAGCCTTGCGGCAAGGCACACACCAACTTGCCCAAAAGTCAAGCATCACATATTTGCCCTTCAATGATGAGAGTGTGAGTTTAGAACTATCTCTTTGCATCAATGTAAAATCAGGCGCTGCATTGCCGGGCTGCAATGCTTCTCTTTTGTCTGCTGCTTTTTTCAGGATGTTATAATACACGGTTGACTTTGCAGCGCCGGTGAATTTTGTCATCAGCGCCTGCATATCTTTCAGTGGATAATCTTCTTTGAACATGTAATACTGATTCAACATGTAAGCACCTGCCGCAGAAGCCGGGTTCGCTGTTACAAAACTGTCGATCCATTTTATCTGAAGTGCATTTAGCAATCCTCTTACAGAATCCATTTCATCTTTGATACGATTGACTTCATCTTTGTTCTTGCCTGCACTTGCGGAGTCATAAGCTGCTCTCAGTATTTTGAAAGTTGGTTCAAATACTTTTAATGACGGGGCGTTCTCATATTTATTAAGATCATCCTGGCTATTTGATCCTTTTATTGTAAATGATTTCATTTGTGCGCCTACAGAACCACCATAGGCTGTCCAGTCAAAATGTGATGAACCTGAAGTATCTGCAGTTACTGTGATAGCGCTGTTTTCAACAAATACAGGAAACGACCAGTTGCCCGGCACTATAACAATGCTCATCATTTCGGGGGATTCTAATTTTCCTTTCAATTCAAATTTTCCACCGGTGAATTTTATGCTGTCAATGGTGGATGATGTTCTGTCTTCCTGGTTGTTTCGCTGCAATTTCACAAATCCGGAATCAATCCCTGTCAGTGTGCCACTGATAGTGTATCCGCCAGGCGAAGAATTTTGTCCGCAACCGGACATCATAAAAATAATTGTTGAAAACACAGAGAGGTTTATTAATTTTTTCATTGAATGTTTTATGTTTTTGATTTTTATTTTTTATGGTTCTTGGATACAACCTGTCAGGTTCAAGAACCTGGCAGGTTAAAACCAGCAGGAGACATTAATCAAATAGCTCAGCAAGTTTTTCGTTCAGCGTAACTCCTCTTAAATCTTTTGCAATGATCTTTCCACTGGGGTCTATAAGGAGTGTGCTCGGAATGCCCATAATCCCATAGTAAGTGGACACTTCATTCTTCCATCCCTTCAAGTCGGATACCTGCGTCCATGGCATACCATCATCTTTAATCGCTTTCTTCCATTTATCTCCGTCATCATCCAGAGAAACACCCACTACCGTAAAGTTTTTGTCTTTGTATTTTTTGTAAGCTGCCAATACATTGGGATTCTCGGCACGGCAAGGCCCACACCAACTTGCCCAGAAATCTACCAACACATACTTCCCCCTGAAATCAGAAAACTGAACAGGTTTGCCTTCTGTATTGTTCTGGGTAAAATTTAACATCGACTCCCCGATATTGCTGCGTTTCAAAACTTCTATCCGCTTCGCTACAGATTTACCGGTAGCAGAGTTTTGCAATGATTGATCTAATAAATCAAAAGAGGACTTCACTGCATCGTAAGCACCCATCATAGCTCTGTCTGCAACAAGGCCCAAACTAAAGAAACTCTTTGGGTGCGACGTAATGTACTGTGTAGTTCTTGCTCTTCTCTGCTCTCTCAATTCGTTTACCTTCTTCTCCAGCGCTACTTGTTCTTCTTCACTCACCTTTCCCCATTTCTGATATAGAGGAGTTTCCTGGTCGCTAATATCTTTTAATGATGATTCATAAGCATCGGACTCGTCCTGGATGGAGGAGCCTGTGACTTTCAAATCCTGGATGGCGTCTGCCTTGCCGGTAATGTTGATGTTACCCGACTCTGCATAAAATTCAAAATACCTGTCAGGAAACATAATGAAAATCTTCTGAGGCTCAGGAATGTCGGCGCTCCATGAAAACTTTCCATCCTTCACAGCTACAGAATCTGCATGCGGAGATTCGGTGTTGCCATAATTAAAAACAATCCAGGATGCTTTTAATCCTGATATATTTCCGGTAACTTTTGCTTTCTGACTAAATGCCATGGACGACCATCCCATGAAAAAGATGCATAGGATTTTGAATTTTTGAATCATTGTTTTATTTTTTTGTATTGCTTATATAAATCTTCAAAGGTTTTTCAAAACATTGGAGATTTGATTTTAAAATTCCCTCACTGGTCTGACCTGCGGTACCGACCAGCATTCATCACAGGTCTGACCTGCAGTGCCGACCGGTTTCTTATTCACCAAAAATTTCTTTGAGTTTAATATCCATTGCCTCATCATTCTCGCCACCGCCGCCATACCTTCCAATGATGACACCATTCGGATCAACAAGAACTTTTGTAGGTAAAGTATGAATGCCGAAGTGCTCAGAGATGTCATTAGTACGGTCAAAGTCTTTTCCATCATACTTCAATCCGCGCAGTACATGCTTCCACACGCCAATTCCATCTTTGTCCACAGCTTTCTTCCATGCGTCAGGATTGCTATCATCGTCTGAAATACCGATGATCTCAAAACCTTTGTCATGATACTTTTTATAAAGGGACAACAGGTGAGGATTGCCCGCACGGCATGGCACACACCATGATGCCCAAAAGTCTATCAACACATATCTTCCTTTGTAGTCGGCAAGGCTGAGTATATTGCCTCTGAGTTCCTTAGAAGAGAACACGAAAGCTTTAGATCCCGGTGAACCCATACGAAGGGCATCTACTTCGCTTTTTATTTCCTTACCTAAACCTGAATTCTTTATTGATGCCGGAAGTTTGTTGTATCGTGCATCTGCCTCATCCAATTTCATTCCTGATATCCGGTAACGCATTATAGAAGCCGTAACATAAGACGATGGGTACTTATCCATAAAAGATTTATCCACCTTCTCTAATTCCTCATAAAAAGGATCCGTGGCATCCTTTGCTTTTGTTGCTACTTCCTTCAGAGAGTCAAGTGTCTGCTGATCCTTCTTCGCCTTGCGTGCATTAATGTAAGTCATATTTGCTTTCTGATAAGCATCTGAATAGGGTTTGAGTTTGGCCATCGCGGGTGCTCTCCATTTATCCAGCAAATCTGCTTCGTCCTGCACGGAAGAGCCTTTCAATACTACACCATCGTTGAATGTTTTATAATCAATCGAGAGTTGCATATCGGCCGGCACCAGATATACCTGTGCATATTTATCGAAAAATCTTGTGCTCCTGTCCATCATTACAGTAGCCTGAACCGGACCTGATAATGTCCCTTTGAAAGAAAACTTACCGTTTGCGATCAGGGAGCTGTCCAGAATCACATTATCGCCTTCGGCATAACGGAGATAGATATACGAATTTGATTTGGCATCTATCTGGCCGGTGATGGAGAAGGGTTTTTGCTGGGCGGAAGCAACAAAAATTGTAATTAGAAAAAAAGAGAAGGAAGAAACGATTTTATAAATCATAATTACCAGTTTCAATTATTGTGAAAAATGTATGTACTCTTAATCTTAAATCCCATTACCATCCATATCCGGGGTTCTGCTCTCCTATTGTCGGGTTTTTATCATGTTCTGCTTTGGGAATAGGAAGGATGTATTGAAATTTCTCAATAATCGTTGGCTTTATTTGCTTCACAGTTTCAAAAGGCAATCTGAGTAGTGCAAACCAATCCTGGCCATCTTCTGCCACCAGGCTTCTGCATATCTCTTTGTAAATCTCGACAAGCAACTTATCTTTTGTTCCGGCATCGTCAATAGCAGAAAAATCTGTTGCACCTCCATGCGCCATAATGCTTTTAACAATGATTTTCGCATCTGACAGGCTGCCCCCTGATCGAACAATTGCTTCAGCTTTTAGCAAATAAACTTCTGTAAGTCTGAATGCATATTTCGCTTCCGATTGTGGGCCGATATACTTAGAGAAAGCACTGGTATAATCCTGGAAAGGATTGTTATGGTCTTCAGTGATAATCCAGTCCATTCTGGGATCATCCTTTAAATAACTCACTAAAGAATCAGATGCATAGAATTGAAAACCGCCGCGGTAATAATAGACCTCCAGTTCTGAAGGTTGATTCGGATAAGCTTTGGTAGCCAAAATAACTTCCTTGCTTCCGAGTCCTTTTGTTTTGAAAATATCCTTAGCGTCAGCCTCCAATTGATACGGGCCATTATCAATAATGTCATTCGCCAAATTAATCACTTCAGCATAATCACCGGTCGCACCACGATTCATGAGGATCCGCATCTTCAACGCCTCTGCTGCCCATTTTGAAGCATAATAGTTGGGATTACCATCTCTTATGTGGGCAATAGCATCATCCACATCTGCTAAAATAAAATCATAACTCTCCTGAACACTGCTTCTGCTTTGCGCAATATTAGAAACGGTTACAGGTTCTTTACGCAACATTACACCATACTTGCTGGCCACATCATAAAACTCGCCAAAGTATCTCAACAAAGAATAATGAGCATAGGCTCTGAGAAACCTGGCCTCTCCCAGGATTTCAGCCTTACGGCTTTCTTTGATTTTTGATGCACCCAAGGGTTCAAGTTCTTTGATCACACTATTTGATGCATTCACAAGATCATAGAAGGCTCTCCACATACCTGCAGCCTCATAACTATCAGAAGTAAAGTTGTTCTCTCCACCCATATATGGCCCCTGGTAGTACACAATATTTCCTGCCATCGAAGAAGAATAGATTTCATGTACCCGCGACCATTGAGTACTTGGTAAACCAGTAGTATAATTATCGGCTACACCTGCAAATCGATAATAGGCACCATTCAATGCCACCTGTGCACTTCTCTCATCTACTATCACATTGCCTTCCACCTTTGCCTGATCAGGCAAAGCATTCAGTTGTTTTCTGCATGAAGAATTATTAAGTGCAATAACACTCAACAACAGTATATATAAATTGAACTTTTTCATTTCACATTAATTTTTAAGATTACAAACCCAAACGGATACCAAAAGTATAAGACCTGGAAGTCGGATAACTGCTGATATCGCGACCGCCTCCAATAATACTGTTAGGATCATCACTTACCTCAGGATCCAATCCGGGATAATTGGTAATGGTGAATAAATTCGTAGCTGCAAAATAGACAGAAGTATTCCTCAGTTTCAACCGCTCAAGCACTTTCTTGGGAAGCGCATAGGAGAGACTGAGTGATTTCAATTTGATATAGGATGCGTCATAAACATTATCATTACTCAACGGACGGAATTGATACCGATATAATAACCTTGGACGATTAGAATTCGGGTTTTCAGGAGTCCACCTATTTAGGATAGCCACTCCCCTGTTTGCAAGATTATCCACGGTGCCATTTGCCACATCAGCCTGGTAAATCAAATCATTACCATAAGAAAAAGTAAACAGCGTTATCAATTCGAAATTATTGTAGCTGAAAGTATTGGTAATACCACCATAAAAATCAGGAGTGGCATTTCCTATGATACCATTTGAATAATAAGCAATCCCCGGAGCAAGGCCATTTGAATCTAATTGAAACCTCTGATCACCGATATTAAGGTAGGGTGCAAATATCGACGCATAAGCAAATGCTGCTTTATAATCATCCAATTCTTTCTGCGTTCTAAATAATCCTTCGGAAACCCGACCATACAACAAACCTAATGGTTTTCCTTCCTCTACGATACTCGTACCAAGATTCAATGCATCCCGATCATTTGGATTCGAGAATGGCCCTCCTTTGATGTCCAATACTTTTGAGACATTCCTTGAAATATTCAATGCAACTGACCATTTGAACCCTTTGCTTTTTACAATATCTCCACGTATTTCAGCTTCCAGTCCACGATTGCGGATCTTGGCAACGTTGAGTATCACATTATCGAAGGCAGAACTTGGTGCAGTAGTTAAATTCAACAATAAACCATCAGTGGTCTTTTCATAATACCCAAGTGTACCTCTCAGCCTTCCCTGGAAAAATGAGTAGTCCAATCCCAAATCTTTTTGTAGAGTTTGCTCCCATTTGATCTTGTCATTCCCTAATTGAGAAGGAATCAAAGCATTGGTGCCGGCATAAGCAACAGGTGTAAATAATGTTCTGTACAAATGATCAGCAATATTTTGTGTCCCGGTCAATCCGGCACTTACTCTTATCTTGATTTCATCAATCCAACTAACATCCTTTAAAAATTTCTCCTGTGATATTCTCCATGCCACTGCTCCAGAAGGGAAGTACCCTGTTTGGTTTGCAGGAGCAAATTTGGAAGACTGATCAGAACGACCGGTGAATGTAAACAGGTACTTTTCTTTCAATGCATAATTGGCACGAATGTAAAATGACAACAATGCATTTTGAACAGCAGGATTGCTACCTTTCACAGAAACAGGTATCGCCGCTGAATTCAGGTTGTTCAGAAAATCATCATCAGGATAGCCGGAACCTGTTGCCGAGAAAAAACTTGACCTATATTTTTCCCAAGAAGTTCCTACAAGTAAGTTTAACCTGTTATCAGAATTAAATTCCTTATCCCATGTTAGAGTGTTTTCGAAAAAGCTATTAACTGATTCAGTATTCGCTTGCCCACCTGTACCACCGTTTGAAGTAACAGCTCCATAATATGAATTAATCTTAACGTAGCTTGGCACATAGTTAAGCTGATTGTATGTACTGTAGTTTACGGACACAACAGTTCTGAATTTCAAATCTTTCAGAATGTTGTATTCACCGGCTACAGATCCAAGCAGCATCGTATTCTTTGCCTGGTTAATTCCCGATGCCAGTGCAAGAGGGTTTTGATATCCCTGGTATGCATTGTTCAGTAATCCAAAATTCGAAAAAGTACCATCCGCATTATATGGGCTCTCTGTAGGAGGCGCAAACAATGCGTGTGTGTAAATACCATTAGTAATATTATTTTTAGTAAACCCGAAATCAAAATTTGTAATCACTCTTATCTTACTGGTGATTTCGTTGTCAAGGTTAATCTTACCTGAAATACGTTTAAAATCAGTACCAATAAGGGTTCCGGTTTGTTCTGTGTAGGCTATCGAAGTATAATACCTTGTACCACTGCCTCCGCCCCTGACAGAAATATCCGCATTTTGAGAAAAACCATTTCGAAGAACCAGCCCCAGCCAATCAGTATTTGCAGTGCCAAAAAAGTTTGGATTATTTACAATATTTACCGCCTCAGCATAAGGCGGCCTTCCTGCTTTTTGCCTTTCGGTGTTAGTGTTAGTTGCTGCCTCCTTCATGATCATTTTATACTGTTCCGCATTCAATACCTTTTCTTTCAATGGTGAAGTAACCCCTGCATAATAATTCAATTCAAGAATTGGTTTAGTATTCAATCTGCCTTTTTTTGTTGTGATTATTACAACTCCATTGGCAGCCTTGGAACCATATATTGCAGTTGCAGAAGCATCTTTCAAAATATCTATTGACTCAATGTCATTCAGGTTTAGCCCAGCCAATCCATTCAGGCCTCTTGCAAAAGTTCCGGAAACTGTATTAAAATCTTCACCGTAATAAGTCTCAACAGGGTTTGCAACCTCTGCATCATTGGGAACGTATTTACTCTGCACTGTTACCGGTACTCCATCAATAATATACAGTGGATCATTATTCCCCAATAGTGATGCACCTCCGCGAATCCTTATTCTTGTTGATCCTCCGGGTGAACCATCAGCCTGAATGACTTGCACACCTGGCGCTTTACCTGTCAAAGCCTGATCAACACTCGTAAATGGAATATCTCTTACTTCGTCTGGATTCACGCTCGAAATCGCTCCCGTCAAATCCTTTCTCTTCATCGTTCCATACCCTACCACCACCACCTCACTTTGCTCTTTCACCTCTAACTTCAATACCACATTTATTTCTCTTCTGCCTTTTAACGAAACAGTCTGTGATGTATATCCCACCATTGAAAACCGCAGCGATGCAGACTCTTCCACATCATTCAAAACATAATTACCACCTGCGCCCGTACTGGTCCCTAACTTCGAACCCACTACCTGCACAGAAGCACCTTCCAGGGGTTCGCCATTTTCATTGGAAACTTTACCGGAAACACTCACCGTCAATGGAGCCATTAGTTCAGTTTCAACCAAACCAAATGAATTCACAGTATTCTCCTGCTTCATCAACACGATTGTGTTGTTCTGGATTGTATATCGAATACTCCTTCCTTCAAAGCACAACTCGAGTGCCTTGCTCAATGGCGCATTTTCTACCTGCACGGTAATTTTTGCGCTGCTGTTGAATAAATGCCTGGAGTAGATAAACCCATACCCGGTCTGCCTTTCAATAGATTTAAAGACACTCTCTACCGGTGAATTTTTGAAATTCAGGGTCACATTCTGCGAATGTACTTTCGCAGATGCCGTGGCAAAAAACAAGACGAGGAAAATAAATGTCAGTTTCATTTTCTTTAGACATTGTGGGGAAAGTTTCAAGAAAAATCTACCCTCTGTCAAATCAATCCTTTGATTGATCCTACATAGTCGCAAATTCATAACTTTGTTTTGTTAGTTTTTAAAATTGAGATTCCGAAAGATTTTATTTTTTGAGAACTAATTACGACCGGATTTGCTCGCAACATCTCCGGTTTTTTTTTTGGCCTCACCCCGGCCCTCTCCCGCGGGAGAGGGAGAAAAACAATATGTATCGAATGGGTTTCATAATTTTCTTTCATTTTTAACCAGACAATATTGAAAGTTTATTATTTCACGATCACTCTTCTACCCACAATTTCAAATTTCAGCGATCCTGTTTTCTCCAGCATATCCAGTATCTGAGAGCAATTCACATCCCTTGAAATACTTCCCATAAACGTCTCGTTGGTATCAGTAGCCTGGTACACCACATCTATATCATACCATTTTTCTAATTGCCTCATAATGCTGTGAATATTGGCATTATCGAAAATGAATTTTCCGTTCTTCCAGGCCACCACTTCATTCACATCCACTTGCGAAGTATTGATATCACCATTGCTGCCGACCTGTGCCTGCTCGCCTGGTACTATTATTTTGCTATGCGATCCATTGACCACCTGCACCGAGCCTTGTAATAATGTTGTTCTTACAGATGGTTCATCCGTATAAGCATTCACGTTAAAATGCGTTCCCAATACTTTCACTTCCATGCCACCTGCTTCTACATAAAATGGTTTCGCTGCATTGTGCGCTACTTCAAAGTAGGCTTCCCCGGTAATCTCTACTTTTCTGTCATTGCCCGGAAATGCATTGGGGAATCTGATTGAAGACGCAGCATTCAACCATACTTTACTGCCATCGGCAAGTACCAGTTGATACTGACCGCCACGTGGTGTGGAGATGGTGTTGTATAGTACAGTTGAGAGCCTGTCCGTCGTGGAGGATTGAGGGTTGAGGGTTGAGGGTTTGTAAGCAAGTTGGCCGTCATTCAATTTGATGATGGTTACATTTCCTTGTTTTGTAATGGTGCCGTTATTAGCACTGTCGAGAATTACTTTCGTTCCGTCTGCTAATGTGAGAATGGCTTTGTTGCCGCCGGGGGCTATGTCATTTACTTTGCTGCTCTTTGCTATTGGTGTTGCATGGTCTTTCTCAGATGAGCTCCACAAAAAGTAAGCGCTGGTCAGTAATACAAGGATAGCAGCAGCGGCAGCCCACCACCTATAAAGAGGAACTACCTTAGCATTCTTTTGTTTAGCTGCTATTTTCACAAAAGCATCCGCAAGAGATTTTTCTATTAATTCTTTCGGAGGCCAATTCTCTTTGAATCTGATGGAAGAAAGCGCCTTTCGTGCATCCTCTATTTCTTTCCTCAAGCCTGGATTCGCTGATACCACCTGCTGCCAGTACTGATCTTCCGCACCTCTCCACACCCACTCCTGGAAGCTTTCGTCGGCTGCAAATGCCAGTGCATCATATCCTGAATAGTCTGTCATTATTTTCATGTCTTATCTATATGTATTAAAATGAAATCATTTTACCCCATGAGGGGAGAAATATTTTTTTTGAATAATCTGAAATATTGCAGGAATAGTATTTTCGGCAGGACTTATATTCACCATTCTGTCAGGAAAAACCGAAGTAAAGTTCAATCTTCGAACAAGAGTCATTTATCTTTTTGCTTCGATTAAACAGATCCTTCTTCGCCGCGGCGAAGAGGGATCTGTCAAATCAAGGAAAGAGTGTTGAGTTCAATGCACAAAAGCCTAATCTTCGAACACAATCTTGTCATTCCTTCTTCGTCGGAATGAAACGAGTTTCACACCCTCACGTCCACTTACCCTGCTGAAAAAGCATGAGCACCACAACCGGCATCAATTCCCTGAGTTGCTCTAATGCGCGGGCGATAATCTTGTAAGTAGCTTTGGTTGTAATTTCCAGTACAGCAGCTACCTCGTCATAAGGCATTGCTTCATAATAGCGCAAAAAGATCGCTTCCCGCTGTCTGGAAGTCAAACCTTCAATTGCCTTTTGCAATCTTTGTTTCAACTCTGAGTCGATTTCCTTTTCAACGAGTATTTCTTCTATTGAAAAAACAGGTTCATTCAATTCCGGCACAACATTTTTCGATTGCTTGCTCCTGAGTTTGGTGATAAGCGTATTGCGGAAGGCATTAAAGAAATAAGTGTTGAGATACTGAATGGATGACAATGTACCCCTTCTGTCCCAAACCAGGATCAGCGTTTCCTGCGCAGCATCTTCGATGAGTACCAGGTCATCAGTGAATTTGGTGCCATAGTTATAGAATCGGGGAAAATAGTACCGGAACGCTTCGGAATACGCCTCATGATCTCCATCAGCAATGCGGTTCCATATTGTACTTTCAAGAGCCAAAGTTAGTTCGTGATTTTTTTCAAAATTAACGGCAAAAAAATGAAAGGATGATTGTTTGACTACCAGGTGGTTCGGGAGACATGAACCACGATGGAACTTTCTGAAGAATAGTAAGTAACCTAACATTCAAAAAATGATAGGCACAAGCGTAACGCTTGTGCCACTATGCTGCTTGTTATTCTTGCAACCTGTCAGGTTTAACCTAAGAGCAGTAGTGCTCTTCTTATCTTAACCTGACAGGTTAGATAGACAATAACCAGGTAATAAAAATGTTCTAAACTCATTTTTCAAAAACCTTAGTAGAAAATAGAGTCCACTCCAAATTCTTTTAACCTTATTACCTTATCGTGAACAGCATTGCAAATACATCCTGAATCAACCGGAGCATCATCGTAAAGTAAGTTTTAAAAAAGAATTTGAAACCTTCATAAAATTCTATCAAAAAGCCTTACAGCCTTTTGAAAATTTGAATCAAAATAAGGTAATAAGGTAGATGTGATGTGGTGCAGGATTTCTACTAAGGTATTAGAACATCTGTACATGTGCAGGATGTTTGGGAGATAATGTTTGAGACAAACATTTCTTAAACTGGCGCAAGCGCCTCGCTTTAAACTGGCTTAAACTGGCGCAAGCGTCTCGCTTGTGCCTATATGATTCCGCCTGAAATTAAAACAAGCACAAGCGAGAGGCTTGCGCTATAAAGAGTTGTGAAATTCAAAGTTGCATTTGTACCATATATAGATTTCTTTAACTTGCCTTAAATTTATCAATCAAATTGGGGAATCCTGAAACAGGAGTATGATCAGGCAATCATATTAAAACTCTTAAAGTCAAAAAAATCTGAATTGGAGAAAAATTATCCGATTTCAGAATTAGCACTATTCGGCTCTTATGCCCGCGGTGATTTCAATAACGAAAGTGATATAGACATTCTTGTTGATTTTTCTGCAAGTATTGATGGTTTTCAGTATATCCGCCTTGCTCATGAATTAGAAGATCTCTTTAAGGGAAAAGTAGATGTCGTTTCCCGCAAAGGAATCAAACCTTCCTATTTGCCTTTTGTAGAGAAAAATCTTATCCATGTCTGAAAGAGAAACAGCTTTGTTGCTAGAAGATGTGAGTGTGGCTATTCAGGCAATTCTGGATTACACGAAAGAAATGAACTTTGAAGATTATGAAAATGATTTAAAAACAAGGCACGCCGTCGAACGCAACTTTGAAATAATTGGAGAAGCCGCTAACAGGATACCTCAAGATTTCAAAATAAATAATACTCATATTGAATGGAGGGTCTTGAAAGATTTTCGCAATTTTATTATACACGAATACTTCGGGATTAATCATGAAATTGTGTGACAGACTATCCTCAATAATTTGCCAGGGTTATTAAAAGAGATAAACACTATGATTGATGATTGAAAATTTTCAACAAAAAAAATACTTCACCTCAATTTTTTCAACTAGCGCAAGCGTCTCACTTGTGTCCATATTATTCAGCACGTTTTTAAACAAGCACAAGCGAGACGCTTGCGCTATCAGAGGATATATCAAGCCATTTTTTTTGGTATAGATGTCGCTCCTCTGGAGCTTTGATAAATATTATTTTGCATTTTCTACAAAGGTATCGTCCCGAATGGGCCTTAGCGATCAATGATATTTGCACCGGCTCCAGAGGAGCCAAATCTTTGTAGAAAATAAATATTCACAACCATCCAGCGCCGTAGGTGCGACACATTGATACCACATAAACTGGAGCAAGCATCTCGCTTGTGCCTATATGATTCTGCATGTTATAAAACAATCACAAGCGCGACGCTTGCGCTATTTCAGCTATTCTTGGATAAAATTGATTGACCAAAAGAAATCAAATCCTGAATATCCAAAAATAAAAAAGGGGAGGCACCACACCTCCCGCTTTTAATCACACATGAGAAAACACGACTATTTTGAAGTAACCACTGTTGGTACTTCTACCTTCCACAAACCAGCAGGAAGTTTTCCCTGCTTCATGGTTGCTACATTTTCCAATAATAATTTTTTGACATCAGGTGCCTGGGCCAGGAAAGAATCTTCACTCGCTTTCTGCATCACCTCAATCGCCTTTTGCTGATCTCCTGTTTTGAATAGCAATCCTGCATACACCGCTTCCGTAGAAAAATGAGGCGCCCATTCAATGGCCTGCATTGCCCATCCTTTGGCTATGTTCAATATTTTTTCATCAGAAAAATTGTTATACACTGTTTCAGCAGCCTCTCTCAAGGCGTAAGAGACAGACAACATTTTCTCAACTTTTTTCAACCGGCTCATCATGGCAAACATCGGATCAGTGAGAGAATCCTTTTTGCCATCTGAGTAAGGTTTCAGAAATTCTTTGTACCCTTCTGCATCAGCCTTTTGCTTGTCGGCGATATCGAGTTTCATCAGTCCATTTTCTACATAATCAATTACAGCAGGGCGAAGTCTTTCTTTATTCTTTACTCCGGCATAATATTTATAGGTCAGTTCTTTTTCATTGACAACCATATCTGCTGCTTCAGCCTTTGAGGCTACCATCAGGCGCTTTTGAGATTCGATCATTACCGGCAACATTTTTTCTTTTCTGTTGACAATAATATTTTTCTTGAAATAGTTGTTGATCCCAACTTCTAATATTCCTAAAGGGTATTTAACCAGTCCTGAGGAATCTAATTCTTTAGCATTGTTCAAGACATAGTTATACACTTTTCCACCAGGTACAAACTGGATTGCGGGATCAAAAAATACAATCGTAGAAAGCAGTTCTTTGTTATTCAAATCTCCCTTCGATAACAACGGGAATAATTCTTCAGCAATTTCCGCAGAAGGCAGTTTGAGCAGAGACCTCTTTTTTAAATATGCAATCAGAAAGTCCTTATCGCGTTTGCCGCTGTTATATTCTTTCTCCCATTGTACCAAAGGTTTGGGGTCATTCTTTTCCCGGATAGCAATTTTGGCCTCTTCCAAAAAGGGGTCTGCTTTCATGTAGCCTACCACACGATAAACCAATTCCCCATCTCCATTCACAAACAGGTAGGTTGGAAAAGCATGTACTTCAAACTTTTGTGCAATCTGGATACCTTCACCTTTCTCTGCATCAATTTTATAGTTGATAAATTTGGCATTAAACACATCACCTACTTTTTTTTGAGGAAATGTTTCAGCCGACATCATCTTGCAGGGGCCGCACCAACTGGTATATACATCTATGAAAACTAATTTGTTTTCAGTCTTTGCTTTTTTCAAAATCTGTTTCCAGGCGCCTTCCGTGAATTGTATTCCTTCGTTTGCAAAAGTGCAAACAGTGAAGAGGAGCGCAAGACAGGAGAAAAATATTTTCTTCATTTTACTTTTTTTGAATTGATTATTTATGTTGTTGTTTTTATACTTTTTAATTGAATGTGGCTAAAGCCACAGTTTTTTTTCTTTATTACGGGACTGTCTCAAATACTCGTCATTGCGATCCGCGGCGTCGAAGATTCAAACCATCTTCGGAAGTCGAACTATTCAACGAGTTTGCCTGTCTGTCGACGAGACAGGCTTCGTCGCTTCTCCGCCCCGGCGGGCCGCAATGACCGGCTTTTGAAACAAAATTTATTTCCCAAAAACTTCCTTCAGTTTCACATCTAAGTCTTCACTCTCACCAACGTACCGCGCAATGATCTTGCCTTCCTTATCCAATAACACCTGTGTGGGAAAGGCAGTAACACCATAAGCTTTCACTGCATCGAATTTCTCTCTGTCCTGGTTGTCCAGAACCTGTAGCCACGGCAGGTTGTCTTCTTTCACTGTCTTTTTCCATGTTGCAATATTTTCATCCAGTTTGTCGCTCTGCTCATAAGCGATACCCAGAATTTCGAAACCATCTTGTTTGTATTTCGCATACAATTCTTTCAAATGCGGGAATGCTGCACGGCATGGCCCGCACCAACTTCCCCAGAAGTCGATCAACACATATTTTCCTTTCAAAGTTTCAAGGTTCACCGAATTTCCATTGATATCCGTTTTGTTGATAGGGATGGCAGCCTTACCAATAGCAGTGGCTTCCAGGCTTGATATCTTATCAGTAATATTCTTTGCATAGTTACTGTTCTTGCTATCATTGCCCATCTTAGCATAAGATGCTTTCAAATCATCAAGGCTCAGATCATTCATCATTCCTGCCAGGAAGTACATGCTAACAATGGAGTTTGGATTTTTTTCTATAAATGATTTGCGCAACTCCATATCCTTCTCTGCATTTTTTGTGCTGATAGATTCTGCATTCCTGAATACAGATGAATCACCGCCCGGTTTGAAAGTATCATAAGCACTCTTCAATGCCAGCCAGCTTTCTTTCTGCAACTGGTCTTGCTGTGATTTGATAGTGCTCCATTCCTTGTTGGCTTTTCCTCCCTCCACTTTTGCCACGTAAATATGATCTGCGTCTCCTTCTATTTTGATCTCATCATTGCTCAGAAAGAAATCAAGTGATGGCCCCGGAATAAACATGCCGTTGTCCAGTTTTATTTCCATCACCGGATTGTGCCGTACCCCAAAGGAAGCTGCTACCGGCTCTTTCACTTTACCTTTGAAGATGATCCAGTCTCCTTCTTTTGTGTAATTAGTGTCCACTACAAATTTGCCGCTATCAGAATATGCCAGGTAATAGGGACCATAATGGCTGGGGTTGTCGATCTTTGCTTTTACTTCGAAATCTGTTCTTGTTTTTTGGGTGTTACAACTTGCGAGAAATGCAATGAATGCAAAAATTAAGATGCTTGTTTTTTTCATTTGTTTCTGTTGTTTCTTTTTTGGGTTTTATTTAAATAATGCGGCTAAAGCCAAAAACGCTGCTGTTCATTTTCCGTCAGTTAAAACTGACGGTAATAGATAAAACCATTCACAATACTTTTGATATTTTTAGAATGATTTTAACCGCCGTCTGGTCTCTGACCCAACGGCATTTAACACATGCACATTTATCTTCATGTTGTCGTTGGTCGGAGACCAAACGACGGCTCTCTCTCTTGCCTGTCATTGGTCAGAGACCAAACGACGGTTATCTCTTTTCAAAGAGGAGGAATTTGCTTCTTTTATTTCTAATTTGTTCGTTTACACTCTTATTTAAAATTCCGGCTCTGAAAATTTATTTCCCAAAAACTTCCTTCAGTTTCACGTCTAAGTCAGCACTCTCTCCAACATATCGGGCAATGATCTTGCCTTCCTTATCCAATAAAACTTGTGTGGGAAATGCAGTAACACCATAAGCTTTCACTGCATCGAATTTCTCTCTGTCCTGATTGTCCAAAACCTGCAGCCAGGGAAGCGCATCTTCTTTCACAGTTCGCTTCCACACTTTTATATTTTCTTCCAGCGTTTGCCTTTGTTCAAAAGCAATACCCAGGATTTCAAATCCGTCTGCTTTGTATTTGGCATACAATTCTTTCAGATGCGGGAATGCAGCACGACATGGCCCACACCAGCTACCCCAGAAGTCAATCAACACATATTTCCCTCTTAATGTTTGAAGGTTTACCGGATTTCCATTGATATCCGTTTTGTTGATAGGGATGGCAGTCTTACCGATGGCAGTGGCTTCCAGGCTGCGTATCTTATCCGAAATTCTCTTACCAAGTGAGCTATTCTTATGTGCGTCCCCAAGTTTTGAATAATCTGCTTTTAAATCTTCAAAGCTCAGGTCATTCACCATGCCTGCAAGGAAAAAAACACTCACCAATGAGTTCGGATTTTTTTTCATGAATTCCAAACGAAGCTTTTCATCTCTCGCATTGTTGGCAAACCTTTTTTCTAAGGTATTCCTCATAGCTGCAGAATCTCCGCTTGCATTAAATTTTGCAAATGCCTCCTGCTGTATTTTCCAATTGGCATCGGTGATTTCATTCTGCTGCTTCTTAATCTTGTTCCATTCCTTGTTTGCCTTGCCACCTAATACTTTAGCCATGTAGATAGCATCTGCATCACCTGTAATTTTTATTTCATCATTAGAAAGAAAGAATTGGAGCGATGGCCCTGGAATTATACCCCCTTCAACTTTTATCATTGTTGCCGGGTTTCCACGTGTTCCAAGGTTAGCCAGCACTGGTTCTGACACTTTGCCCTTCATAACTGCCCATCCGTTTTCCATTACAAAATTGGTATCAAGTACATACTTCCCATCGGCCTGGTATGCGAGATACATCGTATAATGGTGTGGGTTATTAATTTTTACTTTCAGCGTGTAGCCTTGTTGCGCAAAGGCTGAATTGATTAGAATAATACTGACGAAGAGAAATACGATTTTTTTCATTTTTATTGACTCTTTAAAATTTAATCTGTTTTAGTTTTCTAAAATTGGGCGCTTTTTGTAACCGCCGTTTGGTCTCCGACCAACGGCATTAACACAAACATTTGTCTTCTTGCTGTCTTTCAACAAACACATTCTTCCTTCACTTGTCGTTGGTCAGAGACCAAACGACGGTTAGCTCTCCACTGTATTTTCAACAAAAAAATCACGATCTACTTTAAACTTTCTTTTCAACAAACTCTCATCCTCATTTTGTCGTTGGTCGGAGACCAGACGACGGTCATCTCTCCTCCTCGGAACAAGATGTCGTGTTTCCTTATGCTACTTTCCACCTAAAATTTCTGTGAGCTTTTCCTCCAAAGCATCTCCTCTCAGATTGCTGGCTACAATCTTACCATCGGGAGCGATCAGGAAGTTTTGGGGAATGGCCCTGATGCCATATTGCACTGCTGCTTCATTTTCGAATCCTTTCAAATCACTTACCTGCATCCACGGCATGCCATCATCTTTAATCGCCTTGAGCCATGCATCTTTATTTTCATCCAACGACACAGCAAGTACATCGAAATTTTTGTCTTTGAATTTATTGTAAGCCTTCAGCACATTCGGATTTTCAGCACGGCACGGCCCGCACCAGCTTGCCCAGAAATCGAGCAGTATGTATTTCCCTTTCAAAGATGAAAGGGTAATGGGCTTGCCATCTACATCCTTCTGTGTGAAGTCCATTGCAGGCTGGCCAATGGCAGTTCGTTTCGCTATAGCTAAGCGTTCCTGGATGGATTTACCTTCTTCAGTATTTCTCAATCGCTCACTCAATGCATTGAAGAATGGTTCAAATGTTTTTGCATCGATGATAATTGCTTTATCAGCTACCAAATCAAAACTCACATACGAATCAGGATGTTGATAGATGAAGTTGTCTTCCACTTTATTCATCTCCACACGGATGGCACGTAACTGCGGGAACAATGCGCTTGCCGCCGTTTCGTTCTTTTCAGTGTAGAATTTTGTAATCTTTTCCTGGAGTGGAGCCAACTCATCATTGTACTTTTTCAGTTCTGCTTGCAGGGCCAGATATTCACCCTGTGTCTTGCCTCCTTTTACTAAAGCAGATTTCAAATTCTTTGTTCCGCTGATAGTTATTTTTCCTTTCTCAAGATAGAAATCCAGCACATCCATTGCCATCATCTTTTCCATAGTCATTGGCCCATCTACACTTACTGTCAGTGTGGCTTTCACAGGCTGATCTACCTTGCCTTTGAAAGAAAATTTTCCACCTTTCACTATTGCAGAATCTTTTACACGATCTTTTGCATTTCTGTATTCGAGCATCAATTTGGAATTTTCTTTCAGGCCATTCACTTTGCCATTGATGGAAATTTGCTGCTGTGCATTTGCAACAGAAAAACATGTGAGGAAAATAATAATACCAGCAATTTGTCTTTTCATTTTCATCATCTAAAATATTTTAAGGGTTATTATCCATTCCCGGATTCTGCGCAATTACCTTCCTGGGTAATTGCATAGTCAGGCGCTCCGGTTTCAAAGTATAGGTCGTATTCACACTTCCATCTTCATTATATAAAGTGTGTGTATAGTTTACTGTTGAGCTGTACACCGGATCAACAGAGAGCCGGCGCATGTCGAACCACCTGTATCCCATAACAGCAAACTCGCGGATGCGTTCATCCAATATGAACTTCACCAATGCAACCTGATCTGTAGTAATTGCAGAAGGTACCGATGCATCAGCAACAGGCATTCTGTTCTTGCGCAAAGTTTCTACATCAGCCACTGCACCCGGAAGGTCATTCAAACGGGCTTTACACTCTGCCCTCAATAAATACAAATCAGAAACTGTTAATCCTATTGAGCTCGAAATTGGGCCAATCCTTCTCAACATCCCATTCGGATAGGGGCCTCCGAAAAATGCATTGGTGGAATAAAAATTAAGGCGGAGATCGGAAGCGCCATACAAGCCGGCTGTCTGCGAAGAAATCACCAATTCATTGTTTGTAAATGTCCAACCATTGATGAACTGCTTTGCAAGCAGATTTTCCTGGTTGTTCACTACCACCGGGTAAGAAGGACCGAACATACCAATTGGTAAAAACAAGCCGCCCGGCGCAAACGCAGAATTATAATTATACAAGCCTACAGTGATCAACGATGAAGACAAATCGGCGATGGCTGCATTCAGGTGAGGCAATGCTTTGTCGAATTCCCCCATAAACATATAGGTTTTTCCCAGTATTCCTTCAGCAGTTGGTTTAGCCAAACGAATCCTACTGGTGATCTGGTCCGGCAAATCCGGAATTGCTGTCGTAAGGTCATTGACAATGAAATCATATACCTCTTTTACTGATGCTCTTGTGAATTCTGTTGCTGTAACATCAGCCTTTGTAATAATTGGGAACCCTGGATCAGCAGATGAAGTTGTTGCATTGTATGGTTTCCCATAATAATTGATAAGTAAGAAATAGGTCCAAGCACGGCCAGCCATTGCTTCGGCAGCAATCGATTTTTTTTGTTGTTCGGTGCCATCTACAGAGTTGGGCACCTCGTTGATGATCTTATTGAAAGTGTAAATGTTTTTCATTGGCACACTCATCTCCCCGGCATCTTCATCCGGTTCATAGATGATGTCATCCCATTTGAAGAGCCTTTGAAAGCGAAGATCTCCACCGCTAAAATAAGGATCTACAGAGGCCACCTCATCTCCCATTGGCGCCTGTGCCATCCCACTTCCGAATGCAGTATATGTGTTGACGAAATCCAGGTTGCTGAGCAACATGTTATAATCATTGGTAGTCTTGGCGATCAACTTTCCTTTAGGATCAATTTCAAGGAATGATTTTTTGCATGAAACCATTACTACAATCAAAAAAAGTAAGGCCCCTATTTTACTATACTGAAATATCTTTTTCATTCTTATTATGATTGACTGTTATTAAAAATTTACGTGTACACCTACTGTTATAGTTCCCTGTCCATATCGATAGTTAGGTGTACTTAGTGAAGGATACCTGCTATCCATGAAAGGAGATGACGGTACCCTGACACCGTTTCGTGCGTCCTGGAATTCCGGGTCTATATCATATTTATTTGCCTTCCACAACATGATGTTCGAAACCTGGAATCTCAGGCTGATGTTCTCAGTTTTGATACGAGTGAGCAGTACCTTTGGCAGATTGTACACTAACGTGATATCTCTGAGCTTTATATACGATGCGCTAACAACATTGATATCTGCATAACGGTAATAGCCCACATCCCTTCGGCTGCCTGCAACTGAGGAATTAGCCACATAAGAAGGAACATTGGTAAATGCTTCATCTCCCGGCTTCTTCCAGCGCTTCAGGAATTCAGGGTTTATCTGTCCTGCAGTAAATCCTGATTGATCACTCAAACCCATAAGATTTCTGTGAATAAGCATTCTTCCTGAATAATCTCCAAAAAGAAAATTGGGACCAATATCTCTTCTCATCACGTGCCCAAGATTCAACACGGCATTTGCTGTCAAAGAAAAATCTTTATACCTGAAAGTGTTGGACAATCCACCACTCCAAACCGGCTGGTAAGTACCCATAAACTTAATGTCATCCGGAGTAGCAACATTCGGTGTCTTGGTAACTGATTTATCATGCAGCTTAATTTGTGGATCACCCATGTCATCCAGCCCCGCATACTCATAAGCGAATATGGCGAAAGCTGCATATCCTGTCAGGTATTGAGATCGGATCTTATCATCGCCTGTCGTGATGGATATCGGGCTATTCAATTGAGTGATCGTATTTTTATTGTAAGCCAGATTCAATTGTGTACTCCATCCAAAGTCTTTCTTGTTTACATTTAGAGAATTGATGCTAAACTCAACACCTTTGTTTTCCAGGCTTCCGAAATTTCCGATGATGGATGAATAGCCTGTAAAACTGTTCACCGTCATATTTCCCAAAAGGTTGTCTGTTTTCTTATTGTAGAAATCAATTGAGCCATTCAGGCGATTATTAAATGTGGCAAAGTCAACTCCAAGATTCAGAATCTTTGTACTCTCCCATGTCAATCTCGGGTTGGCCGCAGTTGCAATATTAAGCCCCACTCCTCCCGGAAACCATGAACTCGTCATCGGCACCAACACATCATAAGAGGAAGCTGTACCTGGCTGTGGTGAATTTCCTGTAATACCATAAGTGCCTCTTAATGCCAAACGATTAAGCCAGTTCACAGATGACATGAATTTTTCATTACTCATCACCCATTTCAGACCGGCGCTCCACACAGGTTTGTTCTGTGCAGATTTGTCTAATCCAAATAAGTTACTATGATCAACACGCCAGCTACCATTCACAGAGTACTTCTTATCATAAGTGTAGGCTGCATTTGCATAATAGGAAGTAAACCTGATTTCACTTTCCATTTGCCTGAACTGGTCATTACTCAAAGTACTCATACCGATAATGTAATTAGGCATTACAACACCCGGAACACCGCTCCTCAATTTTGCATAATCTATGGTACCAAAGGTCTGAAGCGCTTCATTGTAACCACGCACTGTACTCATGTTGGTAACCGAAAGTTGATCCTGCGCTTCCTGCCCTGCAAGCAGTGTCAATTGATGTTGATTATTATTCCAACTATTGTCATAGATGAGTTGATTACGCAATGTCCAACTACGTTGGTTTACATTGGTAACAGCATACTTCCCTCCGGTAGATGGGAGGTAATAAACAGGAGTAGATGAAGGAGTAGGTGCCACGGTAAATTGAACTAACTCTGTTCTGACACCATAGCTTTTTTCATCATCAAAACTTGTTGTCTTGTTTGTTCCCTTCACATATCCATAAGTACCTTCGAACCGAAGTCCTTTGAAAAGATTGATCCTTGCACCTCCGGTAATCCTGTTCATCCACGCATCGCTCTTCGTATATCCATAATTGACTTCATCTAATGGGACATAGTCAAGACTCACATTACTCCTGTCCTGCCATGCTAACCTGGTAGAATCGCTCACATATCCAACATAAGGAACAGAAAGATGACTGCCATCTGCACCCTGAAACATCTGGTATGGATAGAACCTGTAATCGATAGCAGGTTCTCTGTGCGCAGAAGTCCTGTTATTTGTCAAATCTGTGATGAGATAAAGGCGCAGCCATTTATTCATATTAAAATCCTGCCTGAGATTGACTTTGTATGCATTGTTTTTTTCACCGGGACGGGGTGAAACCGTATTGGTATATCCCAGTGACCCGTAAAATGAATACAGCCTGTTGCCACCAGAGAGAGAAACCGTGTGATTCATTATGGAAGCATCACGATAAAAAAGGTCTCTTATTTGTCCGTGATTATTCAGCGATGCAAGGCTGTCGAGGCTTTTGTTTGCCTGTGCATCTGAAATGATTCCCCTTGACTGATTGTAAAGTATTACTTCATGTGGCGCAAGACCTGTGGAGCCGGTATTTGTAAATGCCGATACCGTACCCCACGGATTCAACACCGGATCAAACAATTCCTTAGCTGTTTCTATGTAGTCTTTACTTGAAACTACCGGAATATAATTGAGATCAGGTTTACCCTGAAAATTCACAAAGGCATCATATTGCACTTTTATCTTTTCATTCAGGCTGCCTTTTTTTGTGGTAATAACAATCACTCCGTTGGATGCCCTTGCGCCCCAGATAGAAGCAGCAGTCGCATCTTTCAAAACTGTGATGTCTGCTACGTCCTGCGGATTAATGGATGAAACATCATCCAACGGTATTCCATCAACGACATACAGTGGGCTTCTGTTGGTACCACTATAAATTCCTAATTGGTCTGTGATTCCTATCGTTGACAATCCTCTAATCAATAATGAATTTTGCCCTGCACCCGGCGCATTGTTGATTGTAAGGCCGGGCACCAACCCATCGAGTCGCTGCAACACATTCATGCTTGTAGAACGACTTTCAATGATATCCATATCCGGCTTAGCAAATGAACCTGCGCTTCTTTCTTTCGAAAGTGTCTGGTACCCGGTATTTACCTGCAGCATGATTTCTTTATAAGCTGTTATTTTCAGCTTCATTGCTATCACAGAAATGTTGGGCCTGCCGCTTACATCCACTTCACGAGTTTCCACATTCACACCTGTAAACACCAGCGTAGCATTTTCTCCGACATTCCTCAAAACAAAAAATCCCTGGTCATCGGTAGCAGTCGCATTTCGTGTACCCCTCTCTGTTACAGTTACTCCGGCGATACCTTCACCCTTTTCATTCACAACACGGCCGCTCACATCTATCTGCTTTACATCAGGTACAAATTCTCTTTGTTTCACTACCACAGTATTGCCTACGATGCTGTAGGTCAATGGCTGATTTTCGAAACAAAGGTTCAGCACCTTCTGCAGTGGCTGGTCTTTTACGTTGATGGTAACAGGTGTCGACTTTTCAATCAGCGATTCGTCGTAAAAGAATATGTACCCTGTCTGAGCTTTAATGCTTTTGAAAATCTTTTCGATGGATACATTTTTCTCTGAAAGCGTTACCTGTTGCGTATAGCCTTTGGCACACACATTCAGCGTAGCGATCAGGGTAAAGATGACAGTCAACTTCATGGGTAGAAGTATTTTGGTTAGATTCCGATGCATCTTTCGGGAGAAATTCAGTTCCCGAAAAGGGTTTACATACAAATTCATAAATTTGTTTTGGTTTAGGTGAAAGAATAAATAGTCTGTCAAGTTTATTTAATATTGAGCCTTAACTTTTCTCCGCTTCGTCTTGCCCACGAAGCGGTTTTTGTTTTTGGCTTTCCGGTTGGTTTAAATTTTTCCCATCTTGTCTTTTTCTTATAAGATCTTAATTTTTCAATTCTGCACTTTTCTCTTATTTCATCCCCTCGCTTCGGCAGGCTCACTTTGGCAGGCTCAGTGTGCGGCCTATAATTGCTTCCTGCCCATTGCTACTTGCCTCTTCCTCCTTGCTTCTTGCCTATTGCTCCTTGCCCATTGCTTCTTGCCTATTGCTCCTTGCTCATTGCTCATTGCTTCTTGCCTATTGCTCCTTTTCCTCTCACGGTTTCACCAACAACTTCTTCCCTACAATTTCAAAATGCACTTTACTTTCTTCCAGTATCTTCAACACCTGGTTCAAATCTGAACTCCTCGCCATTTCACCACCAAATCTTCTCGGCTCAATGCCATCAGCATATTCTACATCAATGTCGTACCAGCGTGAAAGCTGACGCATTACTTCTTTCAGGCTGGAGTTATTGAAATGAAACAATCCATTCTTCCATGCCACCACTTCATTCACATCCACATTCGAAATTTTGATTGTTGCGTTTCCACCATTCTCAATTCCTGCCTGCTCACCCGGTGTGATCGTTTTACTTTCTGATCCTTTGGTCACCCTCACAGATCCTTCCAGCAATGTCGTCTTTACTGCAGGCTCATCCGCATAAGCATTCACGTTAAAATGCGTACCCAGCACTTTCACTTCCATTCCACCTGCTTCTACATAAAATGGTTTTGCCGCATTGCGGGCTACTTCAAAGTAGGCTTCACCAGTGATCTCTACTTTCCTGTCATTTCCGGGAAATGCGTTGGGGAATCTGATTGACGAAGCGGCATTCAGCCACACTTTACTGCCATCGGCAAGTACCAGTTGATACTGGCCGCCACGTGGTGTGGAGATGGTGTTGTATAGTACAGTTGGGAGCCTGCTGTCCGCCGTGGAGGATTGAGAGTTGAGGGTTGAGGGTTGATATGAGAGTTGGCCATCATTCAATTTGATGATGGTTACATTTCCTTGTTTTGTAATGGTGCCGTTATTAGCAGAGTCGAGAATTACTCTGGTTCCGTCTGCTAATGTGAGGATGGCTTTGTTGCCGCCGGGTTGAATGTCATTGGAGGGTTGTGTTGTCTGCTTCTTTACAATTGCATTTTGTACAGGCTTATTCAAGAGTAAATAGCTTCCTGCGGCTAAAAACAAAAGCACTACCGCAGCGGCAGCTATGCGGAACCATTTACGTTTGCCGATCGGAATTACTTTACTGCGATCTGTTTCATACATCTCTTCCCAGGTACCATCCATCAGTTTGGAAACGATGAGTTCACCATTATCTGAATCCAACTCTTGCAGGAACTCTTCAAGTTCTTCCATGGTAATCTCATTGTTGAGATACTTCCGGTATAATTTTTCTAATGTTTCTTTTTCAGGCATTTTCAACATTTTGTTGTGTCCAAAACAGGCGGTTTCTCCTGCTCCTATAACTATATACTGCTGAGCGCAGAAAAAGTACTATACAAAAACAAAATTTTTTTCAGAAAATGACGGAAGCAGACATTGAGGCGATGAAAACGCAGGCCAGATCCGGATGTTGAGACAAGAACTCCCTGATGGATTTCAGGGCATCAGACATTTGATTGCGCACGGTATTCACAGAAATCCCAAGCTTCTGAGCTATTTCTTCATAAGTCAACTCCTCCTCCCGGCTGAGAAGATAGATGGTTCTTTTTCCCGGAGACAGGCGATCAATTGCCTGGTGATGGAGCCGTATCAATTCTTTTTCTACCAACTGATTTACTCCCAAATTTTCCAATTCCTGCATATTGTGATAAATCCTCTGTTGCAATGATTTATCGCGGGCTGCCTTCTTTAATTTATCAAGGATCAGGTTGCGAGCGATCGTCAGGATGTAGGCATTGAAATTTTTTTCTACCTGAATTCCTGCTCTCTTCTCCCAAAGTTTTACAAACACTTCCTGCACCACCTCCTCAGCATCTGCTTTAGTTTTCGTGAGCCGCAATGCGAATAGAAATACTTTCCCCTGGTAACTTTCATATATCTGCCTGAAAGCTGATACGTCATCATTTAAGAGTTGGTGGAGTAATTCTTTTTCTATGTCAGGGATCGACGACATTGCATGGCAGTTTGGTTTTCATCTGCAATGCAAGTTAGGGATAATCTGATTGGGGAGTGGGTGTATGGATTTCGCTACTCTGTGAAGTTTGTATCGAATTATTGGCCGGCAGAATGAACTGCAGGCTTCCATTCTCTAAAATCATTGAGCATTTCATATTATTCTCACTCCGCACGCCATCTTCTTCAATACCTCCATATCAAAATTATTCAAAAAATTATTGAACAACTTTACTGAAAAGCCTTTGTCTTTGCTTAACTCATAACGAAACTTTGCATCTATAAAAAGAGGTTTGGATGTTTGTCTGTTAATAAAATTGAGAATAACAATTATTTCTTTATAAATCTCCACTTCCAATTTTTAAAGAACCTGCATAAAAACCTTCAAATAAAGCAATCTCTAAAAGGATAGTAAAAGGCTTATATCTTGAATCCATGGAAAATTTTGAATCATCAAATTTCCATTTCCGGCATATGTAACTAAAGTCTCTGCCTACTTTGCAATTGAAAGATTTAAGCGGTGCACCATTCAGGTCGAGGCTGTTGATAAGATTGACCCATCTGTCGAATAACCCCTTCGCTTCTTGTTCTGATTTGATAGAAGAAAGGCTTGAAGTGAGGTAATAGTAATTGGGATAATTCATTACTAAAGTGTTACCGACTGTACCGGTGATGTTAAACTTTAAAGTTATTCCGTCTTGTTCTGTTAGATTGCTGAACTTGTTTGGGAATTCAGTTATTATTTGAATTATCTGCTTCTCCAGCAATTTCTTGTCCTGGGCATAAATGGAATGAACAAATAATAGTGGCAGTAAAAACAAAAATATTCTCATAAGATAAGTTTTATGTCATTTTAAAGGGATAAGTAGCAATTTATTCTATTCCACCATCTTCCTCAAAGCTCCTATATCAAAATTTTTTTCCCAATTATTAAATATCCGTGCAGAGAAGCCTCTGTCTTTATTGATTTCGTACCGAAATTGTACTTCTATCAGCAGCGGTTTTACTGCCTGCCCATTGTGGCCCGTAAAGTATGCAGGGTTTAACACATAAAGCGCCGATTTATATTCTCCTTCTTCATCATAAAATCTACCCAATGCTTGTAATATTTTATCAGCTTCCTTTAGCAAATTAGATTGATCAACTACAGCAGGCTTTTGCAGCCATTCGGGTTTTTGTTTGGCGAGCAAATCTTTCAACTTTGTTTTCCTGGCTTCATAAAATTTAGGATAGGCAAGCTTATCTGATTCTAAAGATTCTCTTTTCTTTTTTGCCCATTCGGCAGTTTGGTTGGCTATATCATTTAATTGTTTTGTATTCAACAATTCAAAATTTGCTTTCTCCAATTCCAGGTATGCCAGCATATCCTCGAGGTATTGTTTACGGCTAACGGGAATCAATAAAGGCACGCCGGGCCTGGTAATAAAATAGTGGCGGTCTATTAAATAATATGAGTTATTTGAAATGCCTTTATACCTGCTGTCGCCCCACCCGTTTTCAACATAACCATTACCATTGTTGAGTTTCAGAAAATCGGCATGTTTATTTTTATAATTGTCTGAGCGGCCCGTTAGCAAATCTTCTTCTGAAAAATATTGTGATATTGGGTTAGGATATTTGCTTTTCACTTCATCAGAAATATCATAACGTGGATTTCCATATTTCATAGAAAATTCACCTGTACCTACGGTCTTGGCACCCATTGGCGACATATATGGATTGAAATCTACCCTGAAAGCCGTTCTGTATTCATCTACAATTTTTGGCACATGTTCGGTAACATGGCAAACGTATTGATACACTCCCAACTGGTAACCGTATCGGGCATACACATTTTTGCCATAATTACTGTTACCAGCCTTAGCAAAACTTACTCTTGCTGCACAACCGGTGAGTTTAAAATCTTTGCGGCTGGCTTCTTCCAACTTTTCAATAGCGATGAGATTTTTCATCATGGCAGCTTTTTCGGCGGTAGTGCCTTTTAAACTGGCCGGGCCATATTTTCCATGGTTGTGGTCTGTATAAATGCCGGCCACATCATCTGCTGTGCCACTGCACGGAACTTGAGGTGCGGTTATTTTCGTTTGTGCCGATACGTTTTGAAAACACAGTAAGGTTGCCAATCCGGCGATAAAAAATTTCATATCGTAAACATTATTTTTCTGAAATGAATGATGATTTTATTTTCCAAAAATACCTGTACCCTGTATTGATCCTGCTCCCGTGATGAGACTTATTCGGCCTTCCATTCCAGCCGAAGCTGTAACAGGGTTTCCAATCTGTCCCGGGTTAGGCATACCAGGTGTTGGTAAACCGGCTTCCGCTTCAACTCCACCTTTAACTATCACATCTTTTATTCCTTCTCTGTCAATTTCAATATCAACGCCTCCGCCGACTTTTGCACTGGCTTCCACAGGCCCCATTTTTACATCTACACCTGCTTTTGGGCCAATGCTTACCGTACAACTTTTATAAGAATCTCCAAATCCTGCATGATCTAAATCCTGAGTTAATTTCACTCCCAATATTAAAGCATTGAATGTTGTGGTTATGCCACTGCAATCTAATTTTATACTGAATCCTAAATTGGCGAGTCCTAAGGCTTGGCTGAATTCGCTATTGATATTGCAATTCGGATCTTTGAATGCAGTTAATTTTCCTCCCTTGCCATCAGCGTCATCATCGGCACATACTAATTCTAATGATTGAAAATTGAAACCATTTTGTGTAAGGCTCAATGCTCTCAGCCATTGGCTTTGCAATCCTGCATTAATTCCCGGAAGCAATTCCGGGTAAGTGCTGTATAATGATGAATAGGAAAATTCATTGAGCAGTTGTTTTTCTCTCGATAGATATTCATTATACAAACCTTCAATTTTTTCATTGTATTTTGATAGAAATTCATCTGTTGCTTTTAGTTTTTCATGGCATATTTGGTCCTCGTCTACGGAGTTTCCTTCTCCTGCTTCCTTCAATTTATCATCGGCTTTCTTAATGACTTCGTCATACTTTTTCTTTAACGATGCGCCTTCACCTTTTTGATAATCAAAGATGGCATTGATAGCAGCCTCTTTCTTTAGTTGCAGATTTTGCAATACAATTTTTTCCCTCAAATTCATTTTTTCAGAAAACATAGGCGCTCTGACTATTCCAACCGCTTCACTTTGACTAACAGAGCCGGGATTACTGATTGCTTTGTCCTTGGCTTTCATAAACTGTTTTTGCATGCCCTCTAATTGGTTTGCCATTTTTTTGTTTGATTCATCAGCAATCTTTTTCAATGCGGTTAATCGTTTGTCAATATCAGCCCTAAATTGTTTCCATATTGGTTTCAGCACTTTGCATTCTGCCGCAGATTTGGGAAAGGCGGGCATTGAAAAGCCACCAAGATTCAACAAGTCGTCACTTTTATTGGGGGGTGGAAAATTTGAATTGTAATCGCCAGAGCCGATTTTATATCCCAATTGATTTAGTTTATCTCTTCTTGCAGTGGTAGCGCCATTTTTGAAAGCAGTTTTAGCATGGCTGGTTGCTGCCGTTTTATTCCCCTTGCTTTCTTCAATGAGGCATAGCGTTTCGTTGGCTTGTGCATGTGCGGCAGCCATCATTAATGTACTGTCTAAATATTTTTTTGATTTATCCATATCGCCCAATGCAAACCATGCCTGTCCCAGGTTGTTGAGGATGGTGCTATTCTTTTTAAACCTTGCATTCAGATTATTGAGAATAGGAATTGCCAATTCCGGTGCGTCCATCATGGTGAGCATAGCGGCATAGTTGCCGAGGTTATCCGTGTTATCCGGATCTGCGTTGCATATCTGCGCCATCAGGCTCGTCGCAATCTGGCTTCTTCCATCCATCCACAACGCTATAGCAGCATTACCTATTTCGTCAGATTTGGCTCCTTTAGATTTAAGTGCTATGTAAATTTCATCTGCTTTTTTTTGCGCAGCAGGCAACACTGCCGAGAACGTTGCTTTGCCTGTAGAGGAAATGAATGAACCCATGCCGGCATTAGAAGGCGTAGCCCCAATAGATGCAATGGCTTTCGAATTTTTTGCAGGCACAATTCCCGTAAATGATTTTCTCTTCGGTGTAGATTGATTATTATTCACCTGGTTAATGGCGTCATTCATTTTTTGTCCGCCGCCAAATAGGTTGAGTAAACTATCGTAGCCCTTCCTTGCTTCAGGGCTCATCTTTGAAAGCTGATCGTTGAGTTTTTTCTGAGCCTCTGCCATTCGCTTTTTGTCCGCTTCCATTTGCTCTTTAGAAGGACGCTGGGCATAAGAAAATACTGTAAGCAATATAGCTACTGCAACGAGAATTATTTTTTTCATTCACTATGAATTAATAGGGTAAAAATAGGTGGGTTGAGTAGTTATGGCAATCATTAAAAAAGATGATTTCTTTTAAAATCAGGAAAGAAAATGGTTAAAACCATTTGTGGAGAATTGACGGTTTCACAAATAGTTTTTGTTTGGCCAGCAAATCTTTCAACTTTGCTTTTTTAGCTTCATAAAATTTAGGATAGGCAAGCTTGTCGGATTCTAAAGCATCTTATTTAATTAATAAATCCGGTTCCATTACAAACCTTACACCGTATTCTACCCTTGCCACCACAATAGGTGCAAGGCGCCAATTCCCTCGTGTATTCGTACCGTTTAGTAGTCGGATTAAATCTTTGCTGTTGCTGCCATGTTCTACCCGTTCCGCCACATAGTGTACATAAATTGTATCCTCCTGAACAGCTTGTACAACGTTTACTTTTATTTGAAGATTTAGAGTTGCTTTTTTGGGTATTACTTGAAGTGTTTGTGGAAGTTGAAGCATTGGTATTTTTTGCTGTACCGGTAGGTGCCTTTGACAATTCCAGTGAATTGAGAAATGCTGTCATGTCTTCCTCATACTGTTTGCTGTTCAGCATGATTACCACACTCACTGTTTGTCCGCCTCCGGTGGCTGTGAGAAGAGTTGCCATTCCGGTATTATCTCCATCGGAATAGTTTGCTCCACCAGAGACAATGTCCCATCCATTATCTTTCGCCGGTTCTTGCATTGTGGGTTCACCATTTACCTGCACCGCAGTTTTTACCAGACTTTCCCAATTGGTATTAAAATTTTCATTCGCTGAACTAGTTGAGCTTATAGATTTGGTAATGATAGCAATGAAATAACCTCCTGTATTTTTATCAGAAACCGATAACTGAACGCCACCTTCATTTTGCTGTTGTTGCCATCCCGCAGGGGCAGAATAGGAAACAATATCAAAGGTTTGCTTTTGGGCAAAACTGGTGCCAGTTATCATTGTTATTAAGTATAAGAGGAAACCAAATTTTATATGGTTCATGAGATATAGTATTTACTTTAATGTTTATGTTCCCTTATTTTGATATTAATATTAATTAGTAGTTGGTAAAATGAATAAAAGGTCCGATTTCTCCATTATTTACCTTCCTAAAGTTAGCTGCCAGGGGATTGAAATACTGGTCCATCTTCAAGTCCAATATCAACAAGTGTGCATCATTAGTGAATGGATCATCACCGAACCTAAACCCTAGTATCCCGTTTGCAGTGGGAAAATTGATGGTTTTGGAAGTAAATGAAGGACAGGCGTTCCCATCCTTATCTTTAAATTGTAGTGTTACAGAAACATTATTAATCTTCCAGGCATCAGTCTTAAAATTGTATTGGTTATACCTTACAGAAACCAACAACCCGTTTTGTTTATAGTATTGCAATGAATTTTTTGAATCAGTGAGATTAATGACTCTTTCTAACCCAAAATCATTGATGGAGTTTGCCTTAATCTCATTGGCATAGCCAGCAATTTGAGTGCCGGGCATTATGTATGATACCTTTTTGTCTCCAGTAAAAGCGTAAACAAAAGCCCGGGAATTAATAGCCTCCTTATTATCATTTCCGGTTGATATACGAACCGAAATTGCTGCTAAATAATAATCTGCATCAGTTTTTGTGGGAGTGTTGTTTGTTGGTGTTATAGGTATAGTTTCTTTTTGAGTAGAGGCCGGAGGCACAGTAGTGATGACAGGTATAGTTGTAGCCGGAACCAATATTTTTTGTTTTATGCTGGAATTAATAACCGGCTTACTTATTGGTTTTGAATCACTTTTTTTTGTTTGGGCATTACCTGCTATTGCCCCAACCACTAACAGAAATAAAAGGAATATTTTTTTCATAACGAATGTTTAGGATGTAAAACTAATTTCAATCAAAAGGGCAGTCAATCATTAAAAAAGATGATTTTTTGAAATCAATGCAATTAGAAATGGTTAAAACCATTGAGGGCATTTTATTTGCATTACACGGCCCACGGTTTAAACCATGGGCTGTGATTGTCACCAATATCCTGCTGTGTTTTATTGCTGCTTCCTATTTCAAAAAATTACTTCCAAGTCCTTGAATAGATGGCCCTGCCGCATTGAAACCTGATGATACGCTTAATTCCATTGACCCCAAATCCACACCTGCGCTGCCACCCATTGGGCCGTTTATCTCTGCGCTTGCCTCACCCTTCACAGTTAAATCAACCGGATTCATATTGCCATCAAATTTTACAGTTGTTTCCACCGTGGCGCCTATTTTACCTCCCAGCTTTTTGGTAATGTCAAATTCTTTCTCTTTACCAGCTTTTGCAGAAATGCTGTGGCCTGTTGTTTGCCAGGTTACAGGGTCCACACTTCGTTTGTATGTAAACTCTCCTCCCGGAAGTTCTGCGTAAACTGACCATCCTTCGCAATTCATTTTTCCTCCAACTACTTTAAGATCCATTCCAAAATTCACTTCACAGTGCTCTCTTTCCCATTCCTGTATTTTTCCTCTATAATTATTAGCCTTCAGATAATCGCCGCAGGGTTTTGATAATCCTCCATCCACATGAGTTGGAAATAATGGGTAAGCAAGTTTATGCAACTCCTTCAAATAGCTCACATAAAATGCGTAATTAACCGCAGTAGGGTCTTGCACGGACAGCATCACAATGGTGTTCCAGAAAAGATATTCCTGCAGGCGCTGATTAAGCAGGTCTTCCATATTGTGGATAAATTGATTATTTATTTCAGCAATTTTCTCAAGCCATTTCGCCTGCCTGTCATTTCTCAGCCTACAGAGTTCTTTTTCAATTTCCATACCCCTTGCATTGGCTGCATCCTGACCTTCGCCGTCTTTCAACTCTCTTTGTTCCTTTTCCAAAGCTTTTATCTTATCGTCAAAACCTGATTTCAATTCCTGTTTCAATTCATTCTCCTTGTTTAACCTGTTACCTGTTTCCGTTTTCATCCGGCTGACATACGAATTGCTGTATTGCGGATTATCAATACTGGCCAGCATAATGGCTCCTTGCAACATAAAAGGATTCCCCATGGATGATTTTATATCCTGCATGGATTTTGAGAAGCCAGGCTTACCTGCATTGGTAATCATTTGCTGCATTTGTGCCATTCTTTTTTGCTGGTTTTCCATCACTTGCCCTTCATATTTTTTTGTCAGTTCCTGCTGTGTTTTATAAGTGGCGTTTATGGTAGCGTCTAAGTCTCTGAAATATGTTTCCACTTCTCCATCCCGTGCTACCGCTTCTTCATAGGACACAGGAACGGATGGTACTATAAATCTTTTGGTTATACTATGGTCTTTATAAAATTGTTTAAAGCGTTTACGAATGGCTTCCGATAAATCCTTATCAGGTGCTACCTCTTTCAGCAGGTTATAATTTTCTGCAGTGGCATCGCCATTAGCAATGGCTTTTTCGAGATAGCTGCCACAAAGTGTTTTGTTGCCTTGCTTTTGTGCAATCAGAGCCATTGAACGATAGGCTTCTGCTTTGGTAGAATCTTTATCAATGGCTGATAAAAGAAAGGGTTTGGCTTTGTCAACATAGCCAAGACTTAGATATGCCTGGCCAATATTATTCAGCAAAGTGCTGCTATTGGGAATAAATTTTTGTGTGTACAAAAGCAGTGGTAAGGATTTATGTGCATATCCCGAAATTGTAAGCAATGCACCAAGGTTATTGATGGAAGCATAATCATCCGGATTAATGACACATGCATTTGAAAGCAGGTACAAGGCTTTGTCCAATTCATTGTGCGTCCAAAATACCATTGCATATTTCCCCGTTTTCTCTGCATCGTTCAGTAAATTTTCTACCGATTTTACATGGCCGGGTTTCATTGCCTGTTCTGTTTGTCCAAAAATTGTTTGCAGATACATTACCAGTTTCTGTTTGCTGGCAGGTGTAACCGGTATTATCAACTTAGAAATTTTATCAGGAATTTTATTGGGGTCAGACATTGGCATCATAGCCATACCTGATTTATCGGAACCCATATTTTTTTGGGCAGTCTTCATTGTTTGTTCAAGTCCCATTTTTTCCATCGCGGCTCTTTGTTCAGGTGTCATCTTCTTTTTCAACTCTTCCATTTTTTTCATGGCATCGTCCATGCTTTGTTTTTGTTGTGCCATCGACATTATGGGCAGCAGGAACAGAATTATCAACAGATGTTTCATCTCTATATTTTTTTATTGCTTTTTGATATAAATATTTCCCAGCAGCATATTGGGGTCGCTGCAATACCATCCTACTCTTTTGTATGGTTGCTCAACGGGAAATGCATTGTCGTTCCGGATTACTTCCTTAACGTTTACCGAAATGGAAACAGCAGTACCATTTACGGATACGATTACATGCGCAACATCCTTTTCTTTAAATGCCGGAAGCCTTACATCCTGAACCATTTCTTTATACTGCCCTTTTCTGAATTTACATTCTGTGGTAGTTTCACCACTCATGGCAATGCTAAAGTCCATTCCTTTGTCAACAGCACCGGCAATATTCATGGGCTGCGGATATTTATTTTTCGGGTCGTACCCATCCAGCCTGAAGGTATGGGAAACCCTTTTATTGGTAATACCCGGACCAAAATATACATCATAGCTTACTGTATAATTTTGTGGAAGCGGAATATCCAAATCCGGATAAAAAGTATTTTTTGGAGCTATAGCCACCCATTTGCCTGTTAGTCCACCAATGGTTGTGAGGGAAGCATTGGTAATACTGTAAGTGCTATATGCCGAATGCCATTTTTTGGCTGATAATTCACCTACAGGATAACCGTCAAAATCTTCATACAAAATAGTATAAGGGTCTTTGTTTTTTGCTGCTGCTTTTGCAGAAAAAGTAACCGGTGCTACAAACACATTGCCTGTTGATCTCGCGGGTGCTTTAATGGGCGAATAAACCATTGTTTTTCTTGCATCGGGTTGCGCAAGCCATTTGGCCACATAATCAAAATTGAAATTATTGAGCAAAGCATTCACCATGTGTGCTATACCGGTGCCAAATTTTGTATCAAACTTTGCAGGATTGCCTTGCAAGGTTACAGTTGTTGGCGTTAAATTCAGATACAGCCAAAGTGGGTCGTCTTTTTTTGTTTGATCAATTGTTTGCTGTGTTGTAGTA
>JBDHYH010000001.1:0-91994 GCA_039811325.1 Chitinophagaceae bacterium | reverse complement strand
TGCTGAATCCCCGTTGCCTGCCCTCAATGCCAATAGGAGTGCCGGTTTCATAAGAGCGATCCTGTAAGAGTCCCGCAACATTCTTACCGCCGGTAGAGGGAAACTTATCAATACCAACATAAGTGGTACTTACATCATCCAAATAGTCGGTACTGGTAAATCGGTAACCTACCTCAAAAGACACATTCATCTTATCCGTAACTGCATACTTTAAGCCAAAGCTAATGGGAAAACACAATGCCATAGTGCCATATGTCTTGCGGTTTTGATAAAATGTTTGTCCTTCGGTATGCAATGGCCTCAGGTAATATTTCTCTCCATCAAGCATTGCATAGGGATCATAATTGAAAATGCCAATACCGATAGATGCATAAGGAGTGAAAGCATAGTTGTAGTCGGTAGGGATAAACCTGAAAAAGTTGAAGTCGCCATGTAGTGCTATTTCAAAAATGTTCGTATTGAAACTGAGGTTTCTCCTGTGTTCAAATTCATTGGTATTGTACCGGTCACTATAACCTAATTGCGCAAAATGCCCCGAGAGCCTGGCAGAAACATAATTGCTGAACTGTTTTCTGAAGAAAACACCGAAATCGAATTTAGGGCGGTTGATCCTGTAGTGATTATTGAGATCGCCAAAGTAATGAGCGGCGCCTGCCGTGATTCCAAATTCGGCATCCTGCACATATTCATATTGTGCCACCTGTGCATGAGTGTGTATAGAACACAATGATGCTATGATGAGGATAAGAAAGATTTTTTTCATCGGGTATAATAAAAATGTTCCGGGTAGAGGTTTTAACAGAAGCAGAATCTTTATTAGTGGGGATAAAAATAGCATTTAATTCCTTTTGTCAAGACCCCATGAGAGCTTATTTCTTAAAGTTTGTAAAAAATTGTTTTCATTCAGCCTTACCAGGTTGATGTGAAATGCTTCTTTTCGAACTGCCAGCAAAGATTCCTTCGGCGCTATTTCCCTCCTACTATCTAAAGTACACTGAAAGCCATCGGCACGCCCTTCTATTTCAAATGAAATCACTGACGTATCCGGAATAACGATGGGCCTCACATTCAGATTGTGTGGGGACACCGGTGTGATCACAAAACTCTTTGAATCAGGAAAAAGAATAGGGCCATTGCAGCTCAAAGAATATCCCGTAGATCCCGTAGGCGTTGCCACAATCAAACCATCCGCCCAATAGGTGTTCAAAAATTCACCATTCAGGTAAGTATGAATTTTAATCATTGGTGATGCATCCTTTTTATGAATACCAAATTCATTAAGTGCGAAGGGCATACCATTAAACAATGGAAGATTGGCATCAAGATGTACAAGTGTCCTCTTATCAAGGACAAAAGTTCTGTTGAGCAAAGACTTGATAGCTGAATGAATTTCTTCTTTACCAATATTGGCCAGAAAACCCAACCTGCCATAGTTTATCCCTATGACAGGAATATCACTATTGGCTACAAAGGTGATGGCATCCAGCAATGTGCCATCACCACCAAGACTGATCATAAAATCTATACCTTCCAGTTCTTCCGGTTTATTGAACGTGCTGTATTCGCGGCGTATAGGGAGTGTACAATAAAAGAGATTAAAAAAATCCTGGTACACCACCGGCTCAATATTGTATTTTTCAAACTCTGCCAGCAATACCTTCATCCCCTCTAACTGGTCTGATTCTAATCCACGACTGTAAACCGCTATTCGCATGATGAACGTTACTATTTCTGCAAAAATAGGGTAATTGGAGGCGAGCATGGGTGAATCCGGGTTGAAAGGAATTCCATGTCAAATATTCACGAAAAGGATGGAGTCTATGATAGCGCGGCACAAAACGATAATGAATGTTAAAGACAAGCACCTTTTCCAGGTTAATAAAATTTGGAATGCGTTACGTTGTAAATGCTGATCTTATTTCCTTATCCAATTCCTTTATCTTTCAGAAAAATCCAGAACTCCATGTATTACGAATACATCATTGTTGGTGGAGGCCTTGCAGGGCTTGTGGCTGATTACGAAATCACAAGCCGGAATAAAAAAGTTTTGCTGATAGATCAGGAAGGCGAACAAAACCTGGGAGGGCAGGCGTTCTGGTCGCTTGGAGGTTTGTTTATGGTCAACACACCGCAGCAACGGAGAATGGGCATCAAAGACAGTTTCGAACTCGCATGGCAGGACTGGCTGGGTACAGCTCGGTTTGACAGACCTGAAGATGACTGGCCGCGTCGGTGGGCAGAGGCTTATATAAAGTTTGCGACTTATGAAAAATATAAATACGTTACCGGGTTGGGAATAAAATTTGTTCCCATTCCCGGATGGGCAGAACGCGGTGATGGCAGTGCTTCAGGACATGGGAATTCCGTGCCTCGCTTTCATGTAGCATGGGGCGCAGGCACGGGTGTTGTAAAACCATTTGCAGACCATGCGTACAAGGCTAAAGAGAAAGGTTTACTCGAAATGAAATTTCGACATCAGGTTACTGAGTTGCTCACCGACGGAAAAAAGGTAACTGGTATCAAAGGGGAAATTCTTGAAGCATCCAAAGAACCAAGAGGTGTTGCCTCTAACAGAGAGGTGATTGGAAGTTTCGAATTCGAAGCAGGAAAAATTCTCATTGCAAGCGGAGGCATAGGTGCCAACAAAGACCTGGTAAAGAAAAACTGGCCTGTCGAAAGATTGGGCAACCCTCCGGAAAAAATGATCTGCGGAGTTCCGGCTTACGTTGACGGCAAAATGCTGGGGATTGCAGAGTCAGCCGGAGCAGCCATCATCAACAGAGACAGGATGTGGCATTATACCGAAGGAATAAAAAACTTCGACCCGATATGGCCTGATCATGCTATCCGTATTTTGCCCGGCCCGTCTTCCCTATGGTTTGACGCAGAAGGCAACCGGTTTCCCGCACCCTTTTTGCCGGGCTTCGATACACTCGGCACACTACAACATATCTTATCTACCGGTTATGATTATTCGTGGTTTATCCTCAATCAAAAAATCATCAGAAAGGAATTTGCACTTTCAGGAAGTGAACAAAACCCGGACATTACCAACCGTAGTTTGAAAAGTACTTTGATGCGGATTTTCAGTAAAGCTGCTCCGGCTCCTGTCGAAGCATTTAAAGAAAGAGGTGAAGATTTTTTGATTGCCGATGATTTGAAATCCCTTGTAGAAAAAATGAATATACTCGTTGGGAAGAATTTGCTTGACTTTGAAAAAATAAAAAAGCAAATTGAAGATAGGGACAGGGAAACAGAGAATAAATTTTGTAAAGACACCCAGGTTACATTCATAAAAAGTCACAGGAAATATTTGGGAGACCGATTGATGCGTGTAGCACCTTTGCACAAAATTCTTGACATGAAAAACGGTCCGCTCATCGCAGTGCGATTGAATATCCTGACACGAAAAACATTAGGTGGATTGCAGACAAACCTTGATGGGCAGGTGCTTCGCCCAGATGGAAAAATATTCGAAGGCCTGTATGCAGCAGGCGAAGTTGCAGGCTTTGGTGGTGGTGGCATGCATGGTTACCGCGCACTGGAAGGAACTTTTTTGGGAGGGTGTATTTTTTCAGGAATAAAAGCAGGAAGGTCTATGGCTAAAGATTGAATTTTATTGAATTCGGTACATACAAATAGCAATCAAATCCCATTTGTTAATTAAGTGCAATGAAGTCCTGATGTTGGATTTTGTCAGTTTTGTCACAATACATTTGCGGCCATTTTTAATCCTGAATAAACTCAAAATGAAAAAGATCGTACTCTCATTGATTGCTATGATTGGATTTGCTTATGCATCCAATGCACAAAATTTCGGATTTCACAAAGGTGATGTGATTCTCGAAGGAACTGTTGGCGGAAGCAGCCATGATAACAAAAACACTGAAACCAAAACCAGTCAATTCAATCTGCAACCCAAAGCCGGATACTTTGTGTCTGATAAATTTGTTGTAGGAATCGCGCCAGGCTATGGCCAGTCTAAAACAACCAACTATTCCGGTTCACAGGACTCCTATTCCAAAACAAATTCATTGGGTGTTGACCTATTTGGCCGCTATTACTTTTTAGAAGCAGGAGCACGCTTTAAGTTTTACAGTGAATTGGATTTAGGATATTCAAGTACCGGTGGTGAAACTTCAAGCGGAAATATTACTATTAAGATGAACAAGACAAACACCATTGGGATACATGGCGGTGTAGGAGCTAATTATTTTGTAACAAACAAAATTGCATTAGGGTATCAATTTTCCAACATCATTGGATATTCAACTTCAAAAGTAGATACCAATGGTGCTAAAGCCACAAATGATTTCTATGTAAATCTCAACAACTTTTCAAACTTCTTCAGTAGTGGTCAGTTTAGTTTGACATTTAAATTGTAGGAAAAATTTAATTCTTAAACCTGTCAGGTTTGGATTCCCAAATCATCAAACTACCTAAGTTTAAAACCTGACAGGTTGCTTAATTAGGTTGTTTAATTAATGCTGTCTCTTTTTTTCAAACCTGTCAGGTTTGGATTCCAAAATCATCAAACTACCTAAGTGTAAAAACCTGACAGGTTGTTTACGGTTTTTTTAAACCTGTCAGGTTTTAGTTCTAAAAGTATCAAACTACTTTAGTTTAAACCTGACAGGTTGACCCTACGACAGGTTGACCCTACGATACCAATCACTAAAAAAATCCAACGACTCCGGATTCCTCATGGCGCCTTTGTTAGCAGCTTGTTCTATTGGTTTCCCCATAAGTATGCGCTTTACCGGTGCTTCCATTTTTTTTCCGCTGATGGTGTAAGGAATATCCGGTACAACAAGAATTTTATCAGGCACATGCCGTGGAGAACATTCTGTTTTGAGTTGCTGTTTAATACGATTAATCACATCATCAGTGAGTTCCTTTCCATCCTGCATCATTACAAACAAAGGCATGTAATCCCCTCCGTCCGGTAATTCGATATTCACAATCAGGCTGTCTTTTACTTCTGGTATCTTATTTACAGCACGGTAGATTTCGGCGGTGCCAATACGAACACCCTGGCGATTCAGTGTCGTATCAGAACGGCCAAGTATTACGACTCCTCCGTCTGATGTGATCTTCACCCAATCACCATGCCGCCATACACCGGGATACATCTCAAAATAACTCGACTCATACCGTTCAAAATTATCATCGTTCCAAAAATACACCGGCATGCAGGGCATGGGCCTCGTCACTACCATCTCTCCCACCTCATCTACCACAGGCTTCCCATTTTCACTGTATGCATACATCGCACATCCCAAAGACCTGCTTTGAATTTCGCCTTCCAGTACGGGTTTCCACGGATTGCCTCCAACCCAGGCTGTACAGATATCGGTGCCCCCACTCATAGAACAAAGCCATACATCGCTCTTGATATGCTCATACACATAATCAAATCCTTCCGGTGGTAATGGAGACCCTGTAGAGCCAATAGATCTCAATGCTGATAAATTAAAATCCTTTCCCGGACGCAATTCATTTTTCATGCAGGCGATGATGTATGGAGCGCTGGTGCCGAAATGGTGAATGGGCAATTCGGCTGTCAATTGCCATAGTGCATTCATATCAGGATAACCAGGGCTTCCATCGTACAAAACAATCGTTGCGCCTACTAACAGCGATGCCTGGACGAAATTCCACATCATCCAGCCTGTGGTCGAAAACCAAAAGAAGTTTTCTCCGGCATGCACATCATTATGAAGTGACAAATATTTCAAATGCTCCAACAACATACCACCATGTGAGTGCGTAATTGCCTTGGGCATGCCTGTGGTGCCCGATGAATACAAAATCCAGATTGGATGCGAGAAAGGCACTGGAGTGAATGTGAGGTTAGCATTGTCGATTGCCATCACTTCATTCCATAAAACTGCATATCGGATTTTACTGATATCCGGTGGTGCATTGAGATAAGGAATGATGATTACCTTTTCGACAGAGGGCAGGTTGTCACTGATCTCTTTCACTACTTCCATTTTGTCGTAAGGCTTTCCATTATATTGATACCCATCTACTGCAATCAAAACTTTCGGCGCTATTTGTTTGAAACGATCCAGCACACTGCCCGATCCGAAATCAGGAGAACAACTGCTCCATACTGCCCCGATAGAAATGGTAGCTATCATTGAGGCTGTTGCCTGCGGAATATTTGGAATAAAAGCTGCGACCCTGTCTCCGGAAACAATTCCACATTTTCTCAAAAACGATTGCAAAGCTGCAGCATCATGTTCCAATTCATTCCATGATATTTCTTTCCTGTTTTCTCTTTCAGAAGCAAACAAAATTGCCGGACGTTCATGCGTTTTATTTCGCATGATGTGCTCCGCATAATTCAGTGATGCACCTTCAAACCATTTTGTGTAGGGCATGGCATCCCGCGACATTACCTCACTGTATGGCGAATAAGATTGCACATCAAAATATTGCCAAATGCTCTCCCAGAAATCAGCAGGCTTATCAACAGACCATTTCCATAATGAGCGGTAAGTTTCAAAAGATAGTTCCCTGGTTTTCTTCAGCCATTCCGCATAGTGAGAGAGATTAGATTGTTGCAAGAATTCTTCAGAAGGTGTCCAGAGAATGGGGGAAGCAGGCATGATGAACTTTTTCACAATGTAAGGATTTGTGATGTAGCGGAATTCTGATAACACCATTTTATGAATCAAATCCATTTCTGTCAACCTATTTCTTTGCAGCTCTATCTGAAAATTGACACTTCAATTGAATGATATAGGTCAACCGTCAAATAGGATATGGTATTTACCAAATCCGAATTGGTGATGAGCAGTCCAAATCCTAATTTCAGGAAGGATAATTCATGATTAATGTTCATCAGGTTTCCATTGATGCAAACCACCTTATCTACTTATGTGTATTTGTTTCAAACATATATTGCTTCTTTTTCCTGGCATCGCCTGCATGACCAATGCCCTATCGCAAAAACAAATTCAATTAGATTCAACACTTCTTCAAAATAGTGAAAGATGGATAGCAAAAAAGCAGAAAGGAAAGCCCCATAAATTCTACCAATTCGGCCCATTTAAAATTATCGAATCCAGGAAAACAGACACAACAAAAAAAGAGAAAAATCATTTCTTCGAACTACCACCATTGTTTGAGAAAAGCGAAGTGTTCTTATGGAAAAAGCATTATCAGATCAAATCGGCTTTTGAAAGTGACACGGCCTTTTCCTTTCTGAGTATTCTTTTGAGCATTTCAAAACATACTCCGGGTTTCTTTTCGAAAAAGGATGAAACAACAGAAACGCATGTCGACAGCATTCTAGTGAATTTAAAAATATCAAATGATACGGCAGGGTGGTTGTTGCGTGCAGGCCCATTTGGAATGTATCAAAATATCGAAGGGAAACTTACACACCAGGGTTTAGAGTATCTTATTCAAAGCGAGTACCGGTTTCAAGGCAAAAGAATACGATCATTAGGCCCATTCCCAAAAGGTGTTGTCATTAGGAATATGCAGGGTGAAGAGATTGGCGCCATTCAATTACGCGGAAAATATTATGTCTGGATCAGGACGGGCTTGCCTTCATCGTTACGATTGGCCATTGCAAATTGTTTATCATTGATCATCTCGCACCAGGAACAAATTGGAGATAATCTTTAGCACCTGGCTCCACTTTTGACAAATGAGAAATCTGAATTTCCATCCTTTCGTTTTAGCAGGTATCACTACAACAAAATATTTTCACCAGCCGCTAAACTTATTTAATTTCATTAAGTCAATTTCCAGCCCAATTCCTATTTGGTATCAAAAACCTAAAATTAAATTTGACCGGGATCGTTTATTATTTGATTCAACTGAAACAAAAAATTTATGCCATCCTCAGCTCTATCAACTCAACGCGGCTTTGCAGGGCTTCAGCCTTATACAGGAAAGTGGACAATAACAGAAGTACTACACCTGGCGAGGAGAACATTGTTTGGAGCTACAATAGCTGATGTAAGTTTCTTTAAGTCGATGTCGATGGATGAGGCAGTTGATTATCTTCTTACCATTCCATCGGGGCAGCCTTTGCCACCGCTAAAAACCTATGGCAACTCAACCAATCCTGCTGACCCTGATGCAGGCATCACCATTGGCAGCACCTGGGTGAATACCAACACCACCGAAGGTTCCATAAACGGGCAGAGAAGGCAAAATCTCAAGAACTGGTGGATAGGATTGCTGATCAACTCAGACAGAAACATCCTTGAGAAGATGACACTTTTCTGGCATAATCATTTTGCTACAGAAACAGTTGATATCGGCAATGGTATCTGGTGTTACCAATACAATCTAGCTTTGCGTACCAATGCTCTGGGTAATTTTAAGGCGTTTGTAAAAGATATTACGACTAACACCGGAATGCTGAGATATCTTAACGGATACCTGAACACCAAGAATGCTCCTGATGAAAATTATGGAAGAGAATTGCAGGAATTATTCACAGTAGGAAAAGGAATTGACGGAGCTACTGATACCTATTCAGAATCTGACGTGAAAGCTGCGGCAAGAGTGCTGACCGGATGGAAGATAGACAGCACATTAAATGTTTCAACATTCAACAGCAGTAAACACGACACTGCCAACAAAATATTTTCTACATTCTATAAGAATAATGTCATCACCGGCAGAAGCGGCGCTGATGCCGGCTCGCTGGAACTTGACGACCTGGTGAACATGATCTGTGATACTAATGAAACCGCCTTACATATCTGCAGAAAGTTGTATCGATGGTTTGTTTATTATGAGATCAATGATGCTACCGAAGCCAACGTGATAGCACCATTGGCACAAGTTTTCAGATCCAATAATTATGAAATCAAACCGGTACTATCGGCACTTCTAAGGAGTGAGCATTTTTATGACACACGCAACCAGGGATGCCTGATCAAAAACCCAATGGATTTCATAGTAGGTTTTTGCCGGTCTTTTTCATTGCAGTTTCCAAAAGATTCGGATATAACAGGAAAATACCTGATGTGGCAATTTCTCCAGGTCAATGGAAGTTCACTGCAGCAAAACATTGGCGATCCTCCTGCAGTAGCGGGCTGGCCTGCATATTATCAATTACCCCAGATGCACGAACTATGGATCAATAGCGACACACTTCCCAAAAGGAATCAATTGACAGACATACTCATCAACACCGGATACACACGTGCAGGAAATAAACTGAAAGTGGATCCATTTTTATTTGCTCAATCACTAACCAACCCCGGTGACCCTAACAGCCTTATAGATGAGTCCGTTAATTACCTTTTGACTATACCTCTTTCACCAGACAGTAAGACTCAAATCAAAAAAGACATCCTGTTAGGCGGACAAATATCTGATCACTACTGGTCTGATGCATGGGTAAAATATCTCAATGCTCCCGGAGATATGGCCAATACTGATACTGTAAGAATGAAGTTATCATCACTATTCCATTACCTTACCAGCCTTTCTGAATACCAATTGAGCTAAACCACTCCATTCAAATTCTGCACCATGAAACGAAAAGAATTTTTAAGCAGCACCATCACAGGAGCCATTATTCCGGGAGTATTGAATGGATTTTCATTAAAATCATTTGCCGAAGGCAGCCCACTGGCAAAACTACTCAGCGGTAGCGCCGACAATGACCATGTGCTGGTGATCGTACAATTGCAAGGTGGTAATGACGGATTGAACATGGTGATCCCTATCGATAATTACAGCAATTATTTCAATGCCCGCAGCAATATTGCTATCAAAGAAAACCAGGTCTTGTCTTTAGAGGGAAATTCGCATACAGGCTTGCATCCATCACTAACCGGAGTAAGAGATTTATACAATGATGGAAAATTAGGAATCGTGCAATCAGTGGGATATCCCGAACCCAATTTCTCACACTTTCGTGCGACAGATATCTGGATGAGTGGATCGGCCAGCGATGAAGTTTTGCTAAGTGGATGGGGCGGAAGGTTTCTTGATTTTGAATTTCCCAATTTTCCTATTGGTTATCCTAACGCGAGTATGCCGGACCCACTTGGTATCCAAATAGGATCTATTACATCTCTCGTTTTCCAGGGGCCTTCAGTAAGCATGGGAATGAGTATCAGTAATCCTACCAGTTTTTATAATCTGGTAAGCGGTGTAGAAGACCCGGCACCTGATACACTTGCCGGCAAAGAGCTAAAATATATCCGGGATGTTGCAAGCAAGACTTCATCGTACGCATCAGTAGTCAAAAAGGCTGCGCTGAATGTAACCCAACAGGCTATTTACCCAGACAAGAATCCACTCAGCGACCAATTAAAAATTGTAGCCAGATTGATCAAAGGCGGGCTTAAGACTAAAATTTATATGGTAAGCTACGGCAGCTTCGATACCCATTCATTGCAGGCAGATAGCACGAATACCAGTATTGGACGCCATGCAGACCTGCTGAAAAATGTAAGCGATGCATTGAAGGCGTTCCAGGACGACCTGAAATATTTGGGGATAGAAGACAGGGTGATGGGAATGACCTTTAGCGAGTTCGGAAGGCGCATCAAAAGTAACAGTAGTGGCGGGACAGATCATGGTGCTGCTGCACCATTGATTATTTTTGGCACCAACGCGATCCAAACAGTACTTGGAAAAAACCCTGATCTGCCTGTTGCTGCAACAGTAAATGATAACATTCCCATGCAATATGATTTCAGAAGCGTGTATGCATCCATGTTACAAAACTGGCTGTGTGTAAAACCTGAAGATTTGCAACAAATCATGTTCAAAAATTTTCAGAACATCGCCATGGTAAAAACGAGCGCCTGCAGTCCGAATATTCCTGATACTTCGGGAAAGAGTCTGATCAGCAACTATCCCAACCCATTCACAGAAAACACTACGATTAGCTATACTACTACGGGGGGCCATACCCTGATACAAATCATGAATACTCTCGGACAATTGATTGCAACCCCGTTAGATAAAGTCATTCCCTCAGCAGGCACGTATACCATACCCTGGTCAGGCGGTCAATTACAAACAGGCGTTTATTACGCCCGGCTTCAAAACGGCAACATCCAACAGGTGAAAGCGATGTTGAAGGTGAGGTAGATTATTAGAAAAGAATCCCATCCTGAATTGTAAAATCAGGACGGGAATTGAAAAAATTATTATTCCAACAAATCCGGTTGATTATATAATACTTCAATAAATTTTTATTTCGGCATTGCCGGTGGAGTCGCTGCCTGCTGGTATTGAAGCATAAAGTTCGCCCTGCCGGTACTATCAAACCTCCAGGTTTCCTGTACATAACTGGAATCGGTTTTCCCATTCTGAGTGTCCCTGTTCATCCCCCAGATCAAAGCCCAGTGTTCATTCTTATCAGTACTCTTCACTGCCATGATTGCATCCACACTGCTCACTGACGATTGCAAAGCAGATCTTTGTCTTTGACCAACAGCAATAATGCTATCACGGGAGCCTTTTAAGACGAAGCCGCCGGCAAAATGCATCTCAACACTATCTGCAAACAGATCTTTGACCTTCGAAAGATCACCATTGTCCCACGCTTTCCAAAGACTCAACAAAGACTCAGCATTTTTCGGATCGTCCATTACAAATTTGGACGAATAGCCCACCGGGTAAGGAGAAACAATGTCCTTCATTTGAACAGTTGGTTCTGAAGTGGTAGTTGCTGATTCGGTGCTACCTGCATTTTTTGCAGTACAACCGGCGATAAAGCCTGCCAATGCCAAAACGAAAATCTTTTTCATGATTTTTATTGATTTTAAGTTAGAAAATGAAATTTAAACCGGAGGTTATACAGAAGTCTGCACAGGGATGGATCGGAAATGATACCAAATGTAACTTATTTATATACCAGATGAATGAATTAATTTTTTAGGATTAGGTAGATTGTTCGCATATCTTGAACTGTCATTGCTTTGCCAACGGCCTCATAAAAAAAGCGTTAAGAAAATTTGAATGATTGGCGTTAAAAAATGAAATTAATGTTACAATAGCTGAGATAAGCACATGGCTGGTAAGTCCTATTGTAGCTGGGATTTGATCTATAGCTTGAGCTAATTTCATTTTAGACAATCATTCAAATTTTTAGCTTTTTTTATGCAGCCTTGATTTTTTTTGTTACTTTTTTGTATCAAGACAAAAAAGTAAATAGGGTAAAAGCCTATTTGGACAAGGATTTGCGATTTATATACCTAATTCTATAATTTTAATTGCTGAATATTCAAAAGAATTGTTTTCAACAGCCAAACCATGGAACCTATGAAAGACCTGATCAGTAATACCCGGAAGCGACCACGATAATTGCATTTCCCATCATCCATTTTTACATGGTTTAGAATATTTTCATAACATTGAGTAATTTGTAAAAAAATGCGGGAATTCAGGCCCATCAAGGGTTTTAGCGATTGCACATGATTGCAATGATTCTCAATTATGCGTCCAGGGATCAACCTTTCTCTATTGACTAAACTATCCTCTCAAGGGATGAAACTTAGTTTTTCAAAAATTCTTCTAAAAGCAGTTACTTACCTTTGCCAATAAAATTTTCATCTGCGGATGGTGTATTTGACAAGAATTGAGCATTTTAATGCTGCGCACAAACTATACAACCCCAATTGGTCTAAAGAAAAAAACGAAGCGATATTCCGGGGTTGTGCCAACGAAAACTGGCATGGACACAATTACGAACTTTGGGTTACCATCAAAGGATTGCCATCGCCGGATACCGGCTACTCTATGGATGCGCGCATTCTCAGCAAACTCATCCGTGAAAAAGTAATAGAGAAAGTTGACCACAAAAATCTGAATATTGATGTAGATTTCATGAAGGGGAAAATGACATCAGCAGAAAACCTTGCAATAGGCATCTGGGAACAATTACAACCTCATTTGCCGGAAGGCGTTCATCTGCATTGCGTCAGAATACATGAAACTCCAAGGATATTTGTAGAATATTTTGGTGAACCAATAGCGTAATATTATGCAAGAAAACAGAGTGGCAGTATTTCGAAGAGAGAATTTTTGTGCAGCACACCGCCTGCACAATGATGAATGGGATGAGGCAACCAACGATGCCATTTTTGGCAAATGCAACAACCCCAATTACCATGGCCACAATTATGAATTGATCGTAAAAGTGATAGGCACGCCCGATCCTAAAACCGGTTTTGTAGCAGACCTGAAAAAACTCAGTGATCTCATTAAGAAAAAAGTGATCAAAAGATACGATCATAAAAACCTGAACCTTGATGTGGATGACTTTAAAGAAAAAAATTCATCAGTAGAAAATATTGCTGTGGCTATTTATCATCTGCTGCGCGATGAGATCGATAGCAATCATGATCTTGTGATCAGGCTTTATGAAACACCTAAAAACTTTGCCGAATATCCGGCTTAAATAAAAGAATCATGGCATACAAAAGAATAGAACAATACGAAGAAGAGACCACATCAGCGCTTTCAGTTCATTATCACGACATATTGCGACTGATCGGAGAAAACCCGGAGCGCGAAGGCCTGCTTAAGACACCGGAACGCATAGCCAAATGGATGCAGTTTGCTACCAAAGGCTACAATGAAGATGCCGTGAAAATTCTAACTTCAGCAAAATTTCATGAACCTGTAAGTGAAATGGTCATTGTAAAAAATATTGAATTGTACAGCTTGTGTGAGCATCACATGCTTCCATTCTATGGCAAAGCTCATATTGCCTATATACCCAATGGATGGATAACAGGGCTGAGTAAGATAGCCCGTATTGTAGATGTATTCTCCAGGAGGCTACAGGTACAGGAAAGGCTGACACACCAAATCCTCATGGCAATTCATGAAGCTCTGAGCCCGCATGGAGCAGCAGTGGTAATAGAAGCAGAACACCTTTGCATGATGATGCGCGGCATTCAAAAGCAAAACTCTGTTACTACTACTTCAGCCTTTATCGGAGAGTTCGAAAAGCAAAGTACCCGCAATGAATTTATCAACCTGATACAATCAGACCTTATTAAGAGAAGATAATATGAAACACGCTTATGTATTTCCCGGACAGGGAGCTCAGTTTTCCGGAATGGGTAAAAACCTTTACGACAGTAATGAAGCTGCCAAAGCACTTTTTGAAAAGGCAAATGACATCATCGGTTTCCGAATTTCTGATATCATGTTTTCAGGTACACCGGAAGAACTGACACAAACAAAAGTGACTCAACCAGCGGTCTTTCTCCATTCAGTGATTGCATTCAAGACTATTGAAAACGCATCTCCTGATATGGTAGCCGGACATTCGCTCGGTGAGTTCTCAGCACTTGTTGCTAATGGTGTTTTGCATTTCGAAGATGCGTTAAGACTGGTCATGGTTCGTGCGAGTGCCATGCAGAAAGCGTGTGAAATGAACCCGTCAACCATGGCCGCAGTACTCGGGCTGGGCGATAGCAAGGTAGAAGAAATCTGTGCTTCTGTAAATGAAATTGTTGTTGCAGCCAATTACAATTGTCCGGGGCAAATTGTTATCTCTGGCAGTATCAGCGGAGTGGAGCAGGCTGGTGCGTTACTAAAAGAAGCCGGCGCCAAACGTGTGTTACCATTAGCCGTTGGCGGCGCTTTTCATTCACCTCTGATGCAACCGGCAAAGGAAGAATTGGAAGCTGCTATCAGCAACACAACATTTCATACTGCACAATGCCCCGTGTATCAAAACTTCGTAGCAAAAGCGGTAACCGATCCTCAGGAAATAAAAGAAAATCTTGTGAAGCAACTGACCGGACCGGTGCGCTGGACTCAGTCAGTACAGGCCATGATTGCAGACGGCGCTACACACTTTACTGAATGTGGCCCCGGAAAGGTATTGCAGGGTTTGATAGCGAAGATCAATAAGGAAATGCAGACTGATGGGGTGAGTTGAATTGCGTCCGCCGCAGCGGAGTGAGTAGTTGAAGGTTGAAAGTTGAAAGTTGAAGGTTCAAAGTTGAAGGTTGAAAGTTTGAATCAATCCAACGCAGCGAAAATAATGATAGACAATCAACGAGAAAAGATAAGCGATCAACGATCAACGAATGCTTCGGCAGGCTCAGCAAGCGAAAAACGATCAGCGAAAAACGAATAACGATCAACGAAAAACGAATAACGATCAATTACACCTTCCAAATACTTCAATTATGAAACTCAAAATCCTGTTTGTGATTAGCACATTTTTAGTAACTAACAGTTACGCACAGTTGAAATACCCTGAAACAAAAAAAGTAGATCAGAAAGACGATTACTTCGGCACTATTGTAAATGACCCATACCGCTGGCTCGAAGATGACAACAGTGCGGAAACTAAGGAATGGGTAAAAGAAGAGAATGCAGTTACGCAGCAATACCTCTCCACTATTCCTTACAGAAATGATATCAAAAAAGAACTTGAAAAACTATGGAATTATCCGCGTTATGGCAGCCCGTTCAAACGTGGTGACTATTATTATTTCTATAAAAATGATGGCCTGCAAAACCAAAGCATTCTCTATCGTCAGAAAGGATTGAAAGGAACTCCTGATGTATTTCTTGATCCTAACAAGATGAGTGCAGACGGTACTGCCGCCATAGGCACTCCATCATTCAGCGAAAATGACAAGTACGCCGTATATCTCGAAGCACAGGCGGGCAGCGACTGGCAGGTAGCTCATGTAATGCGTGTTTCAGACAAAACATTATTGGATGATAAAATAGACTTCATCAAATTCAGTGGTACATCGTGGAGTGGTGATGATGGATTTTACTACAGCCGTTATCCTGCGCCGGATGAAAAAAATAAGCTGACCAATCAAAATCGTTTTCACAAAGTGTACTACCACAAAATAGGTACTCCTCAGAGTGAAGACAAACTGATATATGAAGACCCCAACCATCCATTGAGGAATGCCGGCGCCGATGTTTCTGAAGATGACCGATACCTGATTCTCACATTGTCGGAAGGTACCAGTGGTAACGAACTCTGGGTGAAAGATTTGAAATCAGGCCAAAAGGAATTTTCCTTGCTGATCAAAGGTTTCGATGGAGAAAGTGATTTCGTGGATAATGTTGGCAAAATGATTTTGGTAAAAACAAATATTGATGCCCCTAATTACAAAATTGTTTCTATAGACCCACAGCATCCTGAAAAAGAAAACTGGAAAACCATCGTTCCGGAAAGAAAGGAATTATTGCAGAGTGTAGGCACAGCCTCCGACAAAATGTTTCTTACTTACCTGAAAGATGCCTCCAGCCGTGTGTATCAGGCATCCTTCGACGGGAAAATCGATCACGAAATCAAACTTCCGGGCATCGGTACCGCATCAGGCTTTAACGGCCGTAGAAAAGACAAGGAGTTCTTCTACACCTTCTCTTCTTACAACTATCCGCCAACCATATTCCGGTATGACATTCCAACAGGAATGAGTACACTGTTTCGGAAAAGTGAAGTAAAAATGAGTACTGCCGATATGGAGACTCAACAACTATTTTTCACCAGCAAAGACGGTACGAAGGTCCCCATGTTTATCACTTTCAAAAAAGGAATGAAATTGAATGGCAATAACCCTGTGTTGCTGTATGGATACGGCGGATTCAACATACCGTTGACGCCGGGATTCTCTGTATCTCATGCATTCTTCGTAAAACATGGCGGTATATATGCAGTAGTAAACCTGAGAGGCGGAAGCGAATATGGTGAAGCATGGCACAGAGCCGGCATGCTACAAAACAAACAAAATGTTTTTGACGACATGATTTCAGCAGCAGAATTTCTGATCAAAGAAAAATACACGAACAGCAATAAGCTGGCTGTGCAGGGTGGCAGCAATGGCGGGCTGCTTGTCGGCGCGGTAATGACACAGAGACCAGACCTTTTCAAAGTAGCCATTCCTCAAGTAGGTGTGATGGATATGCTGCGCTATCACAAGTTCACCATCGGTTGGGCATGGGCTACAGAGTATGGCAGAAGCGATAAAGAAGAAGATTTTAAAAATCTCTACAAATATTCGCCACTGCATAATCTGAAAAAGGGAGTCTCCTACCCTGCTACTTTAGTGACTACAGCCGATCATGACGACCGCGTGGTACCTGCACACAGTTTCAAATTTGCTGCTACACTGCAGGCAGACAATGCCGGGCCCAACCCGACCCTGATTCGGATAGAGTCAAAGGCAGGGCATGGTGCCGGAAAGCCGATCAGCAAAGCGATAGAAGAGCAGACGGATATCTGGAGTTTTGTGATGTGGAATTTGGGGATGAAGTGGTGAGCGTACTGATCCTGATCTCTTTGAGGAACAACTTCGTTTAATCGGTTACGTTATACTTTTGCTTTCATTAGAAATAAGTGGTGGCATACCCTTTTCCCCAGAAAATAACCGGAGAGCAGATGCCAACATGATCTCCTGATCCCGGATATTATGTCCGACTACAATTCCGTTTATCACAATTATACGACCTATCCTTTTGGAGATTTTTAGAATTGAGGGAATTATTCTGGTGAGCGCCTTTCATACATTCATTCGTACAATTTACCAGGCAGTAATGATCGTACCAATACTTTGAAATAGCAAAACGCGGGCTTACACATCCAATATCTGATCAAACATCAACCCACTCCAGCCCTCTCCTCTCCCCACAGTTTTGCTGCGTGCGATCCATAAGTATGTTTTTCCGTTCAGCCAGCGTGTTCGTTTATACATTCGTGTTATAATCACTCCGGCTCTTGGCACCTCTTCTTCTTCAATAAAATGAACCGGCTGCTGCTCAGTCAGCAATTGACTCACCGGTGCAGGGGCATTGGGTATCCTCGCACGTTGAAGGCGTATTTCCTGAGAGCTGCCTTCTTTGTGCACAGGAATGAAAGGAATCCAGTTTTTAGGCACACTGGTTCCAACCAGGTAGCGGATTTTTGCTTCGGGATCAGCAGGTACAAAACCCTGTTCAAACCTGGACATATTTGCTTTTATCCGCCTGTTGCCTCCTGCCGCTGATGGCACCACACTCTCGATTGCCCATACCATATTGGCCATTTCATCGCGCATAAAATTCACTCTTTCCAACGGTTCGCTTTGCTGATGTTTCAGAACAGATGATGGCAGATATAACCGGTTTCGCGGCAATGTCCTGTTTTGAATTTCTGTATGGCGAAAGCATGCAAACTCATGCCAGTTCATTTCAGGATCTTTGAATGTAGGCTCTATCAAAATATTCTGACCAAATACATCTGTAACCATGATGCACTTTACTTCGCAGAGGGTATTGATCTTTAACTGATAGGGCAATACAAACCAATCGTTGGAGTAAGTAAGCCCATACTCCATCAGCAATAATGATAATAACCCGCTTGTTCCGGTTTGAATTTTTCCAAAATCCACACTGCTGTTTTCCATTTGCCAAAACCTCGGATTGGGCATTCCAGAATATTTCAGGGATGTAGGAATAAAACTTTGCACTACCTCTTCAATGTTATCTTCTGATGTTTCATCTTCGTGTGCCATTTCGATATTCTCATCAAAAGTGGCCCAGTCAATTCTGCCTGAGGAATATTCCTTCGCTTCAAGGAATGACTGTTTGTCCTCTTCTTTATGTGGCAGATCCAACTCAAAATTATATTCCATTCTTTCTGGTCGCCATGCCGACTGATCAGGCTGTGGGATATGATACAGATTGCTATACCAGGTTGTGAATTGTGGTGCAACAGTTTTGGTAAACATTTTAATATCAACTGCAGAAATTCCCGCGATATTCTTTACATAGGTTTCAAACTTTCCATTATTGATATCTTCCAATATCTTGAATCCATCAGGGAACATTCCGGAAGTGGATTGCAATAAGTAAACCGCCTCATTATCGTCAGGGTCAATATTTTCCCCAATGAGGTAGTTCTCAATTATTGATTTCTTATGCGCAGACAATCCAGCCTCATTCATCATCCTTAGAAATTGCCTGCCCATCTGAAGGCTGAGGTAATAATCCTGCCGGACTGCCTCACTCTCTACAATAGTTTCCAATGGAAATTGACCGGCGTCATACTTCACCGCAGGCCCATCATCCAGATGGATCAAAAAAGGCTGCTGATGTTCAGCAAGGATTTTTGCCTGGCATGCAGTAGCTGCATCTTCGCCTTCAAACTCTCCGAGTTGCCATTGCCTGCACAGCATCCAGAGTGGATCTGCTATCTCTGCTCTCAGGCTTTTGGTGAATTCATCAGCACGAGGCACACCTTCTAACCTGTTCCTGTTGGAGATGAGCGGCTTCGTAAAAATGGGAAGCGCTAACTTAAATGTGCTGAATTTAGTTACTTGTAACTGCATAGCATTTTATTTAATTCCACTTTTTATACAATTGAAGATTCTGTTGTTTCGCAACCTTCACAAACTTGTCGCTAAGCAGAAGGTAGTCGAGAGAAACATTCGCTTCATTCACATCAAAGGATGCAATAGTCATAGGAAGTAACACGCTCAACGCAGGATTCTCCATGAGATGATCAGGCTCCACAGCCCTTGACTTCGCTCTGCGCAGTGTATCATCTAAAATTCCCTGTAATACATCCCAATTCCATTTTCCTTTGCCTGTAGGCTCTATCGCAACTATCACGTTTTGCGGAGCTGTGGCTGAGGCCTGGTTGTAATGAAATGCCACTCCTGTTACTTCTTCATCAACCGGAATTTTTTCAGTCCAGTCATCGATCACCAATACGGATTGCGCTGCTTTAGTATCGGCTGCCACATCACCTATTGCTGCCAATGCAATTGTATCGTCAAGAATATTAAATGGCGCACCGTTGTATTCTTTCGGAAATTCAAAACCCAGCCAGCTATCTTTCGGGCGGAATGGTACCTGCGCTATTTTGAAACTCAAATCGTGACCTGAAGCCGCCTCCGCCATAATTCGAACTATCTCAAGCTGAGCAACTGTCTCCCTAACTCTCGAAACAGATTGAATCCAGGTTTCTTTATTAACCGCATCTGAATTAGTAGTTGTTTTTCCGGCAAAAGACAAAAGTTGCTTTTCATCAGCGAAGGTTTTTTCAAGAATTTCTGCATTACTGTACCTGAATTGTGGCACCGGTACAAAATCGTCGCCAAGTACAATCTTTGCAGCAGCTACAAATAAATTCAGCTTGTTTGTTACTTTGGTTTCAACAACGGCCTCCGTTAATTTCTTATTGGCTTTCTTTATTTTTTCCCCGATAATTTTCCAAACGTTGAATGTTTTATCCAATAAATCATGTTGATTGAGCCGGGTAACCAGGTTCAGGTTTTCGGGATAGGCCAATTGTACTCCATATCCGGTGGCCATGATCTGAAAGTTAACGATGGCCTCCATTGCAGCCTCGTTCAATTCCAGCAGGTCATTCCTGCTTTTTTCTCCGGGCTTCTCCACTAATGCACCGAATAATTTTCCCATGTTTTCCGGATTGAGATCACCTTTAGGAAGTTGATTGTTCGGCACTACGATATTGAATACATTGAATGCATCCGTGAGACCATTAATGGCTGTACCGATCCTGTTTTGGAATTCTGCAAAATCGATTCCTGTTTCGTCTGCGCCTGATGCCACCGACTTTTGTTTAGAAGCAAAATCTTTTGCATTACCCGGACGGGAACTGTTGATTAACTTTTTAAGGTTTCTCAAAAGGGGATACACGCGCACAAGAGTTGTTTTCGTACTTGCTATACCGTTAGGGTTAAAAGTAATCTTTACTGAGGCAGCATCATCGATGTGTTTATTATTCCTGTAATGAAATGCAATCCTGCTTTCTAATTCGGTGGCGCCGCCCGCGAGGTCCTCAGGAATAATATACACCAGGTCTATTGGTTGTAATGCTAAATCAGCCAGAGACACAAACGCAGGCTTTGTTTCATTTCCATCCTTATCCAAAGTAGCCACAGAACAGATGATATTCTTTGCATTTCCTATCATCTGAGACAACCATTGGTTTATACCCGGTTCAAACGCTGACCTTGGCGATGCTGATGCCGGCCACCCGGTATTGAGTTGCATGGATGCAGGGTCCGTATTGAAATGAAGCGTGATCCGGTGTGTATATGTCAGCAGGCTGGAACGTGGCGTATCGGTTACCTGTATTTCGGGTGGAGTATCTGCCAGCAAGGCAGCATTCAACACTGCTGATGTTCTGTCCCGGTTGCCTTGTGTAAGTTGATATGCACTTTCAGCGAGCAGTACATCATTACATGCATCAAGCAAATCAGTTATTTTGTTTCTGATTTCCAAAACATCATCCAGCAAGGCGGGATCTGTTACGATAGCACTAATTTCAGAAATTGGCGCTTTCACTATTTTCAATCCATTTGCAACCGGATAAGTATTGATCGTTTCCTGTGCTTCAGGAGAACCCTGCTGCGGAATAGAAATATTTTCTACAACATACTTGTTTCTGAAATCATAGATATATTGATTCAGATTGCCTGCACCACTGCTTGTGAAATCATGCATAGCTCTTTCGAACTGGTATCCCAACAACACTTCAATGGATTGTCCATTGCTGACTCCCTGCAAAATATCGAGAGCCTTTCTCGTTCTTTCACTCGATAGATTGATGGCAAATGTATCAGGGTTCGATCTGTTCGCATGATTTTTATATCCGGCCAGCAACAATCCCATTGCTGTAGCATGATTGAGTGAAGGTACATGCGTGAAGCCTGCATTTTCTTTCAGTTTCACAGGCGGGACATTATTAGCAGGTTTTATTTTGTCAGGCACTGACTCTATTGAAACGCTTGTCTTCGCTTCCGGCTGCAGATTTTCTATCCATCCGTAAGCACCTATATAAACTCCTGTCGGCACAGCATTCCGATTGGCAATTGCCCTTCTTGTAAAAAGTCCTGTTTGCCATGCATCCAATCTGTAAGAGCATAAGTCAATAAAATCACACAACCCCTTTTCTAATTCCGCAGTGGATAAAGTTGCAATCTCTGCCATTGCAGTTTTCATTTCCTGGATGTTCTGATTGAAAGGGATTTTGATTCCTGGATCTAAAAAGTAATCAGCAATATTTCCTTTGATAGCTGCGAATCTGGTACTGTCTAATTTCTTAGCTTCTCCATTCAGCAATTCATACGAGGTAAGATCAGACACATTCTTATTGAAATTATAGAGACTCTTTTGAAAACTTTCCGTATTGATAGTATGATTGTTTGCTGCATAAAACTTAGTGCCAGATTGTGTAAGTTCTGTGAGCAAGGCATGGCGCAACAACAAACACAATAAGGTTCTGGGAGGCGTATCACCATCAAAATTTACATTCTGCAATGCAGCGAGTGTAGCACGCTGGGCCATCCATGCGATGTAATTGAGTTTTGAATTGGGAAGCAATGGTAACTGTTCTGTTTCAGAAACTGCTACATCGGGCATTACAAGTTTCTTGTCAGAGACAGGTGTAGTTCGGGAGTAAAAAATAAGATCAGCAATTAACGGATAATAGTTTTCAACACTCAATCTGTATCCAAGAGTTTCAAGAAAACTTACAATAATATGGTTAAGCGAAAGCACTTGCTTCTTTACATCACCTACATTCACGTTGACCAATGAATAACTGTAATCCGGCAGATTACCTAACCGCTGCCTGAAGGCGACAGAACCCGGTTGCAATCCAAGAATACGAAGCAATGTGTCAGAATCACTACCCTTGCCCACACTCAGATTTTTTGAATTCACAATTCCATCCCACACAGTTTGTAATCTTCTGAGCACATCAGAAAAACCGGAATAAAATTTTGAACCATGTTCAGCCCACCTGCTCAAATCACTGCTGAGTAAAAAGCCATAAGGCTGATCGCCCACTCTCAAAGGTACCAGTGGACCTCTTGCACTCACATAACTATTGAAGAAACTACGGATACTGATTGCATCATTTTCTTTGACTACAGGCTTCATGTATTCATTGAAGAAATCAGCAAGCGTAGCTGCATACAAGGCAGTATTCATGTTCAATCCATTGGCATACTCTCTGAGATCACTGTGATTCAATTCCTCAACTTTCGAAAAATCAACGCCTAAAATCTTTGCGAAGTAATCGATATCCGAACCGGGCAATTTCACCATGACTTCACCAGAGTAGTATCCCTTTTTGAGATGATCTTCATTTTTCGTATAACCGGAACCGTCTGTTTCTGTATTGTTGGTAGGAGTGCCTTGTGGCAATAATGAAAGGCCATTGGATGAATAGTGATGATTCTCAAAAAGTCCTTCCAGGATTGTTTTGCCCATTGCTGCATCTGCAGAATGTGCAATTCCGAGGACGGAAATCTTTTCAATCGTACTTCCTCTTGCAAACATCTGTGGCTGCAATTTTATTTTCATACCCAGTCCGATTGCAATCGCCTTGTCAAAATTGTGCATCCAGTCAATGTCTTCATTCAATTTTATTTCATCACCATCTTTTTGAATAGCGGTTTGTGCAGCGAGCGGATCAGGGCCGAGGAATACAGTATCCGGGATCACATTACCTGTCTGCTCAAACACCATTCTGTTATTCCTGAAAATGGACACAACAAACCGGTCGGGTAGCGCCTGCGTGCGTGGCGCCCTTGTCCATGCATACTCTTTGACATCCGGCTGTTTTGGAAATTGCAGTTTGTTCGGAGGAGCTACAGTCGTATTATCCCAGTTCAAAGGCTTTGTTGTTTTTGCAACCCAAAGCGCACGTTGCGCACCAGTAATCTTTTCCTTTAACTGTGCCCATGCAATTTTCATTTCATCTTCCCTGCTTTCTGCCTGATTATTTTTTGCAATGGCTGCAAGGCTTTTCCAGTAGGTTTCACCTATGCTGATCTCTTCATGAGTCAATACAGGTTCATGGGTGTTGGTATGAATGTCATCAGGAAAAATACGAATCCACAATTCATTCGATTCAGTTACCGGAGGTGCAACAAAGCGTGTTTCAATTCTGACCGGCAATAGAACTATCGGCAGTTGTCCATCCATGTTAACAGTGAGATGCCTGACATCAATTGTATGCAAACTCTTAATGGCCTCATTCAGGGAAACTTCTGCTGCTCTATAGGGGGCTTCAGATTTTTTCAAAGCGGTTAATATCTTATCACTATTCTCTGAAGTCATTTTCCTCTGAATGTCCAGTTTCTTCGAATAGGTCTTTTGTGCTTCTGCATCTGCAGCAGTTCTCAGTTGATTGATCCGGGCTATTTGTTCCTGAAAGCTTGCCATGTCTTCTTTAATTTTTTATGAATGATTAATTGCGCTTCAAGACATTCGTAATGTAGTTGCGATATTCAAACATCAATTTAGTCTTACCGGTATTTGTCGATCCGGTATTTTGATCAGTGATTTCCTTGTCCAGCATTTCTGTGGCATGTACAGCTATCATCACCGGCCTTTGCAATAAGATCGTTGCCATATCAGCAGCGCTCCTGCCCCAACTGCCCACTGTATCCTGGTTGGCTACGTTGAATGAACTTCCATCCGGTCTCTTTGGCACTTTGGTTCCGGTGATAAAAGGGATCTTTCCACCTTCAAAATTTTCCCACGACAGATCATTCCAGGTGACGCTGTCCTGCTTATCCGGATCAAAAGAAATATCCAACCCAAATCTTGGTTCGCCCGGCACTTCGGCAATTACAAAAAACCATCCTTCCTTATTGCCCGGGAAGTCGCTCACAGCATCCACACCAGCTGCTTCATTGATCGTAAGATCAAACCCGAGCAATTTGATATCGGGTGGAATCTCGGCCTGGTACAATGGGAAACGAACTTCTTTCGCAAGCGCCGCATCGTCGAGTTCTGTATTGATGAACCATTTCCCTTTATCATTCTTAAATGCTTTTTGCGCATATATGATGGTGTTAGGAAATTTCTTCAACAGGTCGCCACGAATCACAAAAACCAATTGCTCTGAATCACCGGCTTTATCTCTTGCATTGTTCTTTCCTAATAGGCCATCCTTTGGCCATGTATGAATAGGAGCAATATCTTTCAACGCTTCTGCATCTTCTGATGACGTCGTAGGAGCAATCACTCCTTTCACATCCCAAAACTGCCGGAAATAACTACCACGCATATCCGTAGGATATTCCCGCCACAACAGCTCCCTGGCCATCTCATGATTCAGGCCGATGAGGTACGACTCAATAAATTTTTGATTGGTCCTTAAAAGTGAGAATGTATTTGGTTGAATCAATTCAAGATTGGGTAGCAATAATTCTTTGTCGCGATCGATCAGGAGTTTGTAGGTAGGCGCAGGAAAATCAGGATAAGCCATCGCAGGAAGCATATCATCCACCTGAGGAATCACAACACCTTTGCCCCATGCTACCATCTTGCTCAGCATATTTTTGTATGCAACAGAAGGTTTGACAGACAAAAGTGTTTTTGCAGTTAAAGATGCAATATCTACAAGCGGCTTGTCGGGCACCGTTTCCGTGTAGCCTAATCTGATATTGTAATCAGCATAAGCATCTTTATAGCTGGTATTGATCGGTACAGCTATTGGCGCTCGTGTTACTTCCGGTCGCCCGACGGGTTGCACCCTGATCCTGCTTCCACTGATCCTGCCTGCAATCCTGCCCGATATCCTTCCTCCAACCGTTCCAGACATCCTGCCTCCAACACTTCCCAAAATTCTTCCGGGCACTCCACCTGTTGTCGTACCGGTGACAGGAGTAACCGTGCTCAACAGGATTCTTCTAAACTCTCCACCACCACTTCTTACTGTTTCAAATTTGAATGTCGTATCGAGATTTGAGATCGTACTCCATATTTTCAAATTACCAATATTACCAGAAGGCACTCCGGTAGTAACTCCTGTAAGTGCCTGAATCGATTTGAATTTATCAATGGAAGCAGAAGTGATTCCGGAAACTTTATTGGAATCATTGGTCATAGCAGCTACAGTCAGGGAAGTATTTCCTACTTTGACCAGGCTGCGATTTACTGAACTATTTACGCGCATCAATTTCTGAGTAGGATTCATAAAGAGCGCTTCCGGTACCCTGCTTTGGCTGATCTCTTTCCTGATGGTAACATTGGTGGCCAGAATCTTTGAAGACAAGTTTCTTGAAATCGATAAGATTTTTTCATCCTGAAGATTTTTGATGTTCTTATCAAACGAAGTTCCCATCACTGCACTCATCACCTGGGCCAGTCGTGCCTTCCTGTTGGCTTCAAGTACATCCGACAATTGATTCCACGCCTGATCCATAAATTTTTCCTGCCCGTCCTGTACAGCCTTTACTCCAAATCCTACCGGCACTCTATTTCTCGGATCACCATTCAGGTCATCATACCACACATCAGCATTAGGATCAAAAACGGGAATTATCTTTTCTCCGGGCTTTGACAAATCCTTACGCATAGCATGATACATTCCATAGAAGGGTACGGTTACAAACGGGTCTTCATCTAATTTTTCTAATTGTGTTCTGTTGAGGTTTACAAGTTCAGCAACACTTGTCTGAAAATCATTTGGAATGATGGTAGTTGATTCGGCAGTTGGTGCTTTCACAGCGCCTTCCAGCAAAATGCTCACAGGATTTGGTGCAGGTATCTCATCTGTTGAATTGAGTTTGAAATATCCCGGCCTGCTGCAGTCCATCGGGCGCACGCCTACCCGCTTGTCCATCACTCTTGGTTCGATAAGTTTTACAAGACTCTCAAAATCAAAGTTGGCTCCGGTCCTGAAATTCCAACGGTAATAAACCGGAAGTTCTATTTCATTCATGGCGACATTCCACGCTGCCTTTTGCGCAGGCACACCATTGATGGGTTGTCCTAAAGCGGCAAGTCTTCCGGTTTCAAAAGTGGGAATGAGGAAAGCGTGATACATCGCATTTGCTTCCATCTTTCTCGGGCACATCACTCTGCTGTAAACTCCATCCGGATCTTCCTTCACCTGTACTGCGAGGCTTTCGACATATTTTTCAAAATTCGTTTCATCATTTTGGAGATTGGTATGTGTATGTGCCCACAGATGCAATTCATCCGGAGGTTGAATGGCATCCATGTTCTTGACAACAATGGATTTAAGCGGAGTCTGCAATGGAGTGTCATCAAACTCATCTTCTTTGAGCACAATCAAACTGATCCATGGCCGCAGGCTCATGTCATTGGGGCCGGCTGCCGATGCCGGTGTGTATCTCCAGGGAAAATCTTCATCATAAAATTCCACATAGGGAAAATAATTGGGTTCAAAATTAGACACACCATCCCGGGGTTCACACCTGATGATCATGTCGGTTTGGATTCCGATAATATCACCTGGTCCTATCAAAGTGAAATTTTTTGAGGGTACTGCTATATTTGTATTCAGTGTGATATCAACAGGAACTGTAGCACGCTGCACCTGTACTCCATCACTTTTTCCAAGTGTATCTTTTTCAGCAATGTTCGCTGCAATCCCCTTTCTTGTCCATGAAAAAAATTTGTATTCTGCAAAGCTCATGTGAAATTAATTTTATGATTAAGCGAGTTCATGTATTCCTACTATCTGGAGTTCATCTGCCATCTCAGGTTTGTTTCTGATGATATTGTTGAACGATTCCAACACTTCTGCGTAGCTGCCTGCCCTAAGGTTCTGATCAAATTCCTTCATGTTTTCGTTGGACGCCACTGTGTATTTCTGATCGGTAACTTTAGTTTTCACCGGTGCATTCAATGGTGATTTGTTGGCATTCTTCCATGAAAGAACGGATTCTGAAGCAGCCGCTCCACGCACCATTCTTGTAAAACCTCCTCTTGGAAATCTCGTAAATATTTTAGGACGTACGACTTCTTTATCATCATAGGTATAGTCCAGTTCGTAATTCAATTCTGAAGATGCGAGGGTCGTTGGCGCCAGTCTTAATTTTCCTGTATCTGTGATCGTAACGCCACCATCCAGTCTTTCAAAAGATTTCCTGGATAATTTTTCAGCTTCTGACAATGACTGATAGTTACCAACTGCAAACAATTCCTGTTTCGGTTCAAATCCAATATCCTGGCCGCCGATCTTTACATTGGTGATGCTGAAGTTCGCTTCATTATCATGCAATGGTTTTCGATTGCCATATTTCTTCACATCAAAATTTAATGGAAGCGCTCTTTGCACAAAGTCGATAGCGCCAAACGGATGGATCAGCAATTCTACTACTTCATCTTCACGAAGGGTACGCACCGTAACATGGATATTATTAAATTCAGGAATGACAGGTTTCCAGTTGATTGCCTTATCCAATTCACCCATGATCAGCGCTTTCAGGTCTTCAGTTTCTTTTGCAACACCCGGTGCAGGATCGCCCCATGTAGTACTGAATCCGATGGTGATGGTAGCAAACAAAATTCCAAAGGAGACTTCCCCTTCGACATGCCAGGGTGTAGTGCCTGAGAGCAATCCGGCAAAGCGAATTCCGTACAGGATAGAAGTATTATGCCGCAGCGCTAATGTGGCTTCTAACTTTACAGAGAAACTAAACGGATCAAAAATGAACAAGGCATCAAGTCCCAGCATTCCATAAATATTGAAACCCATCGGGCCTGTGGCAAGCAGTTCTGCTTTTGCACCAAACTGAACGGTGTTGGAGGTAACTGCAAAATAAAATTCGATGCCCAACTTCGGATTGTCGCCACTCAGCAACTGCAAACTGATGCGGGCCATATCGCGAAAGGCACCAGGCAGTGTGGGAACCACTGGGTAATCTTTGAAGTCTGGATGGAAGCCGCCCACGCTCAATCCAAACGTACTGTTGCTGCCCCATGCCACTACTAGCGCCAAACTACCAGTGAGCGGGAATCCAACAATTTGAGAATCGAAAAGTCTTGCTTCGAAATAAAGAAACTGGTTTTGGAAATCTATTACACCCAGAAAGTTGACTTGTATTTTTACAATTGCAGTTTCCTCAGTTGGCAACGCCAGTTTCACTACACCGAGTATGATAATTTTAGGATCCGGCAATTGCAATATCACACCAAGTTCAATGGATATCAACGTAGGTGTACCCCAACCAATCTTGCCCATGATACCAATGAGAAAACTATCTTGTTGAATCGGAAATATCTGCTTGATGTCGCTGATGATGCGATTGATATTACCCACTACATCTTCAGGAAACAAAATACTCTTGATGGCATTTGTTTTCAGGCCTACCCGCAATGCTTCTACTTCTGCACGTCGGTTGACTCCCAGCAATCCTCCCACTCCCAATAGTGTGAAACCAAATCCTAACTGCACAGCCGAAAATTCTGCAGTGATGATGATCAGCAATGAAAATCCTTTGGAGCCATCGGGCATGATGGTATTCAAAATGCCTACTGCTTTCAGATCAAAAAGTCCTTTGAATGATAACTCCAGCGAACCGAAGTACTCACCCTTGTCAGGATCGAGATAAAGAAAACCACCACCTTTCACAACACCGGCATCTACGCGAATGCCCGCGCCTGTCGGCCATTTGATGCCGGGTTTCAGATCGTATCCCATCACGCCACCGTTGCCATCCAGCTTCACAATATCCAGTGTCATTCCCAACCTGCTGATGGTGATCGTGATCACAGAACCTAATTTCAACCAGAAATCGAGCGATACTTCCAACTTAAAATTCTTAAGTTCATCATCTGCACTTACATTAATGGTCAAAGTATCGAGCCCTACAATATTTCCTAAGTTCTTGTGAAGCGGGATTTGCTTGTGCAGCGCATTGAGCAGTTTGGAAACGATAGCCTCCACACCTTTGGAATCCGGTTCATCAAGACTATGCGCCATGATAGCATGTGGTGCAGCCCCTCCGCCTCCGGAACTATCTTTCTTCTTGCCTGTTCCAATGTTTCCATCACCATCGACAATAAATCCGTCCTTTACGGAATAACCAATTCCCAGAGGAAATTTATCAGCAGTATCATCTGGCAGAAAATTGAATGGGAATCCTGTCAATCCTCCCTTTTTGAATTCATAGTGTATGTTCAAAATACCTTTGAGCAGTACATCATCGGGAGTTACGAGCAGCCCGACCTTTACCGTACCAAATGCAAATTTGATAGCCGGTTTATCCAACAGTGATATCTTCTTCGGTTCTTTGTTTTCATAGGTGTAGGTCAATAAAATTTTATTGCCGCTACCGCCCTTTACTTCAGAAGGATTGCCAATCCTCAATAAACCATCACCTGTAATTTCATAGTCGAACTTGTTTTTTTCATCTATCGAAATGGTATCTCCAATCTGGCCTTTCATCTCTGTAACGAAGGCTGCACCATGCTGTTCCCTTGGCACGAAAACCAAAGTGTTGATGAGTTTATCCTTCTTCTCTGATGCAGATTCAATAGCATAAGTAAATGTCCGGTTGGTTATTTTGTCGGCATTCGGAGTGGTGCTGGATTTTATATTTTCAAATCCGTAATTAGCGCTGAATATCAAACTTTCGATTCCTCCCTTCTTAAGCAACCATTCCAATAAAATAAACAACCCCGAAATAGCGAGAAAAATACCATCAGACAGCGCGGTTGTAGAGTCTTCTGTATCAAGTCCCTTTCCCATTCTTTTAAAGAACCCGCCTATGTAATCCCGAACAAAATTGGCTGAACCACCGGTGGCGACTGCTGCCTTATCCAACGAACTGAGCAGTTCCAGAACTGCATGAATAGTGGGATGCCTTCTTCTCATGTAATCGAGCGTCAGCAAATTCAGAAATGCCGTTACAAATTCGCCTACTACGTGCTCCGTCGCATCTTCCCCATCTTTTTCAAGTGCAGCGCGAATGACACCTTCGATAGCCATGGAAATGGATGTGAGATCGGCGATAGCGCTTGCAAGTTTGAATGGTTCTACCTCATCATCCTCCTTATTGACGTATGCTTCCAGTCCGCCTGTCGCAGGTGCCGGAGCATCGTCGGTAGTGCTGCTGATTCCTAAGGTACCCAACAATTCTGATCGTGCCTGGGAGTCAGAAAACATGTTGATGGCAGGCTTCAGTATTTCATAAGCGAACTTCAGTACTTTCTGAAAAAAATCTTCACTGTTAGTATCAGCCATACCGTTTTAGGTTTTAATTCGGTTTAAAAAAAATATTATTTCAGGGCAACACAGGTTTTGACTTTTCATCATCAGGAGTTGTGAGTGGCACTCCAAACAACAATCCGGACTTGCTTTTTAATTCATGTTTCAATTTCCAGCTATCATCACCATCCTTGTCAAATTTTATAAAGCCAATATTGGTATTCCATGCAATGCGTTTTGTCTTTTTGCTTTCGAACATCGATTGGTGTCTTTGCACTACCTTATAATATCCTTCCTTGAGAGAATTCTCATCTGACAAATTAATATCCGCCAAGAAAATGCCATCTTCAATAGGACTTTCATCTTTCAGTACCCTGAGTCGCCATCGCCAATCCGGATCAGGAGACAACGTGGCGCCCGGTGTCCATCCTTCGACCGGGATGACTCCAAGACCCGCCATTGCTCCATACAATCGGTACCTGTTGCGCGGTGTAACAAATCCGTTTTTAGTTACTGTTTTATTTTTCCATCCTAATTTCGAAAAGCTGTCTCCGATATTGGTCAGCAGCCTTTGTACCATGGCGCCTCTGAAAATTGCAAGATTCTTTCTCCATTCATTTTTGAAAGAACTTGCCGTCAGTTGTACGATGCGGCTGGTAGGCGCATCTGCATTACCTTTCCAATAATCGAGTACCAGTGTGTCGCCATAGTGCACATCACCGGAAAGAAGTATTACTTTCTTGTAACCATTCAGGCGATCGAGCAATCGCTCAATACCAATTGCATTAAAGCCCCATGCTTCGAAGTCAAACTCCAGTTTACCGCCGATGATACCCGGATTCTCATCATCATCGTGGGAAAAAGATTTGACAGCCACTGCAGCAGGTTGAACCAACTCTTCAAAATTGGGAAAGCCCAACACAGGGCAGGGCGATATCACAAAAACAAAATCAGGATTATCAGTTAATGTTTCCGGTAATTGAAGGGAAAGACTTTCTTCCGAAATCAATTCGGGAGCGGTGTTCAGGCTTTGATAAAAACGTTGAGTTCTCGTATCAAGTACCAGTGCCAGCACTGATCCTAATTTCACCTGGTAATTCCACTTCACAGTCGTAGGCGTGCCGCTCATTCCGAACATGGCATCCACCTTGTCGGTGACATCTGCTCTTACATTTTCAATATTCGAATTGTTCGCATAGCGAAAACAAAATTCACTGATGTGTAATAACAACTTTGCTTTGATATTGGTGGATTCAGTAATGTCATCAAAAATGATTTTGGTTGCCTGCTCATAATCACCTGGTGTATTGCCCCAATCCTGGAATACAGCGTAGGCCATCATGGCATTCCTGATGATATCCCGCCCAAAAGGTTTCGAAAGCACTTCATTGTTCCATCGCTTGGTGATAAACCAGTCATCTGTTACTTCGTGATCATCCATCATCATGTACGATGGTACATTAGCTAATACCCTGCTCACCTTAGGTAATGCCTTCAGAAAGGCAGCCATCTGCACGGCTTCATCTTTCACTGTACTCTTTGTACTTGCAAGCCATTTTTTATATTGGTCACTGTTATCATTCCGGAATTGTTCTTTGCTAAAGGTGCTGGAACTGAAAATGTAGGCATCAGTTTTCCTGATATTTTCATTGTCTCTGATCAGGTTCACGAGATTAGTGTCTGCTTCAACAGCCGGACTGTCGACAAATTTGCTGGCTAAGTCATTCAGTTTTGCTTCCAGTTTGTCTTCATCTGAATCGCTGATTATTTTTATATCTCCGAACAATCCACTGTTCCATGAGCGTACATTCCAATAACACAGGTAGGTGGCGCAATACTCTTCAAAGGTCAGGAGATGGTTGATAGCGGCTGAACTTGTAAAACCCGCATACCTGTTGACCAGCCTTTGTCGAAGCATGGGAGGGTACGCAGTAATATCAGACTCAAATTCCTTTTCCAGGTTGTCATCGCCTTTGATCTTCATCTTCTCAGAAGATGTTGCAGAAAAAATTCCTACTCCATCGAAGCTGCACATCGATCTAAGTAACATGGCAGGAACCTCATCCGCATATATCTGATCGCCTGTCAAAAACATGGCCTGTGGTCGATTGGCAGCGCTGGATCGGTTTTCATCCTTCTTTAACTCGTCATCAACAAGCGCCATTGCATCATCACCATAGCCGTGCATTTTACGACATGACCCATGAAGAATATTCAAATTTTCAGGTTTACCACCCGGCAGGCAAAATGTTGGAAGCATATCCTTCTTATAACCAATCGCCAACTGTGGTCTTCCTTCGAGTGTGGTACCGTCCTTCAATAAATCATCAGAATGAAAATCATTTTTCACTCCAGGTTCATCCGCAGAATCAAATTCAATATTATAACTGTATATCTTTTCAGTATTCAAACCCGGCACAGGAATGTCGGCAGTAACAACTCCTATCCAGAGATTTTGTCCAAATTGCAAAGAATGTGACTCCCCTGTAGCAAGTGGTGTATCCGAAGTATCAAATTTGATCAGATTTCCTTCCCATATTTTCAGATTCAAGTGATAGTTTTCCCTGAATGCCACCCACACAGAAACCTTATTGGTTTCTACCCTCCGGAGAATGGGGCCGCAAATGATTTTTTGTAGGGCCATAATACAATAGATTTTGTTCTACAGTGCTTAATTCCGATGTGAAAAAAAATCAGTCATCCACTATCAGTTGATCATTCATTTTGGGCTGATAGCTTCATCTGTCCCACTGTTAGAAAAAAGAATGAGAAAAAATACAATAGAGAACAATACTTGTTTGGGGGTTCATAACAATAATATTGCAGCGTGAAAAAAATATCAGGAGTTATAACAACAGGATTCAGCAATAGATAGGTACGGTCTTAAAAAGAAGTACTATCATTTTGGTTTGAAACAGGATTGATTTACGGATTGTTTTTCTTTTGGGTAGTGTCATCATTCCTGTGAACAATAATAAATTCGGGCAGGAATAAATAAATAAGCCAACTCGCTTTCAAATAAAGGCAAAAATTATGCCGTAGAACAAATAATACAGGGCAGTATAATACAACGTGCTTCTTTAATTAGCAAACTTCTGCCTGTAACCCAAAATAGCTGAAGATAACTATAGATCTGGCTTGTTTTGAACATCGACAGAATCATTACCATCTTATTCAACGCATCTGAACAGGAAAATCAGATCCTGATCTTAATAATGAAATATTATAAGATGAAGAACAGTATCTGTTCGGTAAACAAACAGAACCTCATGAAGGGCTATTTTTGTCGGGATGACTGGATTCGAACCAGCGGCCTCTTCGTCCCGAACGAAGCGCGCTACCGGGCTGCGCTACATCCCGAAAATTATTCTTCCAAAATTACAAAACATGCGATCAACAATGCATCCGTTTTTTTTCATTTGAAAAATTTGGAATATCTTTTGACCTGAAAACATTATTTCAATAACAACAAAAAAAGAAAAGACTATGGCGATTGTAAAGGTAATTGAGGTCATTGCCTCATCCGAAAAAAGTTTTGATGATGCCATCAAAAATGCAGTAGCAGAAGTTTCAAAGACTATTGACAACATTGACTCTGTGTATGTGAAAGATTTCAAGTGTCATGTAAAAGGAAAGAAGATCGTGTCATACGGTGTGATATGTAAAGTATCTTTCAGAGTAGTATCCAAATAATCTTTTGCTTTCCTTTTTCAATAATGCGGCCGGCTACCGTTAGCCTTCAATTTGAAGTATAGTCGGTAGCCGGTTTACTATTACCATACTATTAATACGGTATCCACGTTATTACTAATTTAACATACCTTTCCGTGAAGATTGAAAGCTCGCTTTCTAATCCCACCAAAGGAGTTTGTATTTTGCGCAAATCCAATAAAATATATCCAAACAGATGGTACAAACGGCTGAAGACATTCGTCTGCTGAATGAGAAAATAGGTTATTCAGCATCATTTTTAGATAGAATCCACTCAGAAATCAACAAGGTAATTGTAGGACAGGATCACATGGTAGAACGGCTATTAATCGGTCTTTTGAGTAATGGCCACGTATTGCTGGAAGGCGTACCCGGTCTGGCAAAGACCCTTGCCATTAAATCCCTGTCATCTACAATACATGCAGGTTTCAGCAGGATTCAGTTTACCCCCGACCTGTTGCCAGCGGATGTGGTAGGCACCATGATCTACAACCAGCAACGCAATGAATTTGTAGTCCGCAAAGGCCCCATCTTTGCCAACTTCATTCTTGCCGATGAGATCAATCGTGCACCGGCCAAGGTGCAGAGTGCACTGCTCGAAGCAATGCAGGAACGGCAGGTAACAATTGGTAATCATTCGTATCCACTTGATGAGCCATTCCTGGTATTGGCAACACAGAACCCAATTGAGCAGGAAGGAACATACCCGTTGCCAGAAGCCCAGGTGGACCGTTTTATGCTCAAAGTAATAATCAACTACCCCTCAAAAACGGAGGAGCAATCTATTATCCGGCAAAATGTAAGCGGCAACAAAACACCAAGTGTCAATGCTGTATCCAGTGTGCAGGAAATATTGGATGCACGGCAATTGGTGCGCCAGGTGTACCTGGATGAAAAAGTGGAACAATATATTATCGATATCGTTTTTGCTACACGGTTTCCTGATCAATACAAGTTGGAGAAACTAAAACCATTGATATCTTTCGGCGGTTCACCACGCGCAAGTATTAACCTGGCTCTTGCTGCCAAAGCTTATGCATTCCTGAACAAACGAGGATATGTAATACCAGAAGATGTTAGAAACATTTGCAAAGATGTACTTCGCCATAGAATTGGCCTCACCTACGAAGCTGAGGCTGAAAATATTAATGTGGAAACAGTGACTGATGAAATACTGAAAAATGTAAATGTACCATAGGCAGATTGGTGAATCCTCAAAAAAAATGCTCAACCCATCCGAAATAACAAAGAAGGTAAAAGAGTTGGAGATCATCAGCAGGAAGATCACAGCCGACCTTTTCACAGGCGAGTATCATGCTGCCTTTAGAGGTAAGGGTATGCGCTTTCGCGAGGTAAGGGATTATTATCCCGGAGATGATGTTCGTTTTATCGATTGGAATGTTAGCGCCAGGTATGCCCACCCATTTACAAAAGTATTTGAAGAAGAAAGAGAGCTTACCGTCATCCTGATGGTGGACATTTCTGACAGTTCATTGTTTGGCACTATACAGCGGCGAAAGCGGGACCTCATCACCGAAATCGGTGCTGTACTTACCTTCAGCGCTATCAATAATGACGACAAAGTTGGAGTCATCTTTTTCAGCGATAGAATAGAAAAATATATACCTCCCAAGAAGGGAAAGCGGCATGCATTATATATTGTAAGAGAGTTACTAACGGCAACATCAAAACGAAGTGGCACCAATATCACGGAGGCACTAAAATTTTTCCAGCGTAATAACCGGCAAAAAAGTATTGCATTCATCATGAGTGATTTTATTGATGATCATTATGAACACAGGCTAAGCGTACTAGGGCACCGTCACGACATTATAGGGCTTCGAATGTATGATAAGATGGACAGCCAATTGCCCGACATGGGTATGGTAAGAGTAAAAGAATTAGAAACCGGAAAAGCTATGTGGCTGGATACGTCCAATATGATGGTAAGACACAATTACCATCAGAATTTTATCCTGCGGAGCACCCAGTGCAAGAATATTTTCAAGAAAGCAGGAGCCGACTTGTTGCACCTACAGACTAATGAAGATTATGTAAAAATCCTGCAACAGTTTTTTAAGCGTAGAAAAGTAAACAGATAAGGACCTTTGACCCGATTCCATTATATACAATTTCTCCTTGCCAGCATGGCACCGCCTTTTATTGCAATGGCACAGCCTCCAACAATCAAGACTTCTGTAAACAGAAAAGATATTTTAATCGGACAGCAGATTGAATATATAGTACAGGTGCAAATGCCTGACAATGCTTACCGGCTCAATTGGTTTGCAGACCCAAAAGATTTTGGCACATTTATCATAGCCGGCAAAGCAAAAATAGATTCAGGTTACTCGAACGGCATCCTTACATTCTCTCAAAAACTTCTGATCACCAGTTTTGATTCAGGCCGGCAGGTGATACCACCTCTTGAATTCAACTTTGATGAACTTCAACAGGATTCATCTTTTAGGATGTTTACGGATTCCATCCTGATAAATGTCTCCTATTCCACGGCAGACAGTGTACTGCCTTTCCATGATATCAAGCCCATCATACCGGTAAAAAAGGAAAGTAACAAGTGGCTTTGGCCTCTGCTTATTGCAATCCTTGCCGTATTAATCGTCTTGTTAATCCTGCTACTCACAAAAAAGAAGCAGCTAAAACCGGTTGCCATTTTTGATAATGTACTTTCTCCATACGATGAAGCAGTGAAAAATTTTGAAGCATTAAAATCACAACAGTTACCCGAAAAAGGGCGCTTCAATATCTACTTTGCTTCGCTGTCTGATATTGTAAAAAAATACCTGTCGCGTAAGCAAAACCAAAATCTTATGGCATTGACGGGAACAGAACTAATAGAAGTTATCAGGGATATGGTACCACGGGAAACCCTAAGCAGGATTGCGTCAGGAATCAGGATGGGTGAAGCTGCAAAATTTGCAAAGTTTCAGCCTTCTGAAAAAGACTGTACAGGCTCGCTTGAGGAAATGCAGCAATTGGTCGCAGCTATTCATGACTCTACAAAAACTGCTGCAGATGATTTATGATTATTTCAACAATATCACCTTCGGGCAACCCTGGTTCTTCCTGCTATTCCTATTGTTCCCTTTGCTGCTATGGCTGAAATTCCGAAAGAATAACAGGCAGGACGCCTCCCTGCAAATCAGCACGCTCAGTGGTGTCAGCAATAAAGGTTCATTCAAAAACTCATTACAAAACATTCCCTTCTGGCTACGCCTACTTGCCCTTTCTGCGATTATTGTGGCATTAGCAAGGCCACAGGAAAAATTTGATCAGACAAAACGGGAAGGGCAGGGTATTGATATCATATTGTGCATAGACGTAAGCGGGAGCATGACTGCACAAGACTTCTCACCCAACAGGATGGAGGCAGCCAAAAAGGTGGCCATCGATTTTGTCAATCATCGCCCCGATGACCGTATCGGGGTTGTCATCTTTGCAGGCGAAAGCTTTACGCAATGTCCGCTTACCACAGACCACTTTGTGCTCGTGTCACAAATTCAGCAAATCCGGAACGGACTACTCGAGGACGGAACGGCAATAGGCAGTGGCCTGGCAACAAGTGTAGATCGTTTGAGAAACAGCAAAGCGAAGAGCAAAGTAGTAATACTCCTTACTGATGGAGTAAACAATGGTGGGTTAATAGACCCATCCACCGCAGCAGAAATAGCAAAGGCTTACCAGGTAAAAGTTTACACTATTGGTGTAGGGAGCAGCGGTTATGCACCTATCTCCGAATCAACTCCGTTGGGCACGATCACACAACCACAGAAGGTGAGTATTGACGAAAAGCTACTGATAAGCATTGCGAACGGAACAGGAGGAAAATATTTCAGGGCTACCGATAATCAAAGCCTCGAAAAAATCTATGCTGACATCAACAAATTGGAAAAATCAAAAGTTCAAATCACCAATTTCCACCTCTATTCGGAAAAATTTTATCCCTTCATATTCCTGGCTATGGCACTACTTCTGATTGAAGGAATAATGCGCTACACGTTATTTAAAAAGTTTCCCTAATCTTGTACTAAACTAATGGGGTGAAGGCAGTTGTATATAAGTCAACAGGAAGCTGGTACCGGGTAAAGGCCGAAAACAATGAGTTTAAGGATGCCCGCATCAGAGGGAAATTTAAGACCGATGAAATCACATCAACAAATCCGGTGGCAGTGGGGGATGAGGTTACCATTTCTGAAGAGGCCTCTGGAGATGTGATGATCATTGAGATAGCCCCGCGAAAAAATTATATTACAAGGCAATCGCCGCAAAACAAAAATCTACAACACATCATCGCCGCAAATCTTGACCAGGCTGTGTTGATGGCATCTCTCAGGAACCCAAGAACCAGTACGGGTTTCATTGACCGGTTCCTTGTTGCATGTGAAGCATTTCATGTTCCAGCAATTCTTGTTTTCAACAAAAGTGATCTGTACCGCGAAAAAGATAATAAAGAATTCCAAAGACTGAAATCACTATATGAGTCTATGAAATATCCTGTGATAAGTACCAGTTTATTTGAACATTCCGGAATCGAGGATTTTAAAAATTCAATCAAAGGAAAAAGAAGTTTAGTGAGCGGGCATTCCGGTGTGGGAAAGTCATCCCTAATTAACTACATATTACCTGGTACTGATATTAAGATACAAGATGTAAGTGGATGGAGCGGCAAAGGGATGCATACAACTACTTTTGCTGAGATGTACGACTTGCCATTTGGTGGAGCAGTAATAGATACCCCGGGAATGAGAGAATTTGCCATCCATGATATTTCTCCTGTTGAACTGTCTCATTATTTTGCTGAGATGCGGCCCCTGATCGGGCAATGCAGATTCAATAACTGTTTGCACACAGAAGAGCCGGACTGTGCTATTAAAAATGGCGTAGCTGCAGGCATCATAGACACAGGCAGGTATATCAGCTACCTGAATATTTTAGAATCGATGGAAGAAAAAAAGTGGTGATATTAATAAGCCTTTTCTACAAGCATTCCAGAGATTTCACGAACTAACTTATCAGATGCTTCTATATTCTTCACCGGGTGTGGCAAAATAGAAACACCATTGTAAATACTGTATTGCAAGGTCAGAAAATGTTTCTTGTATTTGAAATCCCATGAAAGTACATCGGCATCATCAATCTGGTTGATAAACTTTATTTTCAATTCATCAGAAAGCGTTCCGGCAATACTGTAGAATTTTGAAATACCGCAGTTGTCGTCGATCACTGCTTCAGTACCTCCGAAGTTTGTTTTTAAATGATAACACATAATGGTAGGGATTGTATGGTGAGAGATTAGCTTCTAAACTTCGGAGCCTTCTTGGCAGCCTTTATTGCAGCAGGATCTCCGGAGGCGATTTTTTCCGCACCGATATTCTTGCCATTGCTCGGGCATCCGTATTTTTCACTTCCGCGAAAAATGGAGCATCCCTGCAAAAGGATAAATGAAACCAGGAAAACTAGTAACTTTTTCATTTGTTTTGGTTCTTTTCACCGGGTTGATACCAACCGGCATACATGATATAATTGCGCGCTATTCGTTCAATTTCTCCGGCTACCTTCTCTGCCGGTATATCCTTGATCTTTTTGGCAGGTACCCCGGCAAATATACTGCCCGGCTCTACCCTTGTATTTTCCAATATTACGGCTCCTGAAGCTATGATACTGTTACTCCCTATCACTGCATGATCCATAATAATAGCGCCCATTCCTATAAGCACGTTGTCTTCTATAACGCATCCATGTGCTATTGCATTGTGCCCAATACTTACATTATTTCCTATCCGGGTAGTAGCACGTTGATAAGTGCAATGAATGGTCGCATTGTCCTGGACATTTACACGATTACCCATCCTTATACTATTCACATCACCCCGCAATACGGCATTGAACCAAATAGTACATTCGTCACCCATGACGATATCTCCGGAGAGTGTAGCGTTGGGGGCTATGAAGCAACCACTTCCCATCTTCGGCAAATGCCCGTTGATTTCATAAATAATAGGCATATACGAAAAACAAATTTGAAAATTATTTCAACCAGGATTGAGGGTTCTGATAATCCGACTCTTTCAGCAAAAGAAATTCAACCCTGCCGCCTTCCCCTTCATCATTTTCCCCTGCTTTACCAATCGTCTGGCCTGTTTTGACCATGTCACCCCGCTTCACCGTTACACCGGTCAGGTTACTATAAACAGTAAAGTACCGTCCATGCTTTATGTATACTGCCTGGTTATCTTCAATAAAGCTAACGAGTGTCACCTCACCGTCAAAAACTGCCTTTACCGGTGCACCTATTTGAGAAGCGATGGTAACACCGTAGTTTTCATAATCAATATTTCCAGGCAAAACATTCTTTCCAAACTTATACAGTACATACCCATTCACAGGCCACGGAAGGCTCCCTTTGTTCTTTTCAAAGTTAGCATTAAGTGTGACGTCTGCATCAGTGGAGACGAGTACGCTGTTGACAGGAGGTGCGACCTTCTTTGGTGCCACATCCGGCTCTTTAGGCTTGGTATTGGAGGCTGTGTTGTTTTCGGTTGGCTTTGTTGCCGCAGTTTTCTCTTTTTCTTTTTTCAGGGCTTCCAGCCTGGCTTTTTCCTTTTTGGCCGCTTCCGCTCTTGCCAATTCGATTTCCCGTTTCACCATAGCAGCAATGGCTCCCTTCAACTTATTGTCTTCTTTCCTTTTGCTCCTTATGATAGCGTTCAACTCCTTTTGCTTACCAGACAATTCCTTTACCACCAATGCTTTTTCCTGCTTCTGATTTTCGAGCTTTGACATTTCTTTTCCTTCTTCATCCAGAACGACCCCTTTTCTTTTCTTGCTTTCGGCCAAAGCCACAATCTTCTCCTGCAACAATGCCTGAGTTTTCAAAATATTTTCAGCCTGCATCTCTCTATAGTTCCGGTAATACTTCAGGTAGGCAATCCTTTTGATAGCATCATTAAAACTTTGAGAGGCAAAAATAAAATTCAGAAAACTGTAGTTACCCCTGTTCTTATATGCATAAACCATACTTCTTGCATACTCATCTTTAAGTGTATCCAATACCCGGTTCATCCTGTTGATCTCCAGTTGTGACAAATAAATCTCGTCTGAAAGATGACGGATTTCACTGTGTACACTCTCTACAATATTTTCCTGGAGGTTTACTTTTCTATTGATGAGTGCAAGTTGTCCTATGCTGACCTTTGCTGTCTTTTTAGTTTGCTCGAGCAATTGCTGAGTTTGTTCAATTTCATCTTTCAACTGATCACGCTGCTTCTGCAATTCAGACTTATTCTGTGCAATTAGGAGTGAATGAACTAAAAGAAAAAGTAGAAAAAAAATCGTTCTCTTGAGCATCAAAACTTATGTTTTAAACAGGAGTGAAATTGAATAGGTATATGGGCTAAAGTAAAATTATTTTATATCATAACCTTCAGGTCGTGAAAATGGCAGTGATAATTCATTGTTAAACTCATATTGTCTGAAATTGAGTTGTAATTTCTGCCCTTTCTCAGGAATGGTGATATTTCTTGATGTGGAAAATAATCCCATTGATGTTTTTTCATAATCTTCATAATGGATGTTCACTGTAAAGTGATCGCCGGGTTGAGAAACCTTCACCTCCTGCTTTGCCAGAAGCAGTCCGGGATCCGTAAAATAAATCGTGTTATAGATTTGCGGAATTGAGACAACTGCCTGTAAGAAATTTCCTGATTGACTCACAGAAAGAACACTATCACCGGCAAAGACCACCTTACCTGAAACCAACCTTTGTGCATCTTGAAAATTAACAGGAATGGATAGACGCTCATTGATATATGATATTGGATAAGCGCTGTAAGTTTTTTCCATTTTGTTTAGAATAAAGACACTGTCTGGAGTGATCAAGATCCTCATTCCTTCAATATTCAGGAAAGTAGCAGCAATGGATATCCAGATTGCCTCATCCTTTTTCATTCTGATGAATGCATTCACATCCGGCTGCTTGCCTCCGGCATCCTCATAACTCACTTTTACTTTAGCTGAAAAAGAATTAAACGGAATTTCATTATCGGTATATAATAACTTCTTAAGTGCTGCGGTAGTTCTGCTTTCTGTAACGGTTGTAGTAGCCTTTTCGGCAGGTATCCCTGATGCACCAGTTTTAATTCTTTTAGAAGTACCGCATCCGGTAACCAAAAATACCAACAGCATCAATGCTATAGTGTTCTTCATTTAAACTGATTTTACTTTTGTTACCTCTGAGACCTCAGGGAACGTATCAGGGTAACATTTCAAATTTTCCCGTTTTTCTCTTTTAGGTTTATGTATTAAACTTCCTTAACTCCAGGTGACCAAAATTCATTTTATTCCCGAATGGCCAAATCCACCTTCTCCCCTCTCTGAAGATTCTAAAATTTCAACCTCCCTCAAGGTGGCGTGAGAAATACTACTCACAACCATTTGCGCAATGCGGTCTCCATTATGGATTGTATGCGCTTCATTCGATATATTGACAAGTATCACCTTGAGTTCACCCCGGTAATCGCTATCCACCGTGCCAGGTGAATTCAGGCAGGTGATGCCATGCTTCCATGCCATACCACTCCGAGGTCTTACCTGAACTTCATAACCTGCCGGTATTTCCAAAAAAATCCCTGTCGGAATCATGTAGCGCTCCAATGGGTTCAGGGTTACCGGTTCATTTAGATTTGCACGCAGATCCATTCCGCTTGCTCCATTTGTAGCATAGGCTGGTAGCTCATTTGCAGACTTGTTGATTATTTTGAGAATGACTTTATCCATCCGGGTGATTTTAGATTATGATCTATCTTATTGAAAAATCTTTCCTGTAAATCATTGCTGTTGCATAAGCAGCCACGCCTTCTCCTCTACCCACGAATCCCATCTTTTCGTTTGTAGTGGCTTTGATAGATACAGTTCCAATATCTACCTTACAAATTTCTGCGATCAATATTTGCATAGCATCTTTGTACGGTTTCAGTTTAGGCGCTTCCAGGCATACTGTAGCATCAATATTACCCACGCGGAAACCCGCAGCATCCACTAGCGCAATTACTTTTTTCAAAAGAATCTTGCTGTCAATATTTTTGTACGCCGCATCCGTATCAGGAAAGTGAATGCCTATATCGCCAAGCGCAGCGGCTCCTAACAATGCATCACATATAGCATGAAGTAATACATCGGCATCACTATGACCTCTCGCCCCCTTCTCAAATGGGACTTCAACTCCTCCAATAACAAACTTCCTACCTGCTTCTAATTGATGAAAATCTATTCCCAAACCGGTTCGAAAAGGAAAATCTATCATAATATATCTAACATTGGCTGTAAATATAGGGTTGTTTCAATTTATCAATTATGAATTCTGAGTTATAAATTATGACCAAAGTATAAATTCCGAATTCTCATCAAATACAGCCGGCAAGAAACAAAAAACCTGTAAGTACTGAACCGTACTTACAGGTTTCTATTTGAAATTAATTAATTAATTATTTACCCGATGGTGCAGAATTATCTGCGTCCAGATTTAGTAGGAGACTAAAGCGCAATGTGTTTGAAAGTGGATTCCTGTTTACCCCGGAACCGCTTGGAATCAAGTATGAAAAATTAAGCCCAAACATATTATAATTCAGTCCTGCACCCACGGTGAAATATTGACGGTCTCCTTTGGTTGGTGCTTCATAAAAATATCCTGCCCTGAAAAAAAACTGGTCATTGTAACTATATTCACCACCCAGGCTAAATGTAAATTCTTTTAATTCTTCTTTGAATCCTCCCGGAGCATCTCCAAAAGAACTGAACCAACTCCCAACTACACCTTTATTTCTGTACGCTACCAGGCCTGCAGAATCACCGAGAGCAGGAGGTGTCGGCACTAATAATTTGTTGATGTCTAATGCGAAGGTTGCTTTGCTTGTTTCGTCAAATACCTTTACATAAGCACCTCCCAGACCAAGATTAGCAGGGATGTAATCTTTCTCCGATGCATCATTGGTATATGCAATCTTGGATCCCAAATTTGTAAGAGTTACTCCCCAGTTAAATCCACTTTTATCACCGGATTCTGAACCATTATAGAATAATGAAAGATCGCCCGCAACAGCAGTTCCTGCTTTATAAGTAGATCCGCTGCTGGACTGCCCGCTTGCCAGGTTGGAATTTATATATCTTAATGATATCCCCACACCCAATTGTTCTGAGAGCTTTCTGCTATACCCTGCATCCACTGCAAATTCACGAGGCCGGTATTGTCCTAATGAATTACCATTATTATCTGTAAACTGAATATTTCCCAGGCTAAAGTAACGCACTGAAGCAGAAATTGCTTGCTCATCATCCAGTTGATAATAGCCGGCGCCAGAGATCAGGTACACATCATTCAGGTCTAAAGCTTTTAGCCATGGAGTATAGGTCAGTGATACAGCTGACTTACTCTTTGCAAATGGTATCTTAGAAAGGTTCCAATAAATGGAACTTGCATCTGGTATAGTGGCAACACCTGCATCTCCCATTCCACCTGCTCTTGCGTCTGGAGATATCCTCAGGAATGGAACTGCTGTTGTCACAACATTGATCGGCTCTGAAGCACTCTGCCCCATAGCAAACATACCGTAACCCAACATCACTGCCAATGCAGCAAGTTTCGAAATCGCATTTTTCATGTGTATTTATTGAACTTGATTAGGTAGAGGTGCGGCTAATAGAGATCGTTTTTTGGGGGTGTAAAAATAATAGATTTATCCAAATGGGCAATTTTTAAATCAACCGGTTCATCCTCAAACTTTTGCTACCGGGAATACCTGGTTGTGATAAAACGATTCCAAAGTTTGATTATTGCTTATTGAAATCATTTTAAAAGATAATACATTCCAAACCCATCACTTTGAAAAGTTTTTTATTGTGAATACAATGTAAAATAAAAAAGCAGCGTTTAATTTTTTTGGAGACTTTGCCATTTGTAAACCTTTAAAGTAGTTATATTCGCATTCGGCTCCCAATACAATAAGAATGAAAACCCTTCGTTAAATAATCTGTCAAAACGAATGTACATGTCAAAAACTATCACAGTCGGGAAGATGACCCTAATATTCCTGGCAACTACCATCGCCTTCACCTCATGCAAGAACGGAGGCCTATTCGGAAAGAAAAAAGAAAAATCTTCCGTTACCGGTTGGAATTACGATGATAAAGATTACGGTAATTTCCACGTGTTGAAAGCCAAAGAACAAAAAGCAGGCCCAGGCCTCGTATTTGTTCAGGGTGGTACTTTTATCATGGGTGCCAAGGAAGAAGATGTAATGGGCGACTGGAATAATATACCACGCCGAGTGAGTGTCAATTCCTTTTATATGGATGAAACTGAAGTAGCCAATGTTCATTATCGTGAATACCTGTACTGGCTTACCAATACTTTTGATGGTGATACCACTATCATGAGAATGGCGCTGCCTGATACATTGGTTTGGCGTAGTGAATTGGCCTACAACGAACCTTATGTCGATTACTACTTCAGGTATCCGGCATATAACTATTATCCTGTAGTGGGCGTTACCTGGGAACAGGCTCACGACTTCTGCGTTTGGCGCACGGACAGGGTGAATGAAAAAATATTAATTGACAAAGGATACTTAAATAAGAAAGCACCATTATCTGCTATGAAAGGCGGGCAAGGTGAAATGACATTCAACACTGATACCTACCTGATGGATCCGGATCAGATCAATAATAAAACTGCTCCTAAGAAAGGTAGTTTGAAAGATGTTAGTGGTCGTCCACGCAAGGTAGTTTCTTTTGAAGATGGTATTCTGTTGCCTGCTTATAGACTCCCTACCGAAGCAGAATGGGAATATGCAGCTTACGGATTGGTAAACCAGAATCCTAAACCACGTACCAAAGAAAGAAACCGTGGTGAAGAATTATTTACCAATCAACAAGTATATAGCTGGAGCAAAAACGTTAACGGACTCAGAGATAATCGCCGTGGCAGTTGGCAGGGCGAATTCCTCGCCAACTTCAAGAGAGGAAACGGAGACGTGATGGGGGTTGCAGGCGGATTGAATGACCGCGCTGCTATTCCGGGACCTATCAAGTCTTTCTATCCAAACGGGTTCGGACTTTATAATATGAGTGGTAACGTGAGCGAATGGGTTGCTGACGTGTATCGTCCAATGAATTCACAGGATGTTGATGACGTAAATCCATTCCGTGGAAACAAATTCACTCAATTCTATCGTAATTCAAACGGAGAATACGAAAGAGATACACTCGGGCATCTGAAGGAAAGAGTTGTAACAGATGCAGAATCTCAAAATCGTCGTAACTACCAGAAGGGTGATGTGATTAATTATCTGGATGGCGATTCTATCAGCAATGTAACTTATGGTTATGGTATTACTTCCCTCGTAAGTGATAAATCCCGTGTAATAAAAGGTGGTAGCTGGGATGATATGCCTTACTGGCTTTCGCCCGGCGCACGCCGCTACATGGAGCAAGACCAGGCGAGCAGCACTGTGGGTTTCCGCTGTGCCATGACAAGACTTGGTTCATCTGAAGGCAATGGTTTTAAAGAAGGAAACATCTTTGGCCAGCGCAGGCAGAATAAAAAGAAGAGAAACTAATAACAAGATATTTTGAATAACGAAGGCCCTGTATTCTGATACAGGGCTTTTTTATGCGTTGTACCTTACAGAAGAAGTTACAAGACTACATCTCTGATGCGTTTTCCTTTTTCAACGCTTCCACTTATCACGAAATCATTCGTAATTAAAAAATCATTAACAGCAGAGTGCTGAATGGTTGAATACGAATGATGAAAAATGTAATTCAAAGTTCAGGCGGAAAATTGCCACCTGAAATGTACTCCAGATTTCACCCGCAAGAAAAATATCTGTCAACCGTTCACCGCTATTTTCATTGGAATAGCTTCTTCTGCAATGTAAGTTTGGTTTTTAATCACCCAATTTAAAATTTTAATCATGAAAACTTTATTCACTGCAGTACTGGCACTATTTTTACTGCCATCCGCATTTGCAAAAGACCCTGTTGTTCCGGCAAACTGGGCTGTTTCAATACTCAAAGCAGAATTTCCGCATTTTACAAATCCGGTTTGGCTCGAAACTGAAACAACATTCCAGGTAAAATTCAATGAAAGTGCCGATATACGTTGCTGGCTGATATTGAACAAGAAAAAAGGAAACACACAGGCACTTGTACGCTATTATGGAGAAAGTGTACTACCTGCAAATGTTCGTGAGTTTTTAAACAGTGATTTTCCACATTCTAAAATTTCAGGAGTAACCGAAATCAATTCAAATAACAAACGGATATACCAGGTGAATATCGAAGGTGAAAATACCTGGAGCATCGTCAGGATTGATGATGATCTCAACATGAACATCAAAGACACTTTCAGAAAGTCAAGCTGATCGTAATTTACCCTATGCAAACAAAAACGCTGTCACCTCTCGAATGACAGCGTTTTTTTTCGCACGAAAAAAATTTTAAAAATAATACTCTACAAATTTGGTAGGATAATATTGACCACTTACATTTGCAACAGTTCTTTAAAAAATACTTATCAAGAAAGGCGGAGGGAAAGGCCCTGTGAAGCCTTAGCAACCTTCTCAACAAAGAAGAAAGGTGCTAATTCCGTTCCGAAAATTTCGGGACCAGTTAAGTGAAAGTTGCGGTTATTCAATTATATATTTCAGCACTTGTTACTTGACAAGTGCTTTTTTTTTTGCCTTCAGACGAGTATTTAAAAAGTTCGGTTACAATTCATATAAAAATATCAATGATGAAAAAAGCCATTCACGTGAATGAACCTTTTTCCCTCAAGGCTACACAGCCGATTCTCTGCCGCTACTGCTATTGCTGCTGCTGTTGCAGCTAATACTCTACTCCCAACCATCATGATGTGATGCTTCCTTCACCAAAGAATGTGTGAAGCGCATACATCCATGTTGTGCATTCAAATGAGTGCATGGCATACTTATATTCTTTTATAAACATTTTTCAATGTAATACTATTATTATGTCTAAAATCTATAGAAATATTATCGGCGCTCTCATCAGCTTTCTTTTTATGGCCGGTGCATCCGCACAAACCATCAATGTCAGTGGCAAAGTAATCTCAGCCAAAACAGGATTGCCACTCAGCAATGTAAGTGTACATGTGAAAGGTGCCAGGACAACTACCATTACTGACGAACATGGCGCATTTAATCTTAATACAACTGATAACGCAGCATTGGTTATTTCATCTGTTGGATACAGAACAAGTGAATTCACCATTGATCCAAAATCACTACCACTTACAGTAACACTTACTGAATCAGCGAGTGTGCTGCATGAAGTAGTAGTTACTGCACTCGGCATTTCAAAAGAAAAAAAATCTTTGGGTTATGCTGTGCAAGAGCTAAAATCCACAGACATTTCTGAAGCCAAAGAATCCAACCTGGTGAATGCACTCAGTGGAAAAGTGGCCGGCGTCAACATTACCAGCAGTCAGGGCGATATGGGATCATCCCGCATCATCATTCGTGGTGAGACATCTTTCTCGGGTAATAACCAGCCATTGTTTGTAATCGATGGCGTACCGGTTGATAATTCTCAATTCCAGGGGAGTGGTGGTTCACGTGATTTTGCCAATACAATATCAGATATCAGCTCAGAGGATATCGAATCCATCAGTGTATTGAAAGGCCCTAACGCCGCAGCGCTTTATGGATCAAGAGCAGCAAGCGGTGTCATCCTCATCAAAACCAAATCCGGTAAGAAATCCAAAGGGTTGGGCGTATCTGTAAATCTGAATGCTACCATTTCTAATCTCCTTACACTTCCGGATTATCAGAATTCTTTTGGGCAAGGCTCTAATGGTAAGTTCAGCTATGTAGATGGAAAAGGAGGTGGTGTCAATGATGGCGTTGATGAAAGTTGGGGACCGGCACTCAATGGACAATTGATCCCGCAGTTTTATTCAAATGGTGAACCGGTGCCTTTCATCGCTCATCCAAATAATGTAAAAAGTTACTTCAATACAGGGCTTGCGCTTAACAATGGAGTCGCGGTTTCGGGTGCCGGCAATAAATATAATATCCGGTTTTCTTACAACAATTTCTACCAGAAAGGAGTAATCCCAAATTCAAGACAGCAACGGAATACCTTTGCCCTGAATACAGGGTACCAGATCACACCTCAACTTTCTGTGAATGCAAGTGCCAACTACATCAACCAGGACGCCCCTAACCTACCCGGTGCTTTTGGCAAAAGAGCCACAAGCACCATGCTTCAGTTTACCTGGTTTGGAAGGCAGGTGGATGTAACACAACTCAGGAACTATATTGACAAGGATGGAAACACGTTTAACTGGAATAACAGTTATTACAGCAATCCATACTTTGTAGCTTATGAAAATACAGTAAGCCAACGCCGTGACCGGCTGCTCGGCAATATATCACTTGACTACGAAATAAGTAAGTTCCTGTCTGCTCATTTTACCATTGGGAATGATTACTACAATGACCGGCGAAAAATAAAAGTGGCTTATGGAACCAATGGAACACCTTATGGCTCTTACGAAGAAGACGCTTACACAGTGAATGAAAACAACAAAGAATTGCGCTTCGACTTTAGCAAAAAAATATCTCCTGATTTTTCATTAGATGTAATTGCAGGTGGCAACATTCGTACAAATCGATTTGAACAAAATGACCAGCTTGCTCCTAAATTAGCAGTGCGGGGGCTTTACACGCTGAGCAATTCGCGCGATCCTTTGATATCCTCCAATTATTTTAGTCGCTTAAAAACCTACAGCTTGTTTTCATCAGCCCAGGTTGGTTATAAAAGTTTTGCCTACCTGAATCTTACAGCCCGAAACGATTGGTCATCTACATTACCGGCAGCACACCTCTCCTATTTTTATCCTTCCATCAATGGAAGCCTGGTACTCACGCAGGCATTGGGCATTGAGAGTGACATCCTCAGTTATGCGAAACTGCGTGGTGGATGGTCAAAGGTTGGAAAAGCTGCTGACCCATATCAGCTCATTAATACATTCTTGTTCGAAGCGCCCTTCGGGAGTAGCCCGCAGCAAAGTATTTCTTCAGTGGACCTCAGTCCTGACCTGAAACCTGAAAGCACTACTTCAACCGAAATAGGTGCGGAGGTTGCTTTGCTTCACAATGCATTCAACCTTGATATCAACTTTTATAATACCAATAGTATTGATCAAATACTGACTGTAGATGTAAGTGCAGCAACAGGATATCGTAAGAAACTGATCAATGGTGGAAAAATCAATAATAAAGGTGTAGAGGTACAATTGGGCGCAAAAGTGTTGCAAAGGGAAAATTTTCTTTGGGATGTTCATTTGAATTATGCAAAAAACAGAAGTGAAGTAGTAGCGCTCGATGATGAAGGAAGACTTGAGAGCTATATACTTGGCACAAACAGAACCGTACAGGTATTGGCTGCGGTAGGGCATCCGTATGGCTCCTTGTATGGCAATGCTTACCTGCGCGATGCTTCAGGCAACATCATTGTGAAATCTAACGGCACTCCCACTATTGATCCGCAAAAAAGATTTCTTGGAAAATTTACTCCTGATTGGCTGGGTGGCATTACCAATCATATTCAATACAAAGCATTTGATTTGAGTGTGCTTGTAGATGCCAGAATCGGTGGCTCAATTTATTCAAACACCAACCGGACAGGCACCTATACAGGAGTGCTTGCCAGCACCATGAAAGGCCGTGATGCTGCACATGGTGGATTGCTCTATTACTACCCGGGCAACCAAACATCTTCGGGTGCTGTTGCCCTCTCTGCAGGATCTTCACAAGGCCCTAATGGAGAAACAGTGCATGACGACGGAAATATTTTCAGAGGGGTAACCGCTGATGGCAAACCCAACCAGGTGATCTTGCCAGCTCAACAATATTATAAGGGATTCACTAACGTAGATGAGCAGTTTGTATTTGACGCTTCTTTTGTAAAATTGAGAGAAGTGAAACTCGGTTACAACCTACCAGCCAGTTGGGTAAGACGCCTGGGATTCCAAAGTGCCAACATTGGTATCGTAGCACGTAATGTCGCAATTCTTTACAAAAAGGTTCCAAACATAGATCCTGAAACTGCCTTCAATACCGGCAATGGTCAGGGGCTCGAAGACCTTACACTGCCCACAGTCAGAAATATCGGATTCAACATCAACTTTAAATTTTAAGAAAATGAAAAATACTTATGCATTACTGTTAGTCTTTACACTTTCAATGGCAACATTGTCCTGCACGAAAGAACTACAGAAAATCAACAACAATCCCAATGCATCTCAAAATGCAGAACCGGATTATCTGCTTACGGCAATTATCAAGAACACTGCAGATTCTTATTGGGGTGTAACAAACAACCTGAACTCAAGCCTGCTCTTTGTTCAGTATTGGTCGAAGATTCAATACACGGATCCTGACAGGTATATTTTTACGAATAATGACTTACAGGATCTATGGAATACAGGTTACACCAAAAGCATCGTCAACCTGAATGAATTGATCACGATTGCAGAAAAGAAAGAAAATAATAATTATGAAGGAGTAGCACTTGTATTACGTTCGTGGGTATTTCAATTGCTCACAGATGCGTATGGGGACATTCCATACACTGAGGCAGTCAACATCAGCAAGAATATTACACCGGCCTACGATGCTCAGAAGGACGTGTATGAAAATCTTCTGAAAGACCTGAAGCACGCGCAAGAACTACTGGATCAGGATGGGAAGCCCATATCCGGCGACATCATCTATAACAACAATATCGATAACTGGAAAAAATTTGCCAATTCGCTTCGCCTCAGAATAGCATTGCGGATAGCAGACAGGGAACCCGACGTTGCTAAGCAAGCACTGGATGAAATCAAAAGTGAAGGTGGCAGTTATATCAATAGTAATGCTGCAACCGCCCAATTGAATTATCTGACATCGCCCAATCAGAATCCTGTGAGCCGGTCGTTTGAAACGAGAGATGACTACCGTATCAGCAAATCAATTGTTGACAAACTGTTTGAATTGTCAGACCCTCGTTTGCCCGTATTCGCAGCAAAAACAAAGGATCCTACACCAAAAGAATTTGTTGGAATCCCCAATGGATTGCTGGTGGGTGATGCGAGTAGTCTTGGTTTTTCGAAGACTTCAAAGCCCGGTGACTATTTCAGGCAGCCGCAGGCTCCGGCAGTAATACTGAGCTATTCAGAATCGCTCTTCGACCGCGCGGAAGCGGCGGCAAGAAGCCTGACCGACGAAGATCCACAATCACTTTACTACGATGCGATCCGTGCATCATTTGATCAATATGGAATATCTTCATCGCAATTCACCACTTATGCTGTGCAGCAGAATGTTCAATATGACCCGGCTGATTTCAAAAAATCAATCGGAAATCAAAAGTGGATTGCTCTATTCGGCCAGGGATTGGAAGCATTTGCTGAATGGAGGCGACTTGATTACCCGCAGTTAAATCCCGCGGTAGCCGGGACACTGGAAGGAAAAATGCCGTTGCGATTTCTCTATCCGGGCAATGAGCAATCATTGAATGGGAAAAATTACCACGCAGCCATCGGGCAACAAGGTGCGGATGTGCTTACAACAAGACTATGGTTTGACGTTCAATAATTTTAAAACATGAAAAGAAATAAGCTATTAATAACAGGAGCTGTCATCATTGCATTGACATGCATTGGTATGGTATCACTACAGTTTGTCCCTAAACCAAAAGAGCTACAAATTGGTACCTGGCGTGGAGCATTGGTAAGACCAGATGGTGCAAGTATCCAGTTCAACTTCGATGTAGCGAGAGAAAATGGCAACCTGGTGTTATACATCATCAATGGTAAAGAAAGACTGCTCACAGACAGTGTCCTCTTCAGAAATGATTCCGTATTTATTCAGCTTCCATTTTTCCAATCCGGAATCGACGCCGCGATACTTCCTGACGGAAATCTCTATGGTGTTTTCAAAAAGGATTATGGCAGATTCATTCAGACCATTCCATTCAAAGCTACATTCAACCTGAAGAGCAGGTTCGATGTTTCATCTGATGCTTCAGTAAATGCAACCGGCAGATGGCAGGCTGCTTTTCAAAATCGTTCCGGTAAGGAACGGGAACTGGTGGCAGAATTCGAACAACACCAATCCATTCTCACCGGTACCTTCCTCGATCCGACAGGTGATTACAGATACCTGGAAGGAGTGGTGGATGGCGATAGTCTCAAACTCTCAGGATTCGATGGAGGCCATGTATTCCTCTTCACCGGAAAAGTGTCTGGAGATTCCATCATTGGTGGGAAATTTTATTCAGGATCGAATGGCGTACAGAACTGGAGTGCGGTAAGAAATAACAGAGCAGCAATTGCCGATGGATATGAAGCAGAAAATATAAATCCAAATGCGGGTCCATTGAATTTCACTTTTCCGGATGTCGTATCTGGAAAAGAAATATCCATTAATGATAAAAGGTTCAGGAATAAAGTCGTGGTCATTCAGCTATTGGGAAGCTGGTGTCCCAATTGTATGGACGAAACAAAATTCCTGAGTAACTATTATGATAGGCACCATTCTGAGGGTATTGAGATCATTGGCCTGGCTTATGAGCGGACTTCGGATTATGCAAAGTCTGCAAATGCATTGCAACCTTTTCTTCACCGGTTCGATGTCAAATACCCGGTGCTTGTTACAAAAGTGGCAGTTACAGATTCATTGAGAACACAAAAGACCTTGCCACAATTAAAAAGTTTCAATGCATTTCCGACAACCATATTCGTGGACAGGAAAGGAAACATCAGAAAAGTACACAGCGGCTTCAACGGTCCTGCCACCGGAAGTCACTACAGTGCATATCAAAAAGAATTTGATGATCTAGTAAAGGCATTATTGAAAGAGTAATTATCGTGCAGAGGAAAAAGTATCACGCAGAGACGCAGAGGGCGCAGAGGAAAAGGTATCTCGCAGAGGCGCAGGGAACGCAGAGCAAGAATGGTTGCTCGCAGAGGTGCCGAGAGCGCAGAACAGAATAAGGTCATGCACTGCTCAATTTCAAATTAATTTTTCCATAAGGTGGTTTTTTTCAGAAATGGCCCGTTGGCAAACGGGCTGTTTCTTTTTTCCGGGATAATTAACATTAGCACCTATAGTTTATCCCCAAATAATTCACACACTTCCCAAAGGCTATCTCAAGATTATTTTCAAGTTTAGTTTCAATTCTTGATTGTCCACTAATACGAGCGCTTGTAAAGAATCCTGTACATGCAGTGATGATGAAGGCGCACTTTCGAAACGCTGATTTCCCGAAATCGTAAATCGCAATTCCCGATTCCGTAAATCGTCGCAAGTCTCCGGGAATAATTTCGCCGGCAATAACAAAGGCTTAAAGAAAATTAAAAAAAAGACTATGCAAAAAAATGTTTCTATTCAAAAACTCTTCATATTATTTCTATCAATTCTGTTTACTACAACCATCTATGCAAACCCGGAATACAACGGGCAGATCAATGGAGTAGTCAAAACAATTGATGGAAGTGCTGCGGCATGGATAACCGTAAGTATCAAGAATAGCGAGATTGCTACAATCACCGACCAAAATGGTGAATTCACATTCAGGAACCTTAAACCGGGAGATTACACACTGGTATTAACTGTGGCAGGTTCGAAAGTAACCGAAAAAACCATTCGGGTTTCCAATACCGAAGCCGTCAATACCAACTTCACCCTGGAACAAAATGCACAGACATTAACAAACATAATTATTGATGGCAGGAGAAATCAAAATCATCAACCGGTATCAGTCGGAAAATTGCCGGTGGCCCCCATGGATTTGCCACAGAGTTTTAGTGTAGTCAGTGCCGTTACACTACGCAACCAACAGGTTCAGAAGTTAAGTGATGCGATCCGGAATGTAAATGGCATCTACTTATCCGCGATGCGCGGTAATGCTCAGGAAAGCTTCTTTGGAAGAGGTTACAGGTTGGGAAGCGATAATTTCTTCAAAAATGGTGCAAGGATCAATTCCGGAGTATTTCCTGAAATGAGTTCGCTGGAGAAAGTAGAGGTGTTGAAAGGCGGCGCTGCCATTTTGTATGGAGAGGTGGCTCCGGGTGGCATTATCAATATGGTAACGAAACAACCTAAATTTAATTTTGGCGGAGAAGTTTCTTTGAGAGCAGGAAGCCACAATTTGTGGAAACCGTCTTTTGATGTGTATGGCCCCATCAACAAGAAAGTTGCTTATCGCATTAACGGTACTTTCGAAGACGCAGACAGTTACAGGGATATAGTGCATTCTCAGAGGTATTATATCAATCCATCTCTGCTTTACAAAGCAAGTGAGAAAACAACACTGCTATTCCAGGCTGATTATTTAAACGATCATTATACTCCTGACTTCGGTATCGGCTCGCTCGATAATACGATCATTGCTGATGTGCCACGTTCAACTTTTAATGGTACACCATGGCAGTATAATAAAGTACAGCAAACCACAGCGTCGGCTACATTAGATCATAAGTTCAGCAACAAATGGAACCTGAATACTTCCGTAAATCTTCAAAACTATCACAGGGACTATTATTCAACCGAAAGGATACAGGCAAAAGCGAATGGAGACTGGACAAGGCCATTGAATAAATCACTATCTAACGAAAACAGTATCTATGGCCAGGTGAATGTAACAGGTAAAATAAACACAGGACAGATAGGACATACCATCCTTGCAGGTGCAGATATTGATCACAATATTGCTGAAAGCAGCAAATTCGACAACCCGAAAACGTATGATGAATTCAACATCCTTGATCATACAAAGTTTCAACCACGCACAGACATACCCGTAACCCATGTTACCAGCATGACATCTACACCGGTTACCAGAACAGGCGTTTATGTACAGGATCTCATCAGTATTTCCAACAAAATAAAAGTACTGGCAGGTGTTAGGTGGTCTCTGCAAAACGCAGCGAAAGCCAGGACCATTGACTACGGAAAAGATACGCTTAGCTATGGGGATGCTCAAACATCAAATGCATTCTCACCAAGATTTGGCGTAGTGTATAAACTGCTTGCCAATACTGCACTCTTCGCAAGCTATTCTAACTCCTTCTCTGAAAACAGGGGAACTGATGTATTTGGGAACGCTTTGAAACCTTCCGTTATAGACCAATACGAATTAGGAGTTAAGAACGATTTCTTCAACGGTGCATTGTCTGTAAATGTTACTGCTTATCAAATCGTGAATAACAACCTGGCCCAGACAGCCCAGTTTGAAAAAGACGGTGTAACACCCAATAGCAATACCTCATTCAAAGAATTGGTTGGTCAATCCACCAGTAAAGGAATTGAACTGGATATCAACGGGCATCCGATGAAGGGGCTGGATATCATCGCCGGTTACAGTTATAACGATATGCGTTACACGAAAACACCGGATACCAAAGGAAGCTATGTGGAAGGTGAACGCCTGGTAGGAACGCCCGCCCACACAGCCAACGGAAGCGTGTTCTACAATTTCAGCGGCAAACTCAAAGGTTTCAAACTGGGTGCAGGTCTTTACTATACTGGCGATCGCTTTGCAGGGTGGAACAATACCAAAGAACAAAGCCAGGATTATTCACGATTGATAGCTGTGAATGGTTTCACCACGGTTGACATCTCAGCCGGATACACTTACAAAAAGATATCCCTGATAGCTAAGGTCAGCAACCTCACCAACACTTATAATTATTACGTTCATGAAAATTATAGCATCAACCCAATTGCTCCGCGTCAATTCATGACAACTGTTAGCTACAGGTTTTAAAAAAGCAACTTTAAGGATGAAGAGTGGCTGTTCAGCAATGAGCAGCCATTTGTTTTATCAGGCAATTACCAAATTCAATTTCTATTCTGATAGATTTCTTAGCGCTATTTTTGCCGCATGTATTCATCCCTGTCAGGTTGGAAAGATACGATTGCAGCTATTGCCACGCCGCCAGGCATTGGTGGCATTGGCGTCATCCGCGTCAGTGGCGACCAGGCTTATGATGTGGTACAAAAAATTTTTCCAAAGAAAATTTTGAAAGAACAACCGGCCAACACCTTACACGTCGGCTACCTCGTGGACGGAGAAAAATGGCTGGACGAAGTAGTGCTTTCCCTTTTTAAGAACCCCCATAGCTTCACCGGCGAGGATGTGATCGAGATCAGTTGCCATGGTTCACCTTATGTATTGCAGCAGGTACTCGACACTTTACTCAAAAAAGGTGCGCGCCTCGCAAAGCCCGGGGAGTTTACACAACGTGCCTTTCTCAATAAAAAGTTAGACCTCGTTCAGGCAGAAGCCGTGGGTGATCTCATCGCCAGCAATACACGTGCATCCAGAAACACTGCATTGAAGAATATGCGGGGTGGGTTTTCGAAAGTCCTGAATGATTTACGGGAAGAGCTTATTAAGTTTTCTGCTCTCATCGAACTGGAACTGGACTTCAGCGAAGAAGATGTAACATTTGCTGACAGGATGCAATTTGAAAACCTGATTGACCGTTTGCAACAAACCGTAGATCAGCTACACCGTTCATTCGATCTGGGCAATGTTATCAAAAACGGAGTAAGTGTAGCCATCGTAGGCAAGCCGAATGCAGGCAAGAGTACACTCCTCAATACTTTGCTGAACGAGAACCGTGCCATCGTCAGCGACATAGCAGGTACCACAAGAGATACCATAGAAGAAGTGATCAATATAGACGGAATACTGTTCCGGCTTATCGATACAGCCGGTATCCGCGAACACACACAAGACATCATCGAAGAAATGGGTGTGGTGCGCAGCCGTGAAAAAATAGCCCAGGCTGATATTGTTCTGTACTTGTTTGACACTAACGATACCTCTCCTGAAGAATTTGCAAATACACTATCTGTCATCAAAGAATCTAATACCAATATCATTCCCATTATCAACAAGGCTGATCTTAGTGCTAACAGTAATGCATACCCTGAAGTGGCTTTAAAGATTTCGGCGAAGTCAGGTAATGGAATTGACGAGCTGAAAAAGCTGCTCTTCAATACCGCAGGTGGCCCAGCCATAGAGCGAGAAGATGTGATCATCACCAATGCGCGCCATGCCGCCGCCTTAAAAGAAATAGCCGAAAGTCTGACAACGATCAAAACCGGATTGCAGACCGGATTGAGTGGCGACCTCTTGTCGACCGATATCAACCGATGCCTGCATTACCTCGGCGAAATCACCGGCCAGGTAACCAATGAAGACCGGCTGGATTATATATTCAGTAAGTTTTGCATTGGGAAATGAGAGAAGATATAACCAGCCAAAATCCTCAGTTTAATCATTATTCTGGCTGATTATAAAAATTATAACCAGCCAGAATACATACTTTTATGTCGATTCTGGCTGATTATAAATTGCACCTTCATTCAAAATCATAGTTATGGATGAGGTGATTGGAAGAATAGATGAACGAAAAATAATTGAAAATAAACTTCAACCCAATTTTGCAGCACCAAAATTTCTGCGAAGTGCTGGCGCCTGCGATCACCATGATGACCGCATCGTCGTATGCAGATTTTACAGCCAACTGCAAAATCTGGGTTGAAAAAGTGGAGTTGGAGAGAACTTCACTTATTAGCAATTTATTCTCGCAGGAGCAATGTTATTACTATCGATTAGAATCATTTCAATGTACCGGCTCCGCATTGTCTGAGGATAAAACTGTACGCGTTTAACCTAATTCTCTACACTCACTGCGTCACTCTCTTCCTCTCTTCCTCCGACGCAGTAGTTCTATCTCTCTTTTGCTTAAGTATCCTGTTACCAAACGATGCCGTGTAAGTAAGCTTGAAAATCCTGCTGGATATTCTAAGGTTACTAATTCCATGAAATGGGATTTCAGGATCATCTGATTTGAACTGTAATGCCATAGTGCTGAACACATCATCTACCAGGAATTTCAAACTACTGTTTTTGAATTTCTTTTGGACTGCCATGGATAATTTACCCATCGGTTTTAATATGGATATACCCCAAAAGGTGCTTGAATTATAAAAGCCGGAAAGCTCAACACTGAATTTAGCAGGCAGGGTAAAGGTTTGTGCACCTGCAACGCTATAATTGAATAAGCTGGCCTTCTGTTCATGTCCTGTAAAGTCTGCCCTGGCCCATTGATAATTTCCACCCAGGGTAATAAAGGAATACCAAAACTTTGTTACGGGGAATGGGAGATTGACCGTAACATTTATTGTCTGAGTATAATCCAGATTCTGAGCAATTATCAAAATTCTGTTCTCCGCAGGTATTACCTCTTCCTGGAAATTACCGATACTATTTTTCTCATAGCTATAGGATAGAGAAAACGAATAGCCTTTATGTACGTAGTCTAATTTGAGTGCATCAGTGGTGGCAGGTTTCAAATTTGCATTGCCGGAAATAAAGGTATTCGGATCAAAAAAAATCAGGAAGGGAGCAAGATTGTTGAAGGTAGGCCGTGTGATTCGCCTGCTGTAGCTAAAATTGATTTTATCATTTTTATTAATGCTGTGCGACCAGTAGGCGCTTGGAAAAATATCTCCATATTTTCTGTACACCAGGTTTTTCACTTTGTCTCTGTCAAGTTTGGTGGTGGTATATTCATATCTTAATCCTGCCTTGAACTGGTTCTTTTCATTACCCGAAAATGTGCCTGAAATATAGGCTGCATGTATGTTCTCCTTCAGGTAATAAACGCCAGTGAATTCATCATCAGTATGCCAGGTATCTTGAATTTTTTCAGCGACAAAAACATCATTTGTAAAACTGGAGCGGGTTGATTTCACGCCCGCTTCCCATTGTGATTTCTTGATTTTAAATAAATAATCCAACTGTATGGGCAGAATTTTGATATCCGTTTCTTTCGAACTTTTAGTAACAGTCGATTTCAAAAAAGCTCCCTGCCCATCAAAGAAATCATTGTCATAGTCAGTAGGATTTACATTGTAATAATGCAGGTAGTCCGCATTAAAAACAATCGTAGCATTTTCGTTCAACTTGCTTTGCAGATTAATATTCCCCATCTCATTCTTCCAGTGATTGGTCTCCGTATTACCTATATTCACTATCGAATCCAAGCTCCCATCATTATAAGTTTTTGAATTGTTCTTCGCATGCATGTGCCATCGGTTGTTGTAGCCGGACACGAGGAAGCCAATCACAGTTTTGGGTGTTACCTGTAAATCCATTCCGAGCCTCGCATTAAAATTCAATTGGTACGGATCCCTGTTTGACAATATCGAAGTTTCAGTTTCTACATTATTATTAATAATTGAACGGTACGTTCTGAAAGTTTGCAATTGTGCATTGCGGCTGCCACCCAGGCTTCCATAAATATTTACTTTCTTTTTTCTCCAGTTCATATCCGTTCCTGTAGCGAAATAAGTTCCTTCAAATGCTCCTGCTGTCAGAAAATAGTTTCCATTAAATCCTTCATCCGGATTTTGGTTCAAAACGATATTGATGTATCCCGCATTGCCTTCAGCATCGTACTTTGCAGGAGGCGTAGTAATTAACTCAATTCTGTCAACAGAGGGAGCCTGGATGCCGCGTAACATATCTATCAATGCCGACTCACTGAGGTAGCTCAACTTACCATTGACCATCACCTTTACTCCTGATTTACCGGCCATGATTAAAGCATTATTGTTGTAATCAACGCGCATCCCCGGACTCTTCTCCAACACCTCCAATACCGATCCGCCGATATTGGAAATACTGGATTTTACATTTACTACAGTTCGGTCAATTTGCTGTTCCAGGTAGGGTCTTCGACCGATAACCGTTATTTCCTGGAGTTCGTGCGATTCTTTGAACAATACCAGGACACCAAGTTGCACCATATTATTTGCAACAGCCATTACTTCTAAAAACAGATCCTTGCATCCGGTGTATGATATTGCAATCAAATACCTTCCGGGATCATTCACTTGAAAAACGAAGGCCCCGGCCTTATCGCTTAGGATGCTTTCCACGAGCGAAGAATCACTTGCAGTCAGCAGTACTACACTACTACCACTTAATATTTGCTTTTTTTCGTCAGTAACCGTTCCTTGTATTTTCGTTTGTGCATGGCAGATATTTGTGAATATCAGAGCCACAATAATGAATAAGTAGATATTCATAGCTTTGGGTTATGAGGGGTTAAAAGATTAATTCTCCTTTAGGTGTACTTCTGAATAGCGACCAAAACCAGTTAATTCAGGAAATTTCTTTTTTCAGGAGGGAAGAGGTAGGATAAGGTCAGACCATAGGTCGGGTTATATCATTCAGGAGGATTGGTTTTGTAAATGTAGGTAGAATCTAAAAAAGGGGCGCATCCCAAATTTTCGCCTGCAAGAATTTTCCGGTCGGGGAAGGACACCGACCGGTAGGAGTCTCGACAGGTGGGTGTCCCCACCCACCTGCGAAAATTTAGGATGCACCCTCTAAAAAGTGATTTACTTTTTTATTTACAAATGTTTAGTTGATTATTTTTGTAGGAATTGTAATTAGATCGTAATTGCATGGAAACTACTTTGCCAATCCAATAGTCAAAATGGCTACAAACAAACACGCTGCAATCAGATATCAAACTCTTGACAGGTGCTTTCGGAATCCAGGAAAAAGGTATTTCATCGAAGACCTCATTGAAGAATGTGATAGATCGCTTTATGAATTTACCGGGTTACCAACCGGAATACAGAAAAGACAAATTTTTGATGACATCCGGTTCATGGAGAGTAAACAGGGCTGGTCTATAGACCTGGAAAGACGTAAGGACGGCAGAAGGGTCTATTACCGTTATACCGACCACGACTTTTCAATTAACAACCACCTATTGAATGAAACAGAAGAAAATCAGTTGAAGGAAACTTTGCAAACTCTTTCACGGTTCAAAGGTTTGCCACAATTTGAATGGATTGAGGAAATCACAGCCCGCCTTGATTCCAGCCTGAGACTTTCAGGAAGTAAAACCACCATTATTGAATTTGATCAGAACAATTACCTGAAGGGCCTGGAGTTTATTTCACCATTGTATAATGCCATTCTTTACCAGAGGGTAATGGACGTTGCGTACAAGAGTTTCAGGAAAGAGGATAAACAAAACTTTATTTTGCATCCTTACTATTTAAAAGAGTACAACAACCGTTGGTTTGTATTTGGAAAAAACGATACGAGTGGGTCTATCATCAACCTCGCATTAGACAGGATGGAGGATCTTAAAGATTGTAAGAAAAAATATATCTCCAATACGGAGATCAACTTTCTGGAATATTTTGAAGACATCATTGGCGTAAGTTTGAACAATAACACTCTACTGGAAAAAATCACACTGAAAGTGAGTAGCCTGCTCTACCCCTATATTAAATCGAAACCATTACATGGCTCTCAGAAAGTAAAAGAAGTTGCCAGGGAATATTCTATCATCACACTTGACCTCATTCCCAATTATGAATTAGAGTCATTGATTCTTTCTAATGGCGAAGGCATCGAAGTTTTGGCCCCGGACTCGCTGAGAAGCAAAATAAAGGAACGGGTGAACCTTATGAATAAAAACTATAAAAACAAGAGTGCAGATAGAATGCACAAGACTGTATAACATTTGCCTTATGAATAACATTAGAATCTCTAATTTCAGAAAGTTCAGAAAAGATGTAGGTCCTGTCGAATATGGAGGAATTACATTTTTTGTCGGGAAAAATAATTCAGGAAAGTCAACAGTTGCTAAAGCCTTGCTATTAGTGAATAATTACCTCAGGTCAGGTGTGATTGATAAATTTTCTTTTGGAAATAATATGCTTGAGGATGCCAATTTTGTCACTTTCGGAAGAGCAAAAAACACAGCAGATGAATTCATAATGATTGTTTGCAACCTTGACCAGTATTATATTGAAATATCCCTGAGTGGGGATGATGATGATACTCAGGCAACCGTTGAATTATTGTATATCACCGACCGTAAATACAACCTTAATTTCTTTATTTCACCTGTCGATAACCGTATTGAGATTTCTAAAACCAGAACCTTCCCTTCCGAACAAGAAGAAGCAATTAATGCCAACCTTAAATCACTCGATGATAAAATTGACGACCTGAAAATCTCAATCAAGGCAAGCGATCTCAAAAAATCCAGCAGGGATTATATTTTACTCATAGAAGAGCTAAACTCTTTAGAAAAGAAAAAATCAGACCTTACTTTGGAGCAGGATTCTCTACAGATAAAAGACGAATTCTATGTAGAAACAGAATTTCACCGCGGATTAAATTTGCAAGATACTATTGCCAAAACCATTGAAGAAGTCCTGCAGGTTTATGAGCGCGAATTTAATTCCATCCAACAAGGGAATGAACCGGCTAAGAATTTTGAAGATTACCGGTGGTTTAAAGAGAATTTGCAGAACATTAATAATTCCCTTGCTACAATTATTTTTCGAACCATCTATTCCAATCTCACTATTTACCTCGGCGCTTCTACTACCAAGCAGTCTGCCTTGTTTCAAATAAGAGATAAAAACAATGCATTAGCACAGGCGATCCATGATTACGCTCAATTATATATTTCAGCAGGAACTAAAATTTATCAATTTGTGGAAAAATGGATGAAGGTATTTGGTGTGGGCGACAAAATTGAAATCACATTACACGCCGGTGAGGCCTATGAGGTGAAGGTGACTGAGAATGATCATACGGTACAACTTGCAGATAAAGGAATGGGCTCCATCCAGGCCATGCTTCTCATCTTGCGGTTGGCGTCAGTATTGGAAAATCCGATACAATTCATAAGAAATACCACTGTAATTATTGAAGAACCTGAACTGAACCTACACCCTCAGTTACAAAGCAAATTAGCCGATTTGTTTTTAGAAGTGAACCAGGAATATGGAATCAATTTTATCATTGAAACGCATTCGGAATATATCCTCAGAAGATCCCAGGTTTTAGTTGCCGAAAAAGAATTTGAGGTGAAGCCCAACGAAAACCCCTTCCGGGTTTACTATTTCCCAACGGAAGAAGGACAACAACCTTATCGCCTGGAATATGATAAGAACGGTGTCTTTAACAGAAATTTCGGGGAAGGATTTTTTGACGAAGCCTCGGCGAACACACTTGAATTATTAAAACTAAAACGGCAAAAGGATTCCTGATGTTTACAGTTTATGCTGACAAAGATATTTTCGAAGAAATCATTCTCTATAATGATACCAGGCCTGCATGGTACAGCATTCTTTGTAATCACTCTGAAGTATGCCTTAACATGAAGGATGAAGAATTACTAAATGAACAGGTGCCCGGTACTATCATCTTTGAATTCATAAAGGCTAATGGCGGTAGAACTCCAATAGCATTGAAGGATTTTTTTGACACCATCACGGAAGAACCGGAAACCATTATTCAAAAGCCGAGATCCGTATTTCTCCTGAACATTTCTGAAGAAGAAGCCGATATCTTACAAAAGAAATATGGAGTCATCGTCCAGTGCAAGGAAACATTAGACGGCTCTGTGCTGAAGGGTACCTACTTTAAGGAATTACCGGAAGGAACAAAACTGGAATTAGAAAATAAAAACGGGTGGCAGTATCTGATCAATTTTTCAATACCGCCCTCTAATGCCATGATCATAAGTGATGATTGGTTGTTTAAGAATGAAGAAAATTCCATGATAGTTGGTGAACAGAACCTGGTAGATTTAATTGACTCATTATTGCCTGCGGAACTGGGTGCTGTCTATCAAATCCTGATAGTTTCACGAGATCAGGACAGGTCAGCTAAAAAATGCAACCAATTGGCTGGTAACCTAATGTCCAAAATAAAAATGCTCAGGACGTATCTAATTAACGTAGAAATTGTTTTTGCGGAAACACTTCACAAAAGAAAATTGTTTTTAAATTATATGAGTATCACCTGTGATAAAGGATTTGCAATGTTTGCCCTCAGCGATATGAAGACGATACGGTCGCACAATGATTTCAGGTATGAAAAAATATTTGAAAGAAACGGAAGTATCAATGGTGATACCGTTTATGAATCGGATACCATTTTATTAGAGATGATTCTGAAGAATTGCAATTCCATAGGAGAATATATCAGAAACAAATGTGCTGACCCAAACAAAAGGATTTATGGAGATTGCAATCCAGACAAATCTATCAATAACAGATTGCTCCATCACATCTGAAATTTTTCTCACGATGCACATCCACCACACCAATCATACTTTACTTTGCATTATCAACCTTAACAATCAATATACTCCATGAACGATAATAAACCTGATGTAGGATTCATTTTTCAAATCACCGATAAAGTGCTTTGGAATGTGTTTAAGAAAAATGAGATCGGCGATGTGCTGCTGCCCTTTGTGGTGATCCGCCGCCTTGATTGTATCCTGGAACCGTTCAACAAAAAAGTACGCGAAGCCTACCTCAATTTTAAAGACAAGGTAAACGAAGAAAAATTACATCCGATCCTGCGCAAGGCAGCGGGCGGGCTTCAGTTTTACAATACCTCAAAACACACGCTGGAATCGCTGAAAGAAAATCCCAAAACCATTGAAATAGATTTCAACAATTATATCAATGGCTTCAATGCGGAAGTGAGAGACATCATTGAGAACTTTCAGTTTGACAAAGTAGTAGCCCGGCTCGTAAAAAACAAATTGCTCTACGAAATGATTGACGCGATTTGCAAAGTACCGTTGGGGATGGACAAGGTGGACAATCACAACATGGGCTACATTTTTGAGGAACTCATCCGCATATCCAACGAACAAAGCAATGAGACTGCGGGTGAACACTTCACGCCGCGCGATGTGATAGAACTGATGGTGAAGGTAGTGTTCAGCACCGAAAAAGAAACACTCTGCCGGGCCGGTATCATCCGCACTATTTATGATCCGGCAATGGGAACAGGTGGCATGGTGAACCTTGCCAAAAATTATATCCTGGACGAGGTATGTGCAAAGAGCCAGCACAAGCCCACCATCCGCACCTACGGACAGGAAATCAATGAACAGTCGTATGCCATTGCCAAATCAGAAGCGCTGATCACCGGTGAGAATGCAGATAACATTCGCCACGGCAACTCTTTCACCAACGACCGCTTTCCTGACAAGCATTTTCACTACATGTTTGCCAATCCGCCGTATGGCGTTACCTGGAGCAAAGACGCCCTGTTCATTCAAAACGAAAGCGCTAACCCCGCAGGCAGGTTTTATGCGGGCTTGCCGCGCACCAGCGACGGGCAGTTGCTCTTTGTACAACACATGATCAGCAAGATGGAACGCGAAGGTAGCAAGATAGCCGTGGTGACCAATGGCTCTCCGCTCTTTACCGGCGATGCCGGCAGCGGCGAAAGCGATATCCGCAAATGGATCATCAGCAACGACCTGCTGGAGTGTATCATTGCCCTGCCCAAAGACCTTTTTTACAATACCGGTATCAACACCTACATCTGGTTTTTGAATAATGACAAACCCAAACACCGTAAAGGAAAAGTACAGTTGATCAACGCCAATGTACCGGAAGACAAAGCGAATAACATTACCGGGTTTTGCCGGCCCGAAAAACGCAGCATGGGCAACAAGCGGAACAAAATAGAAACCTCTCACATAGAGGAATTAGTGAAAATATATACCGCTTTTGCAGAAGGGCCGTATTGCAAAATATTTGACAATGATGACTTCGGGTATTACCAGGTAACCGTAGAGCAACCGGAATATGACGACAAAGGAAAAGTAGTCTATTCCAAAGGCAGCCCCAAACCGGATTCTAAAAAACGGGATAAGGAAAACATTCCGTTAGAAAAAGACATAGAGGAATATTTTGAAAAGGAAGTATTGCCGCATGTGCCCGACGCATGGATTGACTTTGACAAAACACGCATTGGCTATGAAATTAATTTCACCAAATACTTTTATGAATACAAAGGCCTACGGCCCTCTGCGGAAATCAAAGCAGAGATAGCAGTATTGGAAAAAGAGATTGACGGACTATTAAAAGAATTGTTGGTATGAGGAAGTATGAAAAATATAAGGATAGTGGAATTGAGTGGGTAGGAGAAATTCCAATCAATTGGGATAAATTAAAAATTGGAAGAACGTTTCATAAAATTGGAAGTGGTACGACACCAAATACCAACAGGGATGAATATTATGTAAATGGAAATATTAATTGGTTAAACACTGGTGATCTAAATGATACTTATATCAATGATACAAATAAGAAAATTACGAAAGTCGCTTTAAATGAAATTTCCACTTTAAGAGAATTCGAGGAGGATAGTATTGTCATTGCACTCTATGGCGCTACGATAGGAAAGCTAGGTCATTTAAAAATTAAGACTTCAACAAACCAGGCCTGCTGTGTTCTATCTGATTCGGAAAAAATAAAAAACCGATTTCTGTTTTATTGTTTGCTTACTGCAAGAGATTTTATCATAAGCAAATCTTATGGAGGAGGACAACCAAATATTAGTCAGGAATTAATAAAACAACTATACCTTCCTGCTCCATCCCTTTCCGAACAAACCCAAATATCCCGATATCTTGACCATCAAACCGCCATCATAGATTCCCTGATAGCAAAAAAAGAAAAATTGGTGGCTTTACTTAAAGAGCAACGGCAGGCCATCATTAATGAAGCCGTAACCAAAGGTTTGAATCCGAAAGCGAAAATGAAGGACAGCGGGATTGAATGGCTGGGAGAAGTGCCGGAGGATTGGGAGGTGGTGAAGTTGAAATGGATTTCAGAGATTTATGCCGGTGGAACCCCAAGTACAGCCATTGACGAATACTGGTTCAATGGTACAATTCCATGGTTGAACTCTGGATCAATTAATCAAAGAAGAATTACTGAGGCCTCTAAATTTATCACAGAAGAAGCATTAAAGAATAGCAGTACAAGGTGGGTACCCAAGAATGCAATTTTAATGGCTTTGGCCGGTCAGGGAAAGACAAAAGGCACAGTAGCTTTATTAGAGTTTGATGCAACTTGTAATCAGTCAATGGCTGCAATTATTCCAAAGAAAAAAAAGATTTACAATGAATTTTTGTTTTATTGGCTTGATTCTAACTATGAAAGAATCCGTGGATTAGCAGGTAATGAACAGAGAGACGGGTTAAACCTTGTTATTGTTGGAGGAATTCATTGCCCTCTCCCAAAAATTCACGAACAAATTGAAATTGCTCATTTCCTGAGAGATTTTGATATAAAAGAACAGCAGGTATCAAATAATATTCAAATTGAAATTGACAAGCTCAAAGAATACCGCCAATCCATCATTTCAGAAGCGGTAACCGGCAAAGTAGATGTAAGGGATTGGCAACCGGCTGAAAAGAAATTGGCGACATAGCGAAGGAACCGTGCTGTGCAGCAGGCAAAGAAATAGGAAGGAACAAAGGGTTGACAACCTTTGAAAGGTTGTCAACCCTCAGCACCCGGACTACAAGAAATAAAAAAGCAAACTAAAAAATATAATTCATGGAAATCATTTACGTAATCATAGCGCTTATTGCAGGCCTGTTCATTGGCTGGCTCATTGCTAAAGCGAAGGGGAATAGCATTTTACAAAGAGAAAAAGAAAATGCCCAAACGAAATATACTGACTTAGAAAAAGAAATCATAGAATACAAAGCAACGGCTTCTTCAGATTTACAAAGAAAGAATGATGATTTGTCCGGTACACGCGAAGAGGTATCAAAACTAAGAAATACGCTTGAGGGAAAGCTTTCAGAAATATCCCTGTTGAACAATTCGGTTACAACAAATAGTGCAGATTTAAGGGCAGCCAATCAGACCATTGCAGACAAGAACAGGGAAACAGAAGAAATAAAAAGTGAATTAAAGGCTTCCAGGGGCGAGGTGGAAATAACCAAACAACTTTTGGCAACTGCCAACGCCAACAACGAAGCACTGAAGGAAAAATTAGAAAAGCAAAAAGACGAGATTGATGAGTTGGGCAAGAAATTCAATACCGAGTTTGAAAACATTGCCAATAAAATCCTGGAGACCAAAACGGAGAAGTTCACCGAATTAAATAAGACCAACCTTAAAACCATTTTAGATCCTTTGGGTGAGAATATCAAAGAATTTAAAACCAAAGTAGAAGAGGTTTACAATAAAGAATCCAAAGAAAGATTTTCTTTAGGCGAAAAAGTGAAGGAGCTTGCCGAACTGAATAAGGTCATCAGTGAAGAAGCCAATAATCTTACGAAGGCGTTGAAGAGCGAATCAAAAACGCAGGGCGGCTGGGGCGAAATGGTTCTTGAAAATATATTGGAGCGTTCCGGTCTTGTGAAAGACAGGGAATACTTTATGGAGTACCAGTTGAAGGATGAAAATGGCAATCCCTTAAAATCCGATTCGGAGGATAAAAAGATGCGGCCCGATGCAGTGATAAAATATCCTGACAACAGGCACGTAATTATTGATTCAAAAGTTTCATTGAATGCCTTTACGAGATGCGTGGAAGCCACAGACGATGAAACCCGGCAAAAGGAATTGGCAGAGCATATATCCTGTATCAAAAGGCATATAGTTACTTTAAGTACTAAGGGATATGATGATTACAATAAGAGCCTGGATTTTGTGATGATGTTTGTACCGAGCGAACCTGCATACATTGCAGCCATGCAGGGAGATGCTGACTTATGGAGCTTTGCTTATGATAAAAGGATTTTGTTATTAAGCCCCACCAACCTGATTACTTCATTGAAGTTGATTGTTGACCTGTGGAAAAGAGAATATCAAAATCAGAATGCATTGGAGATTGCAGAAAGAGGCGCTAAGTTGTATGATAAGTTTGTAGGTTTTGTAGCCAACTTAGATGATATTGGAAACTATCTGGATAAAGCACAAGGAAAATATACCGAAGCCTATAAGCAGTTGAGTACCGGAAATGATAACCTGGTAGCGCAGGCAACCAAGTTGAAGAAACTGGGTTTGAAAACAAAAAAGGAGTTATCCAAAGGAATGGTGGATAATGCAATAGTAAGTGATGGGTTGCTACCAGTGAATGGAGAAGCAAGAGAAGATACCATTACTGAGAATTAAATATTATAGCTGTATGAGGGTTGTCAACCTACCGAAGGTTGCTAATCCTTATGACAAATTCCTTCTTTGGTTTATATTTACACAATGCCGCAAACCATCAATATCAATACAAATGTTTTGGCCAATGCCGTAGAGGCTGCGGAACCGGAGGTGTGGGAGGAATTTGACACCCTGCCGGATTGGGTAAGCGGTAAAAAGAAACCAACCATCAACCAACTCGCTACATTGGCTAAGAAAATAAATGTGCCGTTTGGTTATTTTTTCCTGGATCATTTACCCCGACAACAAAATATAATTCCACTGTTCCGGACAGGGCATAAAAAACCTGTGTTTAAATACAGTACGGCATTGCAACGAATCATCAGCACTGTGCAGATGCGGCAGGATTGGCTCGCAGAATATTTGCAGGCAGAAGGAATGGCTCCATTGAAATTTGTTGGCAGCGCAGATGCCGAGGACAATTTGCATGCTGTTGCAAAAAGCATTCGCCGGAAGATAGAATTGCCATTGGATTGGGCACACCTCCTGCCGAATAAGAATAAGGCTATGCAGTTTCTGATTGAACGGATTGAAAACATTGGAATTTACGTAGTCATCAATGGCGTAGTCAATAATAACACACACCAAACCCTTGACCCGAAGGAGTTCCAGGGCTTTGCACTGACCAACAGGTATGCTCCATTTATTTTTGTAAACGGCAAGGATTATAAGTCCGCTCAGCTATTCACACTCATGCACGAGTTGGCGCATATATGGTTGGGTATTTCTGCCATTACAGACAGGGAAAATTTTCAGCCTGCCAATGATGCTACCGAAAAGGCATGTGATGCAATTGCAGCAGAATTATTGGTGGCGGTGGATGCATTGTTACCTGCCTGGGAAAATGTAAGGAATAAAAATCAGCCTGTTGATTTGTTGTGCCAAAGATTCAAGGTGAGCCGTATTGTTATTGCACGACGGCTTTTGGATGTGGGAATTTATTCCAAATCTGAATTCTTCGAATTCTATAATGCTGAGAAAAAAAGTTGGGATGCTGAATCCAGAGCGGGGGGCGGTGGCGACTTTTATAATAACCAGCCCTACCGGGTGGGAAGGGCATTTTTTAATACGGTGAACAATGCAGCCTTGTCTGGTAAGCTGTTATACAGTGATGCCTACAGGCTTACCAGTTTGTATGGGAATACTTATCATGAATTTGCAAACAAGATGGATCAGTAATGGCGAACAAATTACAGTACATTATTGATACCAGCAGCCTGACACAGGCATTCAGGACTTACTATTCATTTGAAATAGCGCCAAGTTTTTGGGATTTTTTGGAAACACAATTTGGTAATGGATCAATAACTACCAATGACAAGGTGTTTGAAGAAATAAAATTGGGAAAGGATAAATTGTTTGAATGGATAGCGAGGCCAAACTTAAAATCAAAGCTCATCAACACCAAAAATGAAACGAAAATAATAAGGCACTATGCACATTTAATGCAATGGGCAGATAGTCAAACTCAATATAAATCTTCGGCAAAAGAAAGATTTGCGGAATTTAATAATGCCGATGCCTGGGTAATTGCCTGTGGTTTGGAATACGACCTGACAATCGTTTCAATGGAAGTTACTGCACCGCAATCCAAAAGAGAAATTAAGATACCGGACGTCTGCGAAGCGTTTAGTATAAATCATATTGATACATTTACATTTTTAAGTGAACTTGGTTTTAAGATGTAATAATTAAAAACGGGCAGAATATGGCAAACGAATTGTGTCGACACTGACTACACAATTGAAGGATAAGTACAGCAAAATTTTGAATTGAGAAAGAGAAATATGCAGGGAATATTGCAGTTTGAAGAGTAGTTTCCGGATATTCAAATTGTTGTGCCACTGGCACAACAATAAAGCGGGTTACATTTTTGTAACGCTGTTACTTAATCAAAAAAGGGAGATAGCGGAAAGACAAGACAACTTAAAAGCTTGTCTTGGTAGCTGTAAAAAACGAACGAACAAATAAACGAATCAACAACAATCATGGCCGAAGGCACTAAAGAATTTCATTTTGAGGAGGAAATCTCCAGGTATCTCACCGGAGACATTGTTCCTTTTTTCAAGGAGTATCAACTCAAAGACACGGCTGCTTATGACAAAGAACTGTGCCTGATACCGGAGGATGTAGTGGACTTTATAAAAGATACTCAACCTGAAAAATATGAAGCGCTGGTTCAGCAATTAGGCAGCGATACGGAAAATAAAATTGCCTATTACGCTTCCAATGCCATCAAAACCCTGCCCAACAAGACGCTTGATTATTTCAGAACCAAACTGAAAATATCCGGGCAGCATTTAGATACTATTTTCTTTAAACCAACGCATAGCAAGTCGCCCGAACATTTGGAATGGTATCAGAAGAACAGGCTTACGATTATCCGCCAACTGAAATACTCGAGGAAAAATGAAAATGCCATTGATATCGTGCTCTTCGTAAATGGAATACCGGTAGTAACAATGGAATTGAAAAATGCACTCACCGGGCAACATCTCCTAAACGCCATTAAACAATACATTAAAGACCGTGACCCAAAGGAGCCGTTATTGGAATTCAAGAAGTGCCTGGTTCATTTCGCTGTAAGCACTGAACAGGTAAGCATGTGCACCGAACTCAAAGGGAAGGATTCGTATTTTCTGCCTTTCAACAAAGGGTTGGTCAATGAAGATGCCAACGGATATGCCACTTCTTTTTTGTGGGAAGATGTGCTTAGAAAAGATTCACTCTTAGACCTGATTCAGAATTATATCAATATTCAAATCAACAAGGAGAAATACTACGATATTAAAACAAAGGAATTAAAAGAGAAGAGGAAAGAAGTACTGATATTTCCGAGGTTTCACCAGCGGCGCGCAGTGCAGGCTCTTTTGAAAGCATTAAGAATAGATGGTGTTGGGAAAAAATATTTGATACAACATTCTGCCGGTTCGGGCAAGTCCAATACGATTGCCTGGCTGGCACACCAGTTATCCGGCTACCACCAAAACATAGATGACGAAAAATCGCTGTTCAACAGTATCATCGTTGTTACTGACCGCAGGGTTTTGAACAAACAGATACAAAACAGTATCCGGCAGTTTCAGCAGGTGCCTGGGAGTGTGGTGTATATTGATGAAAGCAAGCCTAGTGCGGTACTGGCCAGTGCAATAGAAAATGCCACGCCGGTAATTGTTACCACCCTTCAGCGTTTTCCGGTGATTTCCGAAACGGTAGCAAAAAATAGAGACAAGACTTATGCTGTGATCATTGATGAAGCGCACAGTTCACAGGCAGGCGAGTCTGCAAGGCATTTAAGAAAAGCGTTATCACTTGATGAAGCAGAGGCGGCCGATGGAGAAGAAAAGAGTTTGGATGACATCATTGCCGAAGAGATCAGAGAGAAAGGAGACCAAAAAAATATTTCCTTCTTCGCCTTCACTGCTACGCCCAAACCCAAAACCCTTGAACTGTTTGGCACCCTCAGGGGCGGAAAGAAAGAAGCGTTTGACATCTACACTATGGAGCAGGCCATCAAGGAAGGGTTTATTCTGGATGTGCTCAAAAACTACATGAGTTGGAAGCGGTACTACAAACTCATCAAACGAAATGAGATCACCGACAAAGAGTATGAAAAAAAGAAAGCAGTGAGGGTACTTTCCTCGTACGTGGATTTGCAGGATCATGCCATTGAGAAGAAAGCGCGAATCATGATTGAGCATTTTGTGGCACAAACTCAAAATCAAATTCAGGGTAAGGCAAGAGCGATGCTGGTAACACGTTCACGATTACATGCGGTACGTTTTAAAAGAAAGTTTGATGATATCATGCGTGAAATGAAACTACCATACAGCGCTTTGGTTGCTTTTAGCGGAACCGTTACAGATGCAGAGACCGGACAGGATTATACCAAAGAGAACATGAATAATCTCGAAGGCAAAATCGGAATTGTAGATGCATTCAAACTGCCGCAGTACAGGGTCCTGATTGTTGCCAACATGTTCCAGACCGGCTTTGATGAATCAATGCTGCATACCATGTTTGTAGATAAAAAATTAGGAGGGGCAAGTACGGTACAAACACTAAGCAGACTCAACAGGACTATGCGCGGTAAAGACAGCACGATGATTCTCGATTTTGTCAACGATGCGGAAAAAGTAAGAGAAGATTTCCAGGTATATTATGGCAGCAATTTTATGGAGGAAGATAACCTCACCGATCCGAACAGTTTATACGATGTACAAAATAAAATAGATGCCTTTAACCTGATATACTCAAATGAGTTGGAATCCTTTGCCGGATTATTTTTCAAACAGGGTGACCATAAAGAGAAGTTGCAACCTATATTAAATGAAGTGGTAAACCGGTTTAGCACCGAATTAGATGATGAGCAGCAGATCACATTCAAGTCTGTTATCAAAGATTTTATACGGTTGTATCGTTTTCTGTCTCAGATCATCACTTTCACCGATGTGCAGTTAGAGAAATATTATGTTTTCCTGAGTGCATTGCTGAAGAAACTACCTGCCAATCCTAATACGCTCCCAACAGAGATTCTGGATGAAGTAGAATTAGACAGTTACAAACTGCAACACCAGTTTACAACAGATCTGACGCTTGAAAGCAAGAATGCCGAAATGCAGGGAATGTCCCCGGGAGGAGATGGCAAAACGCCAGATGATGAAAACGAATGGCTCACAAAGATCATCAAAGTACTCAATGACACCTACGGTATAGACCTGAAGGAAGAAGATAAAGTGGACTTCGAAAAGATGAAACAGAATATTTATTCCAATGATGAACTGATGAGTTATTTCAATGCGCAGAATAGCAAGGATAATATTCAGGATAAATTCAATGAAGAGATAGATTCTGAGTTACTGAATTTCATCAATAACAAATTAGAGCTATACAACAAACTCTCTGACGACCGCGTAAACCAGATGTTCAAGCGGCTTTGGTTTAATGACATTTATGATAGAAGGGTGAGAGGGATTGGGGGATGAAATTTTTTTTTGGTTGAAAAGTAAGAATGTCTATAGATTGCATAAGTGGGAGACAATTTTGATTTTTGAAATTAATCAGGAGCAAAAACAACTAAAATGAACCAGAACCAAAACAAACCAGCAACTGAAGAGGAATTCATAAACAGTTTATTGGAAGACCCCTTCAAAAATTCAAGAGATAAAAATCCTTTGGATAAGAAGGAAAGTGAATTAGATGATAATGTTTAAGATTTCAATTATGATCAGGAAGATAGTTATGAGAAATATAGTGGCTGCAACGGATGGAGTGATTCTCAAATTCATGACGCCTTTAATATTAATCCAGACGCAAACTGGAATTTAAATTAAATTATTAAAAAATATGAACGAATTCGATCTTATAGGATTTACGATAAATAATTTCAGGGTCTTTGGAGAAGAAACCAAATTTGATTTAGCGCCGCTGACAATCCTGACAGGAACCAATAGTAGTGGCAAAAGCAGTTTTACGAAAGCGCTTCGGTTGCTGACAGAGTCATATAAGGCAAATGGACTTTGTGAACTGGAATTAATGAATGAGGACTTAAAACTCGGGGGCTTTGAAGCATTGAAGAATATATATACGGTAGACAATCTTATTTCTTTTGGTTTATTACTTCAACGAAAATCAGCCTATTCAACCGAAGAAGAAATTAATTATTTTATTGAACTCACTTATCAGAATACGGCTTTGCGTTCATTAAAAGTTAAAAAAAATCATATCCCTGTTTTTGAACAAGATATGATTAAGAATCAGGGAGGGCTCACTTTCAGGGAAAAGAGTTTTATTAAATTTCCCTCAGCGTTGATAAATAAAAACAGGTTAAGGAATACTTTTCAGAACATGAGTGAGAAAAGTTTGAATCAAATAATAGACGACATTTTTACTTATTTGGAGAAAAATTTACGTTTACATAAAACGGAAATGGGATTCTTTCTTCAAAACAAATCAGATATCTTAGATGAATTTTTTGAACGGATCATTGAGGAATTAAGGAATGTGGGTCGTATAGTCACAGCAATGGGATTTGATCCCGATGGGGAGCCAGTTGAGGAAGATGTACTCATAGGTCAGAATCCCTCATTTTATGATATTTTATCCCCAGAATTACTTGAAACAATTCCCGACGAAATTCAAAAACTTCATATCTCCAAATATCTCAACTTTGAACTACTAGAAGATTTCAGATTATTCCCCACAGGTATTTTACATAATCTCTTTAACCGGTTAAAGTTTATTGATGGAGTAAGGGCTCAACAGCAAATAGTCTATACAAAAGCAAATTCACCTGGATTTTACGAAACATTGTCAAAGGCTTATTTCGGAGATAAGGGTTCTTTATTTGATCATAAGGATTTTAAACGCCTAGTGGTTGACCTATTCAAAATACTGGATCCAAATGATGAAATTAATCTAAAAAAGATCACAGGATATGGTTTTAGACTTGAAATATTAAAAAATGGAGTAGATGTTGGGTTGAATGGAATTGGATATGGCGTTACTCAATTACTACCTATTTTAATCAAAGTGTTTTTGGAGATTGAATCGATTTTCATTATTGAAGAACCTGAAGGGAATCTTCATCCAGAATTGCAATCGAAATTAGCAGACTTTTTTATTGAGGCAACTAATAGGACTAATTTTAACCTGGGGCATCGATTCATTATTGAAACACATAGTGAATATTTTATTAGAAAGCTACAGTATTTAGTCGCAAAAGAAAAGATTTCTGCAAAGAAGATAAAGTTATATTATTTTAATAATCCACGAAGATTAGAAAGAGGAGAACAACAGATTAAGAACATCAACATCAACGCAGACGGGAGCACCGATGATGACTTTGGCCCTGGCTTCTTTGATGAGGCAACCAACTGGAAATTTGAATTATTAAAGCTCAACAATCCTCAAAAGAATTAATGGTCGCACTTTACTTTGATTTCAAATTTCTTGAAGGATTCGCAACCCGTGATGACAAGATGGATCCTGTTGTTTATGATTTTTATTTCCAGTTTTTCAGAAGAATCAGAGGAGTTGAAGTTTTTATAAATATTGAATCCTCAAAAGAAATACAAAAGCTAATTGATACAAACGAATTTTATTGGCATTTATCGGAAATCAATTCTCCGGTAAGTCTTAGTTTCAAGGAGAGACTTCTTGACCCTGAATTTTATAAAAAGGGGGCTATTTCAAAATTTTTTTTTGTTGAAGATTGTGATGAAGAAAAATTACAAAATGAATTCAACTGCTATTTCATCACCAACAAATCTCTAAGAGATAAATGGCAATTGTTTTTGTCTAACAGAGAAGACAGGGAGTTGCTTGTAAAATCCAATCCCCATCCAAAAGAAATAGGTGTTTTTCGTTCATGGAAAGATTTGGATCGATTCAAACATAAAGCAAGCAATATTCTGGTATTTGATTTATTTGTAATGGCAAATAAAAAAAACCAGGAAGTAAAATACAATTTACTTCCCTGCATAACCCAACTTTTCAATGATACAAAAGGAATTGATGGTGAATTAACCATTATTACTAAAGACTTAAATCAAAACAGAGAAAACTTTTGGCTGGAAAAAGATGTCAGGCAACTCGTCCATCAATTATCACCAATTCATTCAAGGGTTACCAATATCAATTTTATGAAGTATGACAAAACAAAAATAACTTCTACTGATCAGGAACATAATCGCTGTATTCTTACAAATTATTTTTATATCAGATTTCCTGCCGGAATCAATGTTTTCAAGTCTAACGGCAAGGTAAACCATAGGGATGAAATCACGTTTGATTCGATTTTGAAAAACAGCACGAGGACATTCGTAAAAGAGCTTCTTAAAAACCTTAAAGATTACAGGTCTAATTTAAAACAAACTTACATCGGGATAGATGGGAGAGCTCAAAGGATAGAACATTACTATTTTTATCCAAGTTCTAATTGTAGGTACCTCGATTAAAAGTGCCATGCATAAGGATACGTTGCTCCCGACTTGACGGAAAACTGAATTAATAAGGAATGTTTGATTTGGTTTAGAATCCATAATACTTTCGGGTTTCAAAAAAATAAAATTTTCAATTTTATTCAAAACATCCCTACATTTATATCTCAGTTCCCAATTAGTAAAAAACTCGTTGCCACAAGTAAGTCGCCGTGACAAAGATTTGGCAGCAATCAAATCCGATCCTTAGAACTGCCAATTCCGGTTTCCCTAATCTATCCTCACAAACGCCGCACGCTTTCCTGTTTTAAAATGATTTGAAATTGAGATTTGTAATCATTTTAATTTCTGCTGAACTTATGATCTGAGCGGTTTTCTGTTCCACTTTTTGTCCAATCCTATCCAACGACCCCCAATTCTTTCAATTAAACTTTTTGTCATGTTCAACAATGCCGCATTAGACGTGTTCATTGGATTGGTATTTGTATTCCTGCTGTACAGCCTGCTGGCTACTATCTTGCAGGAGATCATTGCTACCAGGTTTGATTTTCGCGCCAAGGTGTTGGAGAAAGCCATACTACGTATGCTGGAAGACGGTAAGACGCCAACCGGCGTAGCATACATGGATCGAATGGTAGGGCTGCTGCATATCTTCAATCTGAAAAGCCTCATGAAAGGGAAAAAGGTGGCTCCCTGGTTTTATGCGCATCCACTTACTAAATACCTGGCAGAGGATAACTGGTACAGCAAGCCTGCCTATCTAAGCGCTTCCAATTTTTCGAAAGTGCTGATGGATCTCTTAAAAGGATTTGATCGTCCGGAATCACAAGCTATTCAATCCATTCACGAATCGATTACCGCGGGAGTTATTCACAAGCTTCCAATCAGCACTGCAGACACAGCAAATCCTGCCATCAAGAAAATTTTAAAGAATGAAAACATTCCAAATGCTACTCCACAGCAGTTATCGGAACAAACTGTGCCCTTGAATACGAGTACTGCTTTTTTCCTAAGATCACTCTGGCAGGATTCAGGAGCTGACCCCGAGAAATTCAAAGAAAAGCTGGAACAATGGTTTGATGATACTATGAAGCGGGCTACCGGTTGGTATAAGAAATACACCAGGATTGTTCTTTTTGTCATAGGATTTGGGGTTGCGTATTTTTTCAACGTGGATACCATCGCCATACATCGCATTCTTTCAAATAATGAAACTGCACGTGAACAAATGGTGCAAATGGCTATCGCCGGCAAAGACCATTTAGATCCAGCCAAATTATTGCCCGGTGATTCTTCGAAGGCTTCATCATCTCTTCTTGATTCTACTTACAAACTGGTAGCAGCAGATGCTGAAAAAGCCAATGGCATTTTAGGATTGGGAACCCCCTGGAAGGATACCTGCAAGATGTGTAGGAAACTCAGTGATGACACAACCTATCAAAAAAGATTTGACTCACTGCAAAGAATCACTAATAAGATCAATGACAGCATTGCCTTAATCTCCAACACCATTGCACTTCACCAAAACCAAATCAAGGCGCTGCAAAACACAAAAAATTCAGAAGAACTTTCCAAAATAATATTACAACTTGTTGCTGACAGCACTTTACTGAAACAATTGCACGCACAGCAACAGCCGGAGTTTCAAAAGATGAAATTCATGAAAGAACGTTGTGCATACATCCATCAGATGACAGCCGGCAAGTGGTTTCGATTCAGTCCTAACCAGGCAGGTGGTGGAGAGACTTTTGTTGGCTGGCTCATCACAGCATTTGCCATCATGCTGGGCGCTCCATTTTGGTTCGATCTGCTCAGCAAACTGATTAGTCTGCGTGGAGTGGGAACCAAAGAATCAACAAACAGTACCAATACAAACACTGGATCAGTGACCGGATCGCCGGTGAATCCTGTAACAGTAAACGTAAACACAAATCAGGACGAGGAGGCCGTAGGATGATTATGCCACAGCTAAAAGTAATTGTCAACAAACTCAATGTACGCTCAGGTGTACCCACCACGCTTTCAGAAAAAAATGTAATTGGTGTAGTACGAAGGGGAACTATGTTCGAAGGATATGAAGCGACCAATATTCAAAATTCATCATTGGGAAAATGGTATTGCGATGCCGAAGGGGCTTGTTACTGGGGAGGTGGTTTGGTAGTTCTGGATCCACCACTTGGTACCCCGTATATCATCCGTGATATTCCAATTCACCTTCCATCACCATGCAGAATGGGAATTGATATTTCGCATCACAACGACCTGCCGGATTGGAGTGGAATCAATAATGCCGGAATCAGTTTTGTATTCATCAAAATATCAGAAGGAGTGGGAACTCCCGATGCAAAGGCAGGACAAAATGCAGCAACTGCAAAGCAACAAGGATTGAGAATTGGTTACTACCACTTCTGCCGACCTGATACACGGAATGGTGGAACAGTAATTAACGATGCAACTGCAGAAGCAAACGAAGCCATCAACAGAATATCTTCCTGCACTGCTCCTGATCTTCCGCTGGTACTCGATCTCGAAGACCAGCAGGGATGGGATACACCGCTTGGTCCTGCAGATTACCTGCTTTGGATCAACACATTTATTGCAAAGATTATTTCATCAACAGGAATGGCTCCCATTATCTACAGCCGCAAAGAATACCTGAACAGAAAACTACCATTTGATCACGATCTCGGCAAATACAAACTATGGATATCCCTGTATTCAGCCCGCGATTGTAACAAAGTTTCTTACCCTATCGGTTGGCAGGACTGGGCTATATGGCAGTATTGTGAAGACGGAAAGATTGGCCAGAATTCAAAACTTGACATCAACATCATGAAAGACCCTACCCTATTCTAATTGATCATGCAACAACTCCAGGTCATAGTAAATAAATTGAACAAGCGCAAAAGTCCTGTATTGGATTTTAATGATAAGGAGAATATTACATCCACACTTAAAAAGGGTGATGTATTTGAAAGTGTGGGAGAGATCACGAACAAATTAGGCAAATGGTATCTCGGAAAAGATGGACAATATGTGTGGGAAGGCGGTTTGGAAAAAGCGAAAACAGACATTGCTACAACTACTTTTCTCTCAAAGAATATTAAAGCGAAAGAGAGCCAATCCAATATGGGTTGGGGCTTAAAAAGATTGGAGATTACAGAGTTTTGGAAGGCTACAGACAACAAGGGAGAGGATATAACAATAGCTATTCTCGATACCGGTATTTCACCTACACATCCCGAATTTGATTATTCAAACATTACCCGGATCAATATTCTGAATGGTGATAGCATAGCAGAAGATACCAACGGCCACGGATCACACGTAGCCGGAATAATTGCTGCACAGGGAAAGAAGACCACCGGTGCTTCTCCCATGGCAAGACTTCTTATCATCAAGATAGCTGAGACACTCGATGGCTGGGAAATTGACAATGTGGTAAAAGGATTGCAACATGCGATTGATGCCCATGTGGATATCATCTCCATCAGTGGAGAATTTTCCGAATTAGAAATTAAATTGGAAAGCCTGAAAAAGAAAATTGAAGAAGCCACTGCAAAAGGAATCATTACCATCGCATCTGCCGGCAATAACTTTAATGATGATCCTGTGGACTCCTACCCTGCTGCATTTGATGAATGCATCTCTGTTGGTTCTATCAAACAAGACGGATCCAGGGCTGACAGTTCGAGCAGAAGTACAAAGTTGGATGTCGTTGCTCCTGGTGAAGAAATATTTTCTACATGGACTGGTGAGGGTTACAAATTCGACAGTGGAACAAGCATGGCTACTCCTTTAGTGTCAGGTATTGTAGCAGTTCTAAAGTCTTATGGCAAACGAAAACTCGGAAGAAATTTAACGCCGGAAGAAATACAAGTCATTCTTAATAAATCCGCAGAAGATGCAGGCGAAAAAGGTTTTGACACTTCTTATGGATACGGAATTATTCACCCCATGCAAGCTTATAAAATGTTAGCTCATTAAACCCAGGAATTATGACAAAAATTATCATCATCGTCGCACTATGCTTTCCGGTAAAATCATTTGCTCAAAACGCCTATTATGATGCCATCACATTATCCAAATATGTAGTAAATGGAAAACTGGATACGACAAGCGACTCCAAAGAAGCGTATTCAAAAATTCTGAATACCTATCTCATCAAACCTCATGAACTATTTAACCCCAAAACTATTTTCAATGATTATGCTTTAACGTCAAGCGCCAATTTCAATCCTTTTATAAAGAAACTGTTTCATGTTGCAGGGATGGGGGCTGCCAGCGATCAACCTTTTAAAAAAGGAGAAGGAAATTTCTTTACCAGAATTGGCAACCTCAACGTTACCAACTTCGCGGATGGCCTTGCTAAGTTTTTAGTGCAGCGCAGCAAGGAAGAGTTGAATATTGCTTTCTTCAGAAGATTCCAGGATTTTTTGAGACGATACCCCGAAGTCAGGATCATTTTCCCTGCAACGTGCAGTATCGCCAATCAATTGGCCGCATACAATTATGCAGCAATGCTGCCTGCACTTCGTACTTCCTTTCACAAGGATTTGGCTGCGTTAAGTACTAACCTGCTGGCTCTCAGAGAAACTTCGTCCTACGAAGGTTACAACATCAGTGATACTATTACTAAGCGTGCCGATGTGATTACCGGATTTCTAAATGAAACTGTGAATGGGAGAACAATATCTGCGGGTCTGATGATAGCTGATGAAATTATTCAAGGCTCAAACATTGCTGAAATCATCAACACTCTATCCAATGACCAGTTGACGACTCCCAACGATAATCTATCAAATCACATTCAATTACTTGACCTCATATCCACTTCCCTCAGGAGCAATGATGAAGAAAGAGTTTGGATTACTAAGAAGCAGGTCAACAACCTCTTTAGAGACAGCATCACTACTAAACTCTATTTTGGATTGCTCTATGCAAGCAACCTCAAAAGGAGCCGGCCGCTTTCGTTTTCAAATTCAAATGAAAATATTTCGCTTCAATCATTTTTAACAGAGTTGGAAAAGGAATGGAATACTCCGAAGGCATTGCTTTTTGTTCAATACTTTAAGAATGCCGCCATTGCTGCAAGCAAGGTGGCAGACAATGCAAAAAGTATTTTGGAAATAAAGGATGAAGGCGAACAACAGGTACTCACCCTTTATGCTGACTACACCTCATCTATTTTTCATTTTATAAAATCATCAATTACATTGCTATCAAACGACAACCAAATCTTCCCCGGGTTGGCGAATATGAATCCCATCATCCAAAAATTAGTTTTTGTTTTTGGCGAGATTACGAATTGCTGTTATGATATCAAATCACACAACTACGGTGCGTTGGTTCTTCACACTTCAGCATTGGTCACCATGATTCCCGGATGTGAAAATAAATTCACAGACGACTATGTCAGGTACGGCATGTTCATGGCCAACATCATTGAAGCAAACAATTCAGACGAAGTAAAAGCAGCCATAGAAGCAGCTGTACTTCCTGTTGGAAGCTCTTCTATCAAAAGAGAAACTACTTCCAACATTTCACTCAACGCATTCATCGGCCCTTTCGGCGGCATAGAATATTTACCGGCACTTACAAAAAACAAAACAGCATTTGCTGCAGGCGTTACGGCTCCGGTTGGTGTTGCTTTTAGCTGGGGTAAATTAGGAAAACACCAATCATCAGAGCAGAAAGAAAACAAAAAAGCACCCGGAGGAAAAAGCATTACCATTTTTGTCCCATTGATTGATGTAGGTTCTATGGCAGCTTACCGTCTTGGGAATGATAGCAGTAAAGTAGCCTCGGAAGTAACGCTCTCCAACATCATTTCGCCCGGATTGTATTTCTATTACGGGCTTGGCAAGTGCCCTGTCTCCATTGGCATCGGAGCACAGGTAGGCCCACAACTCAGGAAGGTAACAGCATTGGAAATTAATAAGGATAAAAATTTTTATCTGCGTTTCGGATTGAATGTGGTGGTTGATATTCCATTGTTTAATTTTTATACGAGGAATTGAGAAAATGATTGTTCTAAAACAAGTACCATGATTTTCACTATGAAAGAATATGAAAACATCTTCAAAGTATTTGTCATCCAAATGTTATTAAAGAAAAACAAAAGCGTTGAAGTTCATTCGTAAATAAATACCATGAATTCTATCACAGACTTAACGGCAAGAGCAGTAGCAGTTATCACTGCTATTCAAACTGCGCTACTCAATGGCGAAATCGAAACAGAAAAAAATTCGGTAAAAGCCAGCATATTAACGATCCCTCCTGATGAGTTTGAAAAAAAATTCCGTGCTCTTCTTACCAACATGGATACTCAGGGCAAATCTGACTTGAAGGAAAATTTTTCCAAAAGAGTAAGAGAACTGGTATGGATCAGCAATAATGAATTTGATAGTGATGCTGCCGTTAATTATACCATCAAGATCACCTGTAGGCTCATCGGATGGCTCGAGATCAACAGAGAAAATGGAATAACCCACCTACTGAAAACGTCCGGAGGATATCCCACTCCTTACAATTGGAAACTCGTGTTGGATCGGCTATTATATGAAAATCCGGTACAACGTTCACAACTCGCATCAGTATTGCAATACTTACCTATCCAAATAATACTGGCCTTAGGTGGAACAGGATATGATGTACATCAGCAAAGAATTCTGCAGATGTGGGAGGCAGATGAAGATGATAAGAAAGCGCTCCTGAGTCCGGCAGAAATAAGTTTTTCCGAAAGGTTTTACAAGCAGAAGGAAATACAAGGTGAATGTATCAGTGACCTATTAAAAAATCTGGATGTATTGCACGATAAACTCATTGATGTGAAAGCCCCCTTGTCTTTTGGACTGATATTCAACCGGGAGTTGCAAGAGATTCAACGCAACCGGGAGCGAAGAGAGAATGAAGAAGTAGTAACAGGCCTGCGCTCTAAAAATGAAATAAGTTCGGGTATCGAAGTAGCAAACAAGGATCCATTTGCGAAAGGAAAAGAAATGGGTATATGCGCATTGGCGCTATCCGGTGGTGGCATCCGGTCGGCCACTTTCAACCTGGGAATTTTACAAGGGCTATCCGAAAAAAAATTGATAAAGCGGTTTGACTATTTATCAACGGTATCGGGAGGTGGGTATATTGGAAGTTGGTTTGCCTCCTGGATAAAAAGAGATCAATCAGTGATCAAAGTTTCCAACAGGCTTAATCCGCAAAAATCTCCAGACCCATCAGGTGAAGAATTGAACCCGATAAAATGGTTGCGGATGTATAGCAATTACCTGGCACCGAACTCCAGCATTATGTCTGTTGATTCATGGACATTCGGAATGACCTGGCTCAGAAACACCTTACTAAACCAGGTCGTTATTTTTTTGTTTTTTCTTGCTGTATTGTTTTGTGGTAGCCTATTGTACCAAATCTGGTCAAGACATCTTGTTCATCCGCTTTACACTTCCTGGCAGGCAGTATTGTCCTGGAGTCTATTGATATTGTTACCGGCTGCCATCCTCGCGGGTGCAGGTATGTATGCCTATAATAAAGAAAGATTCCGGAAGTTTAATATCCGCACGAAATATTCTAAAAATATTGGAAACTGGATCATTATGATAGCCCTGATCGGCGCTTATTTTATCAGTGCCTGGCTCTCTTCCGAATTTTGCAAGAACAGCAATACTTCCATTTCTGTTTATGAAAGGGTAATGATATTCCTGCCTACGGCACTTGTTGCATTCCTGTGCTTGATATTAGTGGCTATCATGGGAAACTATGCAGGTGGTATTACATTATATGGACGTACCAAGCTATTCGCTTATTCTACCCTTACCCTATACACGATAATTGCAACAGCATTGGGCCTGGTCTGCCTGGCTGTTGTATCAGTATTACTTGGAAATATCTCTTACTCATATATTGGAACATATACTATAGACAAGAAAGTAATCCAATTTATTTTGAGCGTTCCCCTGACATTAGAGGTCATCAGCGTCACTGTAATCGTGAGGATGGCATTATTAGGGAAGTATTTTCCCGACGAGCGCCGTGAATGGTGGGGCAGAGTTGGTGCATCCATTCACCGGCTCTCATTTCTATGGATTTTGATTTCAGCATCTACATTGTTAGGTGCAGAGTACCTCAAAACTGCATTTCAAAAGTGGGACACACAAATCATTGCCGCTACCGGTGGATGGATGGCATTGGTTGGTGCCAGCGTCAAAGCTGCTTTTAGTGAAAAGACTTCCAGCAAAGGAGATCAAAAAGGATTCTATCCCGCATTTCTGAACATTCTTGGTAAAGCCGGGCCATATCTTTTTGTGCTGGGCCTGGTCATCTTATTGCCTACATTGATACATCCACTTTTAAACCTGGTTTACAAAATTTTTGAAGACATCGGCATCCATGTAACAGGTATCGAAATACTCCACCTGGTTATCATCATAGTCTGTGCACTGACTGCATACTTTCTTGCCATGCAATTAGGCGTCAACGAATTTTCGATGTACAACTTTTATCGCAACAGGTTGGTAAGAGGTTACCTCGGAGGTACAAGGAGAAGTACAGACCGCCAACAAACTGCCAACCCGTTTACAGGGTTCGATATGCTGGATGATGAAATGATGTGCAATCTGACCAATGATAATGGGTACTACGGTCCTTACCCAGTGATCAACGTAGCCTTAAATGCATCCCAAAGGCAGGGACTTGACAGGCATGATCGCAAAGCTGAATCATTCATCTTCTCTCCTTTGTATTGTGGTTTCGACTTTAGTATGGCAAGGTCTTCTTACGGAAATTTGAAATCGTACGATTATGCTTACCGGCAGACAAAGGATTACGCTTTTTCCAAAGGCCCGACACTTGGCACTGCTATGGCCATATCCGGAGCTGCTGTAAATCCCAACCAGGGTTACCATTCCTCACCAGCCACCGCTTTCCTATTAACCATTTTTAATGTACAGTTAGGGCGCTGGCTGGGAAATCCAAGAAAGAGCTATTGGCACAGATCAAACCCAACCGCAGGCCTTGGCTATATCTTAAATAATCTCATAAATAAAACCAGTACCCGTGATAGGTTCGTCGCACTTTCAGATGGTGGGCATTTCGATAATATGGGCCTTTATGAAATGGTACGCCGCAAATGTCCGTACATCATTCTTTGCGATGCAGAACAAGATGGCGACTTCACTTGTGAAGGGCTTGCGAATGCCATCAGGAAATGCCGTATCGACTTCGGTGCTGAAATAAGAATTGATATTTCCAAAATCACTAACAGGCATGATGACAGATATTCTGAAAGTCACTTTGCCATAGGAGAGATCACCTACGTGGGCGAAAACCATTCAGGAGTGTTGTTGTATATAAAATCCTCTGTTGACGGAAAGGAACCTGTGGACGTTCAGGAGTATGCTATGAAAAACAAAACCTTTCCGCATCAGTCGACTGCAGACCAGTTTTTTGATGAGGAGCAATTCGAGAGTTATCGGAAATTAGGATTGCATATTGCTCAGGAGGTGTTTTCAGACCATAGAGTCAGAGAAGCATTTAAGTTAGAGTCAATAACAGGAAATAATTCACCCGGATTCGATGATGATTAAAAAATAAAATTTACTAAGCCCCGGAATAAATTATTCTTTCATCATAAAATTATCTACCATGCCATTCTTCGATTTCCACCTCCACCCCACCCTCAAATCATTATTCTCAGAAAATGATGCTGCACTCAATGTGAAAAAATACAGCCCATGGCTACCCTTAGATAAGAGTAAGATTCCTTTCCTGCTGCGGTGCTGTACGGAATTCGAATACATCCTGCAGTCGCAGGGCAACCTGGCACAACTCGCGGCAAGTGATTGCAATCTCGTATGTGTAGCGCTCTACATTCCTGAAAAGGAAATGCTCGTGGACGACCTGCTCAAATCCAGTGCAAACGGGCCTTTGAAAGTGTATATCCAGGAGCACAAACTCGAATTGCTCACTGATTGTAACCCGTACCAAATGCTCCGGTCAGATGACTGGCCAACGCTCACCAATGCAGCACAATTTGGCATCACGAATAAAAAAGTGAAGCCTCTTAAGAAAAGAAGCGATTACAATGAAAACGCCACTTCTACCATTCATGCGGTGTTCAGTGTAGAAGGTTGTCACACACTTTCATCACTCTTGCAAAATTTTGATGTCGATACCATTATCAAAAACATTGACGACCTGCGAAGCAAAGTTTCTCTCTTGTCCATCAACCTGACACACATGGAGCGATCAACACTTTGCAACCAGGCATTTGGCATGCAGTTTCTCAGCAATGAAAAATTCAGGCCACAGGATTACAGGATTGCAGATGGTGGCATCAAAGTGTTGAAGCATTGCTACGCTAACAATATTATGATCGACATCAAACACCTGAGCCTCGGCTCACGGCAACACTTATACGAATTGAGAAAAACGCCTCCATTCAAAAAAATCAATCAGCCGATCGTGTGTACACATGCGGGTTTCACAGGCATCTCTGTTGATGACATCAAGGATTATGTTTTTGCATTACGAAACTTTAAAAACAAGGGTTATACCGTACTATGGCAGGGCAAACCGGTAAAGTATGGCGAAAGCCCGCGGCCCAGTTTCAATGCGTCGAGCATCAACCTGTATGATGAAGATATTATAGAGATACTCGAGTCAGGCGGTATGATTGGGTTGAGTCTTGATAAGCGCATACTCGGGTATCAGCAATTTGAAATGGAAACCAATTCGAGAGATGATTTCCCTCTCGAGACGGAATATATTTCTAACAAAGAGCAAACAATATTTCTCGGAACAGGAAGGGTAACCATCAGCAAAGCCTTTGGGGAATGGGAAGACAAAGTGATGCGTTGGGATGAAATAGAAGAAGGCGGTCTTGTGAATCCACGGGTGAGTGATTATCATCTCAGGCATTTCATGGCACACCTGCTCCACCTGATCGTAGTGGCACAAAACAATGGTTACGATGTGCCCACAGCACTCAACCAGGTTTGCATCGGTAGTGATTTCGATGGACTGATCAACCCGATATGGATATGCGAAACAGCCAATAGCCTTGAGCATTTCAAATCTGAAATAGAAGAAAATTTTGTTGACTTTGCCAAAGAAGCTGATGTAGATTTGCCGGAAGGGTTTGATGTAAAAGATTTCACGAGAAAATTATTTTTCGAAAACGGAAGGGACTTTGTGCTCAGCAGGCTCGACCTGCTGAATGGCCAGGAGGAAACCATTGTCATATCAGATAAAAAGAAAAAGAAAACCATTCGGCGTAAGCCAAAAAAATGATTCATTGATTTTTCTTAGGGTTCATCCGGTCGCAATTCAATCCGGCATCATCTTTCACTGGTATTTTGGAAATGGATGGCCACAGTTGCATAAAAAAGGAAAATGCGATCCCAAAAGTCTGTCATTGTGATCCGCCGTGGTGGACCGTTATTCTACCACAAGGGAAAAAATGTAAATGAAGTAACGTACACAACGAAATCGGATGGCACTATACTTCTTCTGCGCTCTCTGCGCCTCTGCGTGATATTATTTTTCATCTGCGCCCTCTGCGCCTCTGCGTGATACTATTTATCATCTGCTCTCTCTGCGCCTCCTTTGCAATTCCCTCAAATAAAAAAAAAGAACACACCGGCTTGAGAATTATATAATAACTTTCAGCCAATGAACCAGAAATTCAAAGCTTCCGTAAATAACAAATTCAATTTTGAACTGACCGGTGAAGATGCGATATCCATACTAAAGTCCGATCAACCATTACTACTCGCAAAAGAAGGGCAAGACACAGTCAAAGCTGAAATCGTAAAGGAAGATTTTCTAAACCGGAAATACATTCTTCGCATCAATGCTTCTGTTTATGAAGTGCATTTAGGAAATGAACTCGACATTCTTATAGATGAATTAGGATTTACAACGGATATTTCATCTTTCCGAAATGACGTAAAAGCGCCCATGCCGGGAGTGATCGTGGATGTGCTTGCAAAGCCCGGCGACCAGGTGAAGACGGGAGATGCGTTGATTGTACTCGAAGCAATGAAGATGGAAAACACACTGACAGCGCCACACGATGGAATTGTCAAAACGGTGAATGTAAAAAAATCGGATAGTGTCGAAAAAGGAACTATCCTTATTGAATTCGAAACCGATGAAAAAAATAAATAAAATACTGGTAGCAAACCGCGGAGAGATTGCTTTGCGCATTATGAAAACGATACGCAAAATGGGTAAGCAGTCTGTAGCTGTGTATTCAGAAGCAGATCAGGATGCACCATATATGTTGTATGCAGATCAGTCCGTTTGTATAGGTCCACCGGCATCTGCCCTATCCTACCTGAGAGCAGAAGCAATTATTGAGGCTGCACAAAAAACAGGTGCAGATGCCATTCATCCGGGTTATGGATTCCTGAGCGAGAACGCTGCGTTTGCCAGACAAGTGCAGGATAGCGGCCTGGTATTCATTGGCCCTGATTCACACGCTATAGAAGTGATGGGAGATAAACTGGCATCCAAAGCCACAGTAAAAAATTATGGTATCCCCATGGTGCCGGGGACAGACCATGCCATTAGCGACGTAGCAGAAGCCACTAAAATAGCGGAACGCATCGGATTCCCCATCCTGATCAAAGCATCTTCAGGCGGAGGTGGCAAAGGAATGCGTGTGGTTGAAAAAGCTGCAGACATTTCCGAACAGATGCAACGAGCTGTCAACGAAGCAAAGGCTGCCTTTGGTGATGGTTCAGTATTTATCGAAAAATATGTAACTGCGCCCAGGCATATCGAAATTCAGGTGCTGGCAGATGAGTATGGTAATACCGTACACCTCTTCGAAAGGGAATGCAGCATCCAGCGCAGAAATCAGAAAGTGATAGAAGAAGCGCCATCGTCTATCATGACAGAGGAACTGAGAAAACGTATGGGGGAAGCAGCAGTGAATGTGGCAAAGGCTTGTAATTACAAAAGTGCAGGTACTGTAGAATTTTTGGTGGACGCTGATCTGAATTTTTATTTTCTCGAAATGAATACGCGACTGCAGGTAGAGCATCCTGTAACAGAATTTATCACAGGGCTTGACCTCGTAGAAGAACAAATAAAAATCGCAGAAGGAAAACAATTATCCTTTCAGCAAAGCGATTTGAAAATAAGAGGCCACGCGATTGAGTTGCGCGTACAGGCGGAAGATGTCTGGAACAATTTTAGCCCTGATACAGGAAAGATAGTCCGCTATCAACGACCGTCCGGAAAAAATGTACGTCTCGATGA